>JBBTDS010000213.1:0-4092 GCA_038060875.1 Acidobacteriota bacterium | reverse complement strand
CTAGCTCACCCAGTACGCAGTGCGCTTTCGCTACCCCGGGGATTTCGCGGAGCCCTCGTGGGAGCAAGCCACCGAAGGACTCGGGTCCGCCAGGGCGCTTCACGCCAGCATGGCAGAGCGATTAGGAGTTTCCGCCGGGTAGCGAGAGCTTCGTCGGCGGTCGAAAACCGGCGCTACTTCTCAGATGATTCCAAGCTGTCTCTGGAGGTCGGTCAACTGTTCCTTCAGTGACCGCACTTCCTCTCTGAGCTGCGCCACCTCGGCTTCCAGCGCCGCCAGGCGCTCCTGGCCGGAGCGAGCCGGCGCGGGCTGCGGCGCCGCCGCCTGTTCCTGTTTCACCGGGCCCGAGAGCAGGTGCGCATAGCGCGGCTCCTTCGTTCCGGGTCCGCGCGGGAGGCGGGCCGCCAGCTCCTGTTCCACCAGCCGTTGGAGGCAATTCTCGACCTCCTCCAGATCGGTGAAGCTGTGCGCGCTTTCGGTGCGGCCGCGCAGCTCGCCCACCGTCTGTGGCCCGCGCAGCATCAGCACGCACACCAGCGCCAGCTCCCTGCGCCCCAGGTTCAGCGCCTCCGACAGCAGCTCGCGGTGCTTGGGCACGCGGATGCCCGCCCCCGTTATCGTTGAGACGAGCTTCTTGCTCCGGAGGCGTTCCAGCGCTTCGAGCACCGTGTCTTCGTCGAAGCCGACCGCGGGGTCGCGGTTCGACTTCTGGTTGCAGGCGTTGATGAGGGCGTTGAGCGTCAGCGGGTAATACTCGGGCGTCGTCATCTCCTTCTCGACGAGCGACCCGAGCACGCGCACCTCAACGGGGTCGAGGTTGAATTCCACGTTTCAAGATAGCACCGGCGCGCGAGGCTGGAGGCAAGGACGGGAGCCCCGTGCGGTGATACCAGCGGACTACTCGGGCGAATGGCCCCGGCGCTCCAGCTCGGCCATGATGTCCTGAATCGTGGCTCCTTCAAGCCAGCGGTGGCGATTGCGCGTGTAGTCACCGCCCCCCGCTCGATACACGCGCAGAAAGCGGGCGAGTCCGTCCAAACCCAACTCGCGCTGAAGGACCGCCAGGGCGTGCCGCTCGAACTCCTCGTCGCTCATCTTCTCGACAGGGATCATGGCAGCACTTCCTTGTACCAGGATACCGGGTTCTCCACACGAACGCGAAGCTCCCGAGCGTGCCGGCGGGCGCGGCGAAGAAGGCCGTCGTCAGTCTTGAGAAACACATCCACACGGAGAAGTACAGCGACGTCGTGGTGACGGTCCGTGTCCGGGTTGCGACTGATCTCAACTTCCAATACTGCGCTGCTCACCCACGTAGCCCGTCCTTCGCGGATCACGCCGAGAATCCGCTCAACCGCCTCCGCCTCGGTGCGCACGCGGTCCTGGCTCTGATCATCGGTCAGACGGTTCAGGCAACACGCGTCCAGATATAGTCTCACGCGCGGTCCTTCTCTCGGGTCATGGAATCACGCGCACCATCATGGAGCAGGTATCCATCTTACTGAAAAGGCCGCACCCGCCTCTGTTCCTGCCCGTAACCCTATCGGCGGCCGCTGCCCGAGGTCCGCCGGCGCGCTCTTCCACGTAATCTCGCATAACTTCTCCTGACTTCACTGTACGAGCATGCGCCTCGCTTGGAAACGTACCCAGGGCTGGTGCTAGAATCGGTGGAACCAGACGATGGGACCGGATACTCCCCAGGACATCACCGCGCTGGTGCAGGCCTGGAGCAGGGGCGAGCAGGTTGCGCTGGAGCGTCTGATCCCGCTGGTGGACGCGGAGTTGCGCCGGATCGCCAGGCGGCATGTGGAACGGAGGCGTCCGGATGTCAGCCTCCAAACTACCTCCCTGCTGAACGAAGCGTATGTGCGGCTGCTGGGCGTGAAACCAGGCTGTTTGCGGGACCGCGTCCACTTCTTTGCCCTTTGCGCGAGTATCATCCGCGGCATCCTGGTCGATCACGCCCGAGCGCGCGGAGCGGCTAAGCGCGGTGGAGGCCTGGCGCCGGTCTCGCTGAAGGAGACGGCCGTTGCGCTTCGGGAGCGGAGTTCGGATCTGGTGGCGGTGGATGAGGCGCTCACGAGGCTGACGGAGATGGACCCGCGGCGGGGCCGGGTGGTGGAGCTGAGGTTTTTCGGCGGGCTCACGGTGGACGAGACGGCCGAGTTCATGGGAATCTCTCCGGAGACGGTCAAGCGGGACTGGAGAGTGGCCAAGCTCTGGCTGATGAAGGAGCTGGCCCAGGCTGCGCCGTTCACCGCACCGGGATCTTCACCTCCGGCCCGTTGATCCAGGCAACGCTCAGGCCCAGGTTGGCCACGCCTGCCGCGGTTCCCTCGGGGACCCGGAAGTCCACCCGGTAGACGTTAGCCTGGCCCGGCCAGCCGATGGCGTTGCGCAGCTCGGCGGCGTTTCCGCCTACTGTCACCTCCAGCGGCGAGGTGACCAGGTGCACTTTGCCTTCCACGTACGGCGGGAACGGTTTGCCGGGATCGATGCTGGGGCTCGTCGGGCCGAGTCCCGCGGCGCTCAGGATCAGCCATTCCCCTGACCGGGCAGGCTTGGCGGCCGTAACCAGGGAGAAATCATCGGCGTGGAAAACGGCAGGCCCGCTCGGCGTGACCTGGACCTCCGGGCGAGACTTCGGATACAGATAGAACGTGGTGCGCGATCTGCCGCCCCCGTGAATTCGCCGGTTCGCGGGGTCTTCTGACATGGAGGCCCCTCTCTGAGGCGTGATTTCCATGCTTCCGACCACCCCCGTAACACCGAAGAACGCACCGGTGCCACCCACAATGACAGAATCCGGGCTCGGGGGAGCGCCCTGAGCATAGATGCTGCCCACATAGGTGCCATCCGACAGAAGGATGTGCCACATGGACATGAATAGACCCCCTCCGTCGAAGTCCGCTATGGGTTGCCCGGGCGTCGGGTTGACACGGAATGGCAAGGCCCGTACGCGATACGACCGCAGCCCCTTGACGGGCTTACCATTAATGGCCCTGACGTCGGCAATAGCGACCGATTCGAGAAAGGCTTGATTGGCCGAGGTGGTTGGTTTGGGGTCCTTTGCCAACAGGTTGACATCGGAAACATTGCCGCGATAGAGGACATCGTTCTCCAGTTCAATCACGAGCACGACCGGCTGCTCGGCTGTTTGGGCCGCCAGCGTGGCCGCGCACGCGGCCAAAACATACGCGATTTTCCAGTTCATGGTCTTTTCCTCCTGGGCCGGCGGCCGCTCCTGGCAGCCGCCGGCCTCACCCTCTATAGCGTAATCCGCAGTTAAGAATGGTCATCGAATGAAAGAAAATTTTCTGCCGGGCTCCGATGCCACAATTGGGCGGAAATCGGACCCTATGGCCCCGGAGCGATGGCGACAAGTTGCCGAACTCTGTGACTCCGCCTTGAGCCTGGAACCGGCCAGACGGACCGCCTTCCTCGACGAAGCCTGCGCCGGCGACCGCCTGTTGCGGCAGGAGGTAGAGGCCCTGCTGGTGCACGACGACCAGGCACCGGAATTCCTGGAAGTACCGGCCCTGGAGATGGCGGCGTCCGTGCTCGCCGGCCAGGAACCACAGGCTGCGGCGGAACAGTTGCCCGCCGGACTGCAAATCGGCCCGTACCGGATTGTTGCGCCGGTCGGCGGCGGCGGCATGGGCGAGGTTTACCGGGCCACCGATACCCGGCTGGGGCGCGATGTCGCGCTCAAGTTCCTCCCGGCCGGGTCGGCACGGGATCCCGGGGCGCTGAAGCGGTTTCAGCGCGAGGCGCGGGCGGCCTCGGCGCTCAGCCATCCCAACATCTGCGGTCTCCGTGCCGCCGCGAAACTCCCCTCAGCGGCGCCACAGACACGGCCGGGGCGCAACAGGCGTACAATTGGAACTGGGGTTTCGCATGGAAGTTATCGAAGTGGATGGCTTGCCCCCAGAGTTGCTGTTTGCACTCCGGGCCATGGTTCAGGCGATGAAAGCCGAACTGCGCAAGGAGCAAGGGCCGCCGGGGCGTGAGGTTCACCCTCTTCCCGCATGGCCCGGAGATCTGATCCGCCCGCTTACTCGCGAGGATCTATACAGTGATGCCGGCCGAGCTTAG
>JBBTDS010000212.1:0-1154 GCA_038060875.1 Acidobacteriota bacterium | reverse complement strand
ATCAGCCTGGGTTTTTCCATGTATGCGATTTTTCGAGATCGATACAATCTCTAGGCATCGGCGGAATATCTCGAAAGCTTCGCGAACATGGCGGATGCGGTCATCATACGGATCGCCAATGTTGGGAGGCGGGCATCCTCTCCGCGGCAACTTATCGCGCACTCCCCGGATGGCAAGAGGTTTGTAGACCCACTTCGTGAGGGTGGGAAGCCTATAGTCCTGTCGGAGAGCGCATACTACGAAATAGTCCTGGATTATCAGCAGGTCCGATTGGTGGATTGGCCCCTTGAGAGGATCAATCGATGCGAAGTCCTGGATTCAAGGGGTGTCGTATATCCCGTGATGGATGGCGCCCCGGTCCTAAATAAATATGCGAAGCACATGGAAGGCGCAAGCTAACTCTGCGCTGCACCGGACTGCGAAACCGCTGGCCGGTTTGGTTCCCTGCGCGCACCGCGCTCCGGCAGCCGGTGAGCTTGGTCGTTAGCTGGCAACGAGCCTCACTGCGCGTTCGCCAGCGGAGAGGAGAGATTCATGATGCGAGAGTGGCCATCTGTGACTGGGAAAGCGGTACTCGCCCTCGTGCTCCTGTTCTGCGCCGGGTGTGCCCGCGCCAGGGTCAGCGCACCGCAGGCGCTCCGGCCGCTCCCGGAGTCCATCGAAACGGTTGCACTCGCCCCCAGTGGCGGCGTACTCGCGGACGCGATCGGAACCGAGTTGTTCAATCGTGGCATTCGGGTGATGGACTCTCAGGAAACATCCAACTTGCTCCTCCGTCTTAATCTCAGCGAAATCGAGCTGCTGCAGCCGAGGAGCTTGACCGCGCTGCGGGAGCGAGGTGCTAGCGCTGTTCTGACCGTCAGGTCGGTCGCCGGTTACGACAAGAAGCCACAGAGCGCGACGGTTCGGGTGGTGAGTGCCAAGTCGGGGGAGCTCCTCGCCGCGGTGAATTGGCAGAATGGCAGAGGAGGAGCGCAGGGATCGCCGGCAGACGCCATGATGCGTAAAGACATCGTTGGTGCTGCTCAACAAATCGGGCAGGCTCTAGCAGCGCAGCTGCGGCGTCAATAGCCTGCCTGCCACCTAATAAATTAAGGATTCCTGTCGCGCGTAAGCCGCGACAGAATCCAGGTTGAACTGAATCCGCCTTCAGG
>JBBTDS010000211.1:0-2284 GCA_038060875.1 Acidobacteriota bacterium | reverse complement strand
ACGCGGCCCCGGGTGGTCGTCCCCACCTCGGCGGTCGGCAGGTTTTCGCCGGCCGTCCGCGGGACCGCCTTCCAGTCCTTCTTGGTGGCCAGCGCCGTCTCCAGCGCAGCCACGAAATCGGAGCAGGACTTATACCGCTCCGCCGGGTCCTTCGCCAACGCCCGCTCCAAGACAACCGCGACCGGCCAGCCCAGCGTCGCATTCAAGTTCTGGGGCGGCGCCGGCGGCTCGGCCACGATCTTGTAGAGCAGCGCGGTCAGTTGATCGGCGGTGAACGGCTTCTCGCCGGTGAGCACTTCGTAGGCAATGACCGCCAGCGCGAACTGGTCGGCCCGGCCGTCCACGTCCTTGCCCTGAATCTGCTCCGGCGACATGTAGTTCGGCGTGCCCAGCACGGTGCCCGCCTGCGTCAGCTTGTGCGAGGCGGAGATCTTGGCCACCCCGAAATCGGTGATCTTCACCACCCCGTCATCGCTGATCAGGATGTTGGCCGGCTTGATGTCGCGGTGGACGATGCCCTTCTTGTGCGCGTGGTCCAGCGCCGCCGCCGTCTCCCGCAGGACATTGAGGATGGTCTTCTGGTCGGGCGGCTGCTCCCCATCGAGAATGCTCTCCAGGCTGCGGCCGGCGATGAACTCCATCGCGATGTAGGCCAGTTCGCCCTCCTGGCCCACGTCGAAGACGACCACGATTCCCGGATGCGAGAGAATGCCGGCCGAATGCGCCTCGCGACGGAGCCGCTCCCGCAGCCGTTCGCTCTCGGCGGGGTCGGCGAAGTCGGCCAGCCGGATGGTCTTGATGGCGATGAGCCGGCCGATACTGGGATCTTTCGCGCGGTAAACAACCCCCATGGCCCCGCGTCCCAGCTCGTCCAGGATTTCGTACCGTCCGATACGGTCCATCTGGGTGCAATTGTAGCGCAGGCCGGCCCGCGCTGACGACCGCCAAACCAATTCTTCAGTTTCTGTTCTGGCCGGCCTCGGCCATCCCGCGCCGCACGTCCACCCGCGCCAGCACCGCCAGGCCCAGCACGAAAAAGACGATCAGCGACAGGATGGCCAGCCGGTAACTGCGGGTGAACTGGAGAGCCAGCGCGAAAAACAGCGGGCACAGCCAGCTCGTGCCCTTCTCGCTGATCTCGTAGAGGCTGAAGTACTCGGCCTCCGCGCCCTTGGGAATCAACTGCGAGAACAAAGACCGGCTCAGCGCCTGACTGCCGCCCAGCACCACGGCCACCAGCGCCGCCATCAGGAAGAAGTCGGCCGTCGTCCGCACCCAGCCGTAGATGGCCCCCAGCACGCCCGTCCAGACCACCAGGCTGGCCATCACCGCGCGCTTGGCCCCGATCAGGCGGGCCGCCTGGTTGAAGCCGAGCGCGCCGAAGAAGCCCACGAACTGCACCATCAGGATGGCCAGCGCCAGCGTCGCCATCGGCATGCCCAGCTCATCGCTGCCGAACTGCACCGCCAGCGCGATCACGGCCTGGATGGCGTCGTTGTAAAGCATGTAGGCCACCAGAAATGTCAGCGCCTGCGGGTATTTCGTGAGGTCCCGTAGGGGCCGGGCATGCCCGACCCCTACGGGAGCGCGGTTCCGCAAGGTGAGCATCGGAATAATGCTGAACAGCGCCCACCACGCGCCCGCCGAGCAGAGGTTGATGCGGGCTGCATGCGCTTCGCTCAGGCCGAGGCTCCCGGCGTACCGGAACAAAGCCAGATTCAGCGCCAGCAGCAGGCCGCCGCCCAGGTAGCCGATGCCCCAGCCCGTGGACGAGACCGCGTCGCGCTCCTCCGGAGCGGCGATGGCAGGCAGAAAGGCGTTGTAGACAACGATCGAGGCGCCGAAGCTCAGGTTGGCCAGCAGGAACAGGACGCCGGCCGCCATATAGGCCGTGCCCTCCAGGAAGTACATCGCCATCGTGGCCAGCGCCCCGGCGTAGGCGAAGACGCCAAGCAATTGCTTCTTGCGCCCGCTGGAATCCACGATCGCTCCGATGACGGGCAGCACCAGCACTTGGAGAACCACCGCCAGCGCTATCAGGTAGCCCCAGTAGGAGCGCGCGTAGATCGCGATGCCCAGCGGGTAGATGTATCCCGCCGCGTCGGCGGCCGGCTTCGCCAGCTCCTCAGTTACGTACGGCCCGAAGATCAGCGTGACGACGCTGGTGTAGAAGGCGGAGTTGGCCCAGTCGTAGCAGTACCAGCCCGCGCGTTCGCGCGCCACAGTTACGCCCGCATCTCCACCACTGCTTCGGTGATCTGCCCGAGGTACTTGCCGTCGCTCA
>JBBTDS010000210.1:0-103319 GCA_038060875.1 Acidobacteriota bacterium | reverse complement strand
TGCTGGTGCTCCCGGCGATGCCGTACGGCGTCAACACGAACCAGGCGCCCAATCCCTACGCGCAGTCGATCCGGCCGGCCACGATGATCCAGTTCGTCAAGGACACGGTCGAAACCCTCGAGCAACACGGGATCCGCAAGCTGGTCATCCTGAACGGGCATGGCGGCAACACGACCACCCTGGGCGCGGCCCTGCGCGAGCTGTTCGCCAGCCATCCCAACGTGTTCGTGACCATGGTGGAGACCTGGGTCCCGTACCGGGATCAGGTGGCCCAGATCATCGAGACCGGCGGCGACCATGCCTCCGAAGAGGAGACCTCGATCGCGCTCGCCCTGTATCCGGCCAGGGTGCAGATGGGAAAGGCGGTCAAAGCGCGCGAAGCGGAATTGAAGCTCAACAGCCTGAAGGCGCCGTACATCAACTTCATCCGCCCCTGGAAATACGTCAGCGACAACACCGGCCTGGGCGATCCGACGAAGGCGACGGCGGCCAAAGGGCAGAAGCTGATCGACCTCTTCATGGACCGCATCTCGACGTTCCTGAAAGAGCTGAGCGATGCGGAGCTGACGGCGACGTTTCCTTACTGACTCGCCCGCCGAGGCCTGTCCGCGCCGTCCTCCGGATACTTGCCGGCAAGCGCACGGATCTCGTAAGTGAACTTTCGGAAACGCCTTTCCCACCGCCTGGCCTGCGCAGGCGTGTAATGATAGAAGCCCTTGCAATTGGAAACACCTTGGGCGCCGGACTGCACCAACTTCCGCAGGAGCGGGGGGACCTCCTTGGCACAACTGAGGTCCGGGAGCAAGTCACGCATCACCGCCTCATAAGCAGGGATACCGGTGAGATCCATAATGCGGAACGGCCCGGCGAAAGTGATCCAGTAGCCGAGGTCGTTGCGCAGCGAGCGGTCCACCTCGGCGATGGTAGCGTAGCCCGATTCGACCAGATGGAAAGCCTCGCGCATCATGGCGTACATGCATCGGTTGGTGAGAAAGCCGCGAACATCACGGCGCAACAGCGAAGGTTCCTTGCCCCACCGACGGGCCAAGGTGAAGGCGAGTTTGGCATAGGCCGGGCGGGTGCCCTTGCCACAAATTATCTCCATGAAGCGTGTCGCATGGGCGGGCTCGGCCCAGTGAATTCCCATGATCCGCTCTGGGCGAAGCGCGCCCTGCTGGAGATCGGTGATCGGTATCGCCGAAGTATTGCTGCCAATCAGCGTCTTTGGAGATACGACCTCTTCGACGCGGTGTAGAACCTCCCTCTTGGCCTCGACGCTTTCGGTGACACACTCGATCACAATGTCGGCGCCCTTAAGGGCTATATAGTCTCCACCAACGTGGAGCCGCTTGATGATCTCCGAGGGGATGCCTCGCAAAAGGCCTTCTTTCCTGGATTCCCCCAATAGCGCCAGAACCCGGCGCGCGGCTATCCTGCGCTTGGATGCATCCGCCTCGACGCCAGCCACACGATGCCCAGCCGCCAGCAGACAGGCGGCGATGCTGGTTCCCATCAACCCCAGACCAACAATCCCAGCGGGCACGTCCGCCGGATCCAACTCTCTTCGGCGAATCGCGTCTGATGAGTTCATGGAACGCTCCTTTTTTTCTGCTCATAAACGGTGACGAGAAAAGTGCCGACCAAGACAAGACCCCCGCCCAGCAACAATCGCATCGTGATCTTTTCCTTCACCGTCAAAGCCGAGAGGATCACCCCAAACACGGGCAAGAAGTAGATGGAAAGAGACGCCTGCATTGCGTCCAGCCTTTCGAGCACCCACAGAAAGAGAATCATGGCCAGGGCGAGGGTGAAGACGGCGATGGCCCCCAGACTAATCCAGACGGCGGGCTTCAAGGAAGCGAGACGGTTCCAGGACAGCGGTTCGTACCGGAACATCATCGGCACCAGGATCAGGTTGGAAGCTACGAAGCTGTACACCAGAACCTGGAGTGGGTCAAACCGGCGGAGGAGCTTCTTGCTGAAGACGTTGTAGAACGCGCCTCCCCAGCAACTTCCAAAGATGAGGAGGTTCCCCAGCAGATAGTCGCCGTGAAGAATCCGAAGCGATCCCCATTCAATGTCGGAGACCAGCAGCACGCCGGCAATGGCCAGGGTAAACGAGATCCAGCGAACACGCGTCATTCTCTCCGAGAGCAGGATCACAGCCAGGATCGCACTTACAACCGGTATGGAGAGGCTAATCACGGAGGCGTTGGAAGCGAGCGATCTCTGAACGCCCCATACCAGGAACAACTGCGCCACCAGGGTGCCCGCAACTCCAATGATGGCAAAGTCCGCCACGGCTCTCGGAACGTCTCGCGGCTTCGTCACTTTGGTCCCTTGTGCAAAGCGAGCCCGGAAGAGGAGAATCGGCGCCAGGATGAGCGTTGCGGCCAGCAGTGGAAGCGAGGTGACGGTAATCGGCCCCAGTTCCGCGGTGGCAATCTTGGCCGCGGGAAACTGCACGGCCCACATCAGATTCACGAGAATCAGAACAATGAAATCGCGTGCGGCGCCGCCCATAATCGTTCACTCACCCGTCTGGAGAGGTTTCCCAAAGGCTCCCGATTCCAACTCCCTGACGACCTCCGCCAGGCGGCTCACGATAGCCGCAAAGAATCGCTCGCCCTTTTCGAACGAGGCGGTCGTCGGATCGCCGTCGCCGCCGTGCCGGCTCGTTTCGGCCGGGTTCCACCACACGCTGACCGAACCGCCCGCCAACATGTCCTGGCAAAGAAACCGGGAGCGAGGCCCCATACCGTCCGGGGCCATCCTGGCCGTGCGCACCAGCTTCGAGTCGATCGCGAGGACGAGGGATGTCTCCAACTCGCAAGCGTGGCCCATGCCCCCGAGCGGACTTTCGCGAAGTCGCTGGAGTTCTTGCGCGGCCACATTCCAGTACGACACCAGGACGGCCCGCACGGCCGGGTGCCTGGGCTGAAACTCGGCCAGCGCAACTTCCAGGATCGCCGCGTTCCCGCCGTGCGAATTCAACAGCAGCAGCTTCTGGAAGCCCGCCTGTGCGATGGAATCTAAAATCTCCTTGGCCATCTCGACATAAGTGGAGGCAGACGCCGTGATGGTGCCGCTGAAACCCATATGGTGGGTGGAGAAGCCCAGCCATTGAGTGGGCAAGACCAGGAGCTTGCGGTCACAGGCTGCGTCCAGGCGCCGGGACAGCTCCCCGGCGATCAGCGCGTCAGTTTCCAGCGGCAAGTGAAGGCTATGCTGTTCCATGGCTCCAAAAGGCGCCACCACGACCGTGGAGCGATCGAGCCGGTTCACTTCTTCCCAGGTCAACTTCTCTAGTAACATCGGATTCCCTTGTGCCAAAGGGTCTCCTATCGGACCCGGTAGCGCGTATAGGCCTCCAGGAAGTCCTTGCCGCGATAACGGACGGTCCTGTCATCCACAACTTCGGCGCCGGGAGCCAGGCCCGCATCGATCGGCAGCGAGTTCCGTGTGGTGTATTCGATCTGGATCGTTACCGGTCCGCGCACCTTATACGGCCGGATACTTCCGATCTTCCCCATGGCGGCGGCCGCGCGCTCGCGGATCAGGTCACGTGCGGCGGGCGCCGACATCGACAGGCAAGTGTAGCGGCCAAGTCCCTCCTTCACAACGGCCGCTTCGACCTCGGGAACCATCGCCCGCAGCTCCTCGGCAGCCGCGCGGTCCCCGGTGAGCAGAATCACGGGAGTGTCAAACCAGCCCGCCATGGCGGTCCAAATGCCAATCTCGCCCACCGGCTTTCCGTTCAACAGCATGTTCTGGATGCCGAGCGAGCTGAAGCTGTGGGCCATGATGCCACCCCGCACGTTGGCCATGCTGTGCTGGCCCACGAAGGCCAGGGCCGTGTAACGCCGATCGAGGGTTGTCGTCGGTCCCAGCGGGCCGATCATGAGCTTTGCCTTTGGGTGGATGGTGAGCACCGACAGGGTCTGGCTGCCGTCGTGGCCGTCCCGCACGATGACTTCATCGGCGCCGCCGGCGAAGAAGCCTTCCACCGCGGCGTTGATCTCGCCGGTGAGCAGTTGGCGCATCTCGGCGTCCTTCGGGTCGGTTTGATCCTGCCGGCAGACGCCGGCCACGCCTTCCGCGTCGGTGATCATGTAGATGGTCTTCTTTGCCTGGCCCCAAAGGGGAGCAGAGAACAGCAGCAGGAAAAGGATGCCCGTAATCAGCGCCGTCTTACGCGCCAGTTGCGCATGCATTGGTTACCTCCGCCAGCGATGCCATGTCCACCGCGACACCCAGGCCGGCGCCGGCCGGCAGGACCGCGCAGCCGTCCTGGACGCGAATCGGCTCGACGCCGATGCGGCGCGTGTGGTAGAGCGGGCCAATGATGTCGTGACCCACCGAGACCGCGAGGTTCGGCATGGACACCGCCAGGTGCAGCATTGCCGCCGTCGCGATTTCCGTTTCCAGATTGCTTCCGATCACGCACTCCAGCCCCGCAGCGGCCGCCAAATGGGCGATCTCGAGCGAACGCCAAACGCCTGCGTTCTTGCCCGGATAAATGCCGATCAGATCGCAGGCGTCCCAGCGGATGGCCTCCAGCGCATCCTCTCGCGTAAAGACCGATTCATCCAGCATGACCGGGATCGACGTGCGCCGGCGCAAGCGCGCGCAGCCGCGGAAATCACCTCGCCTCAGCGGTTGTTCGATCACGTTCACGCCGAGGCGCTCGAGGTGGGGGAGCGCGGCCACGGCGACGCTTTCGCTCCATCCTCCGTTGGCGTCCACGCCGATGGGGAAGCCGTCACCTAGCGCCGAGCGAACGGCCTGCACGCGGGCCACGTCCAGGCTCAGTTCCATCCCCACCTTGACCTTGACCGCCCGCAACCCTTGGCTGGCGACCGTTTCGGCCACGCGGGCGGCTGCGGCGGGTGGAAAGGCTCCGATGGAGAACTTGAGAGGGATTTCCGGGGGGCGGCGCGGGCCTCCGAGCATTATGTGCGCCGGAACGTTCAAGGCCTTCCCGGCGAGATCCAGCAGCGCCATCTCGAGCGCCGCCTTGGCGAAGGGGTTGCCGATGAGTGCCCGGTCCATGGCGTCCGCAAGCGATGCCACGTGCAGCGGGTCACGTCCGATCAACAAAGGCGCCAGGACCTCCCGGACCGCGGCCAATGCGCCGGCCTGTGTCTCTCCGCTCCATACCGGCGTCACGCTTGCGTCCCCGCAGCCGGCCAGGCCATCATCGGTTCGCACGATTACGATGACCGGCCGAGATACGCGGTGCTCGCCCAAGGCGCTCGCGATGATAAACTCAGGCCGTATCGGAACGGAAATCGGGTAAGCCTCGACGGAGGAAATCCTCAGGCGGCTAGTCTCCATGCACCAACTCCGCAACGGAAGCAGTCTCGCACGCACCTGCTTCCTCCAAACCGACCGGAACGGGCTCGATCATGAATCTTGGAGGCTTGAGCATCGGGATCTCGAAATGCTTTTCGAGCAGGATGAGGGCAACGCCCAATATTCCCGCTTCCCGCCCGAGTTGGGCGAAACGAAACGCGGCATTGGCCGCGTTATAGGTGAGCGCCTGCCGCTTCACGACCCCCACAATCTGGTCCAGCAGTTCGGGGCCGGCCAGCTCCAGCCGCCGGTCGAGTATAACGGCAGCGGGATTGAATAGGTTGACCAGGTTGGCCAGGCCGAGGCCGAGGCGGGCGCCGATCTCGGTCACGATGTGGCTGGAGATCTTGTCACCGAGCCTCGCCGCCTCCAGCACGGTCCAGACACTGATCTTTTCGGGACTCCCTCCAACCAACTCCAGAGCCAGCGAAGTGCCGCCCTCCGCGATGGCCTTGCGAATCTTGGCCTCAACCGCATGCGCTCCCGCAACCGCTTCGAGGCAGCCAATACTCCCGCACTTGCATGCGGGGCCGCTTTCCATAATGTGAGTGTGGCCGAACTCGCCGGCCGCACCGTTATATCCAAGCAGAAGCTTGCCGTTGAGAACGATTCCGGCGCCGATTCCGGCGCCGTACTCGATATAAATCATGTTCTCCTGGAAGTTCCCGGCCCCTAGCATCCGCTCGGCGACGGCCCGCGCCCGGGTCGCGTCCTCGACGAAAGTCGGGACGCCGAACTCTTCCTCGAAAATCGCCTTGAGCGGGACGTCTCTCCAGAATTCGATGGTGGAGGAAGTCACCGTCACGCCTCGCCGGCTGTCGACGAGCCCGGGATCAGCGATGCCGATGCCCGCAAGCGACGACGTTCCAAGGCCTGCCTCGTGGAGTGCCCTCTTCGTAGATGAGAGGAGCTGGTTGACGAGAGCTTCCTTCCCGTTTCGAATCGTGGGTTCGGTCACCGTCTGCCGGATTCGCGGATGCAGATCCAGAATCGCCGCGACAATGGACTCCTCGTCAAACTCGATGCCGGCGATGAACCGGTAATCTTCGTTCAGACGCAACAGCACTTGCTTGCGGCCCATGGCGCCGGTCGCGTTCAGACGCCCGGCTTCCAACAGCCTGCCCTCCTGCAAGAGTTCTCTCACGAGCCGAGAGGTGGTGCTTCTTCGGATATGGGTGAGCGCGTGAATCTTTTCCTGCGATAGCGGGCCGAACCGGCGGATTACGGCTTCGATGACCTGCTTGTCCCTGTCCAGCATTGCGGTTACGTGCTTCACCCGGCTGACTCCCGCGGGCCGTTTTGCCCTTGAGTCTCTCATGCTACGCGAGCCTTCTGCCGGCTGTCAAGCAATATTTTAACTAGAGTGAATATTTGATTGCTGAGATCACCCGAGACGAACATATATGGCTATATCATTTATTCTAAAGCACTTGACGCCATCTTAGTCCCGTCTATACGGGGAGATCCCGATGTGCTATTCAACAAAGTTTTTAGCAAAACCATAAAAAAGTCTTGACAGTCGTGTGCGCCCCGTACATAATCATCAGAAGCGGGAAAGGAGGTCTTCCCATGAGGCACAATGGGCGACTTAATATTGGTCTCCTCGGCTGGGCAGGAGTCTTGGCGCTGCTGGCCCCAGTGGGGATGGCTCAACACATCACGGGCACCATCCTGGGAACGGTCAAGGACTCCTCAGGAGCGGTGATACCGGCGGCCGCGGTTACGGTGACGAACCAGGACACGAACATCGAGTTCAAGGCGGCGACGGAAGCCACCGGGGACTACGTCGCTCCCAATCTTCCACCCGGCACCTACACCATCACGGCGGAGTTCGCTGGTTTCAAGAAGAACACGGTGAGAGGCGTCAGGCTGCTGGCCACCCGGACGGTGCGAATCGACGTGGCGCTGCAGCCCGGAGAGGTTACTCAATCGATCGAGGTTCAGGCCGCGGCTCCGGTGGTGAACTCCGAAAACGCCACCGTCGGCAGCGTAATGGAAAACCGGCTGATCTCCGCGCTCCCCTTGAACGGGCGCACAATCGATGTGCTGCTCGGGCTCGCGGCTGGGGCGGTGAGTGGTGGCGGTTCCAATCCCCGGATTGCCGGCGCCTCGTACTTCGGCGGCGTTCAGTTCAACGTGGACGGGGTGAACTTCAACGACTCAGGAAACGGCGGGTCGCTTTACAGCGCCCGTACTGGGCTATCGCCTTTGCCCTCGATCGAGTCCATTGCCGAGTTCAAGGTGGACTCGAGCAACCAAAAGGCCGAGTTTGAAGCCGCGGCGTCCGTCACCCTGGTGACCAAGTCCGGCAGCAACGAATACCACGGCGCCGTGTTCGCTTTCAACCGCAACAAGGCCTATGCGGCCAACAACGCTTATGTTCCCCCGGACCGGCCCAGGCCGCCGTTTAACCGGAACGAGTTCGGGTTTGCCTTGGGGGGGCCGGTTCGCAAGAACAAGACGTTCTTCTTCGGCAACTATGAGGGCTTGCGGCAGCGCTCTCCTACCAACAACAGGCTCTCGGTAGCCACGGCGGCCATGCGCGACGGCGATTTCGCCGGCTTGCCAACGATTGTGGATCCGCTAAGCGGCGTGCCGTTTCCGAACAACCGCGTTCCGGCGGGGCGCGTCGATCCCCGCTCCAACACGCTGATCGGATATGTGCCGCTGCCGAACCAGCCGGGTATCGGCCCGGCCGGAACACTGAGCAATTGGATTGGGGACACCGCCAATATTATCGACGTGAACCGCTTCGGACCTCGTCTGGACCACCGATTCTCCGACAAGGACAGCATCTGGGGCAGCTTCAACTATTCCAGGGGCTTGCCGTATTTCATAGCCCGAGCCGTTCCCTCCGCCTACGGCAACTCCACCTCGAGCACGCTGACCAAAAGCATCAATGCCACCCACCTTCACACCTTCTCACCACGCACGCTGAATGAGTTTCGCTTCGCCCAGCTTCGCCACGGATGGCTCGGACTTGGGCAGAACACCGGCTTCGATCCCCGGAAGTTGTTCCCCGCTCTCTACGGTCCCGTGCCGATCGGCGGGCTCCCCCGCGTGGATATCAGCAGCCACACTGTCATTGGCGACCGCGGCGGGACTGCCTACCGCTCCTCGCAGTTCACCACCCAGTTCATCGATAACTTCACTCACGTGCGCGGCCGCCACACCCTCAAGGCTGGGTTTGACATCGACAGGTTCACCACCCACGAGCCGCCCTACGTGTACGGTCTGGCCCAGGATGAAGCCAACGATGCCAGCCTCGGTCGTTTCTCCTTCAATGGGCGCTTCACCAACAACGACCTGTCCAGAGCCGCGCAGCCGGCTCATGCCTTCGCCGATTTTATGTTGGGCTATCCGGTGAACACCTATCGATCCACTGTAGGTGGGAACATCCGTATGTACCACACCCGCTACAGCGCCTACTTCCAGGACGATTGGCAAGTCTCACGCCGGCTGACGCTGAACCTGGGAATCCGATACATGGTGCAGACGTCGTGGAAGGAGCGAGATGACAATCAGGCCAATTTCGATTTTGGTTCCGGGAAGCTGGTCGTTGCGGGCGACAAGATCGCACCGAAGGCCTTGCCGCGCATGGTCAGCGCGTATCCCATCGTCACCGCGGCACAGGCGGGTTTGCAGGATCACCTGCCAACCGACAAGAACAACTTTGGTCCGCGCCTCGGATTTGCGTTCCGGCCATTCGCCGACAGCAAGACCGTGGTTCGCGGAGGCGCTGGCATCTATTACAACTTCCTGCCGGTGTTCATCGGCTTCAACCAGTTGAGCACCAGCAATGCGCCTTTTGTGCTGGCGGAGACCTTCGAGAGCGATCCCGGCCGCACCCCTTCGCTGACCCTGGCCAACCCGTTCCCCGGCGACGGGAAGCTTTCGCCGAACCCCTCGATCACGGCCGTGGAGCGCAACATGCGGAACAGCGAATCCCAGCAGTGGAACCTGTCCCTGGAGCGGGAAGTGGGCCGCAACCTCGGTGTTCGGGCCTCCTACGTCGGCAACAAAATCTCCCACCTGCAGTTCTATTTGTACCCGGCTAACGAGCCCAGAGAGCAGGTGGCGGGCGCGACGCAGCCTCGGCGGCCCTATCAGCCGTGGGCCTCCATCAACCTGACCGCAGGCGGGGGAGACTCTACCATCCACCAGTTACAACTGGAAGCTATCCAACGCAGTTACCGGGGGCTCACTTTCCAGGTGGAGTTCTCGTGGAACCGGTCGCTGGATAACACCCCCACCGTGGGGGGGCCAATGGACCCCTATGACAAGCGAAGGGATCGCGGCAACACGGATGGGATTCGGAGGCACGTTCTCGCGATGGCCTTTAGCTACGATTTGCCGTTCGGTCCGGGCAAACCGCTCGCCAACGCCGGCGGGGCACTGGGTAAGATCATCGGCGGATGGCAAGTGTCTGGCATCACGACCCTGATGACAGGTAATCCGATGTCGGTCGGATTTTCGCCGACGTTACCGGGATGGCGCGGAGGCCGGGCCGACCGGCAGGGCGATCCGACACTCGGCCGGTCCGAGCGTTCGAAGGGCCGTTGGTTTGACACTTCCGCTTTCGCCGTGCCTGCTCCCTATACCTATGGGAACTCCTCGCGCAACCTGATATTCGGTCCAGGCGCTATCGCTTCCGATCTCAGCGTAGTGAAAGACACCAAGGTTACGGAACTCTCTACGGTACAGTTTCGTGCCGAGTTTTTCAATTTGGCGAACCACGCGAACCTGGGGAATCCGGGAACCAATCTTTCGGTCCCGGCAACCTTCGGTAGGATCACTAGCGCCTCCGGATCTCGGCAGGTTCAGTTCGGCGTCAAGGTACTGTTCTGACTTCAGGGCTTCGTGCCAACACGAGGCTGCCGCTGTTACGGGCGGCGGCCGGCGGAGGAGTGCCAATGAACAGAGATGATCACAGCAGCAATACCGGCGGCAGGATGTTGTCTTCGGGCCGCGCTGGGCCGGACGCGTCTCGTTTTGTCCCACGACGCTCCTTTCTCCAGGCGGGCGGTGCGGCGAGCCTGAGTCTGCTCTATGCTCAGCCTCACCCGGCAGGGGCGGTAGCCCGGCCATGGTGGGAACGGGAGGGACCGCTGCGTATCCTGGATACCGCGACCTGTTATACCGGAGTTACCTCACCCTCGCCGGCCCTGGAGGCAGCTCAGAGAGCCTCGTCGGGGTTCAATGCGGAACACCTTCACGTGATGGGGATGGCCGGGGGCCTCGACGACCAGGAGTTCTTTTTCTCCTCGAAAGTGGCGGGCAAACAGAACGAGGACTACCTGGGTAAGTACCTGCCCGAAGCCAAGAAGCGCGGCCTCCGGGTGATGATTTATTTCAACGTCCACTGGTACAAGCGCTCCTTGGGCGACCAACATCCCGACTGGCTCCAGATGGAGGAGAGCGGCGGGCAAAAGCCGACCCTGTACGGCCAACTGGCCAGCAGCTTTTGCGTGAACAGCCCCTGGCGGGAGTGGTGTTTTCAGGTGGTGCGCGACCTGTGCGCCTACCCCATCGACGGCATTTTCTACGACGGGCCTGTCTTCCTGCCCAACACCTGCTACTGCCGCTACTGCCAGGAGAAGTTCCAAAAGCTGCATGGAGGGAAGCTCCCCCCAAAGAAGGAACGCAAGGGCAAGCCGGCCCGCGACCTGCTGGAGTTTCAGGCCAACAGCCTGGCGGATATGCTGCACGACTCGCGCGCGGTGATCAAGTCGATCAACCCGGAGGTCGCCTTCTACATGAACGGTGGCGTGCGAGGCGGGAACTGGTCGACCGGGCGTCTGAACCGCGTTCTCATCTCCGAGCAGGACATTCTCGGCAGCGAGGGCGGATACCTCTACGGCGACCTGACGCGCGTTCCAGTCTGGAAGCCAGGCGTGACTGCGAGACTGCTGGAAACGCAGGCGCCGGACAAGCCGCGCGTGATCTTCAGCACGGCCCGGCCGGGGCCCTGGAATTTCTCGCAGCACTCGGAAGCCGATTTGCGCCTGCTCTATGCCGGCACGGTGGCTAACGCTGCCAGCGTGTTCTTCTTCATGTACAAGCCTTTACTGGAGCGGCCGGGGATGCAGGCGCTGACCGGCATGAGCCGGTTTGTCGAGAAGAACGCCGCCTACTACCGCGGGACGCGCTCGGAAGCCACCACCGCACTGGTATGGTCCGACACCACCGCCAACTTCTACGACGGAGCGGACGCCCAGTTGCTCGAGAGCGACCGAGTGTCGGCGCGCAGCGAGGTCGGCAACCTCGACGGGGAGTTCTCCGGGCTGGCGGACACGCTGCTGCGCTCGCAGACGCCGTTCGATGTCATCGACGATGTCTCCATGGAGCAGGAAGAGCTGGATCGCTATGCGGCCATTTTTCTGCCCAACGTGGCTTGCATGAGCGAGAAGACCGCCGGGCGCTTGAAGGATTACGTCGGCCAGGGAGGCAACCTGTTTGCCACCTTCGAGACCTCGCTCTACGACGAGACGGGCATCCGGCGGGCGGATTTTGCCCTGGCGGAGGTGTTCGGTGTGAGCGACGCGCGGAAGATCGCCGGCCCGAACCGCTGGGACTACATGCAGCCGCGCGCGCAGAGCCCGCTGCTCGAAGGATGGCCACGGGATCTGGTTCCCGCCACCCTCTATCACGTTAGCGTAAGGCCCAAGGGCGGCGAGGTGTTGGTGCAGTACATGAAGCCCCTGGCCGACAGCTATGCCGGGATCCCGGTTCCGTCCGACGATCCGGCCCTGGTGGTCCATCGCTACGGCAAAGGCAAAGCCATCTACTTTAGCGGGGATCTTGGCAACGCCCTCAACTCCTATCATTTCATCGAGTGGTCTCGCCTGATCGAGAACGTGCTGCGGGACATCGCGCCGTCGCCGGTGGTGGTGGAGAATGCGCCCCGATCGGTGGAAGTAGTGCTGCGGTCACAAGAGCAGGGCCGGCGGCTTTTGCTGCATCTGATCAACTTCACCGGCGAGATGACGCGGCCGATCAGGCGGGTGGTGCCGCTCGAAAATGTGCGAATCACGGTTCGAACGAAAGTCGAGGTGAGGAGGATTCAAACCTTGATGCGGCCACAGACGCTGGCGCCGCGAAGGATCGGCGGCGATCGGGTGCAGTTCGTAGTGCCGCGCATGGAGGAGTACGAAGTGGTGGTGCTGGAGAAGTAGCTTTCCGCAGGAGAGAACTCTATGAACCGCAAAGACAGACAGGCGCTTGTAGTTCGTTGTTGGCTTTTGGCGGTGGGTGTGGTGGGCTCGACGGGAATGGCTCAACACATCACCGGCACCATCCTGGGAACGGTCAAGGACTCCTCAGGAGCGGTGCTCCCGGCGGCCACGGTTACGGTAACGAACCAGGACACCAACATCCAGTTCAAGGCGCCGACGGAAGCCACCGGCGACTACGTCGCTTCCAATCTTCCGCCCGGCACGTACACCGTCACGACGGAGTTCGCCGGTTTCAAGAGGAACGCCGTGAAGGGGGTCAGACTCTTGGCCAATCGCACCGTTCGAGTGGACGTGGTGCTCGAACCCGGCACGGTCGTGGAGACGATCGAGGTTCGGGCTCCGGCCCCGGTGGTGAATACCGAGAACGCCACGGTCGGCAGCATCATGGAAGCGTCTACCATTGCTGCGCTTCCCTTAAACGGACGCACCATCGATCGGCTGCTTTCGCTCGCGGCGGGGACGGTGGATACCGGTGGCGGCCGCGTTCCGCGATTCGGGGGCGCCGCCCGCCGGAGTGGCGTCCAGTTCAATGTGGACGGCGTGAATTTCAATGACGCAGGAAACGGATCGGCGTACTATGCGTATACGCCCGGAAGCTCCCTCACCGACTTCCCTTCGCTAGACGCGATCAGCGAGTTCAAGGTGGACGCGAACAACCAAAAGGCCGAGTTTGAAGCCTCGGCTTCGGTGACGATCGTGGGCAAGTCAGGGACCAACGAACTTCACGGTTCGGCGTTCGAATACAACCGCAACAGGGCCTTTGCGGCCCGCGTGCCTTTCGTGCCGTCGACCCTGGCCAATCCGCCGTTCAACCGGAACGAGTTCGGCGCCTCCGTGGGCGGGCCGATTCGCAGGAACAGGACGTTCTTTTTCGGTCATTACGAGGGTTTGCGACAACGCACTCCCAGGACCAACCAGCTCTCGGTGGCCACTACGGCCATGCGCAACGGAGATTTCGCCGGATTGCCGGCGATCGTCGATCCGCTGTCCGGTTCGCCGTTTCCCGACAACCGCGTTCCCGCGGATCGCCTCGATCCGCGATCCAAAACGCTGATCGGGTACGTGCCGCCTCCGAATCTGCCGGGAATCGGTCCGGCTGGAACCCTTAACAACTACATTGTGGATGTGCCCGTGTTTTCCGACGTCAATCGCTTTGGGATTCGCCCCGACCACAGATTCTCCGACAAGGACAGCCTTTGGGGCAACTTCAATTACTCCAAGAATACCATTCTGTCTGCCGGGAATTTCCCACTCAATTACGGCCACAAGAACGTAAGCACTTGGACGAAGAGCAGCAACGTTACGCATGTCCACACATTCTCCCCTCGCACCCTCAACGAAGCCCGCTTCGGGATGGTGAATCATGGATACCTGGGATCCGGGATGAACGCCGACTTTGACCCCCGGTCTTTATTCCCGGGATTGTATGGTCCTCAGGCGATCGGAGGTTTACCAAATGTCCAGATCGGCAACCATGTGCAAATCGGGGACCGTGGAGGGACCCTCGCCGGGTCGAGGCAGTTGACGACGCAGTACATTGACAATCTCACCCACGTCCGCGGCCGGCATACCTTCAAGACCGGGGTGAATGTCGATCACTTCAGCATCTGGAGTCCACCGCAGGTGTATGGCCAAGGGGAGGGAGAGGCACAGGATGCGGGCCTGGGGCGCTTCACCTTCAATGGACGTTTCAGCAACAACAACCTTTCCGCCGCCGCACAACCGGCTCATGCGTTTGCCGATTTTCTGTTGGGGTACCCGAATGTCACCTATCGGGCGACGCAAGGCGCGGACGTGACCCCACGCAAAACGCGGTACAGTGCGTACATTCAGGATGACTGGCAGGTCTCGCCGCGGCTGACCTTGAATGTCGGGCTGCGTGTCACGTCACAGACGCCCTGGAAAGAAAAGGACGGAATCCAGTCCAACTTCGATTTCGCATCGGGGAGACTGGTGGTTCCCGGCGACAAGTTCCCGCCCCACACGCTGGCGCGCATGGTCAACGCCTATCCCATTGTCACCTCGGCGCAGGCCGGCCTCCCGGATGAGCTGCTGGAAGGCCAGGGGTGGAAGTTCGCGCCACGCCTGGGATTCGCGTTACGGCCCTTTGCGAACAACAAGACGGTTGTTCGCGGAGGCGCAGGAGTCTATTACAACTTCCTCCAGCTATTCAGCGGCTTCAATCAACTAAGCACCAGCAACGCTCCCTTCGTGCTTTCCGAGACTTTCGAGAGCGACCCCGGCCGGGTCCCGTCCCTTACCCTCGCCCAACCGTTCCCCGGCGCCGGCGCAATTTCCGCGAATCCGGCGATCAACGCCGTCGAGCGTAACATCAAGGACGCTCTCTCGCAGCAGTGGAGCCTGAGCCTCGAGCGGGAGTTAGTCGGAACCCTCGGCGTTCGAGCTTCCTATGTCGGCAACAAGACGAACCATGTACTTTATGCCGGCCGTGCCGCCAATCTCTCGCAGCGGCAGCAGGCGGGCGCCGTGCAGCCGTTACGTCCGTACCAGCCCTGGTCTGATATCACCCTTCTGGATTCTGGGGGCGACTCGACGCTGCATCAGTTGCAACTGGAAGCGGTTCAGCGGTCCTCGCGCGGGCTGTCATTCCAGGTGGAATACTCCTGGAACCGCTTACTGGATAATACGCCGACGTCGGGCGGCCCGCAAAACCCCTATAACAACCGGGGCGATCGAGGCAATTCCGACGGAATCCAACGCCACATCTTGACGGTCGCTAACTCTTACGAGCTACCGTTTGGGCCGGGCAAGCCGTTCGCCAATGGTACCGGGGGTTTGAGCAAGCTGATCGGCGGATGGCAGGTGGGTGGGATTACGATCTTGCGAACGGGCTCGCCGTTTGGGGTTAGCTTCTCCGCAACACAACCCGGATGGCGCGGCGGCCGCGCCGATCTGGTTCGCGATCCCAAGCTGCCGCGGTCAGAACGCTCGCGAGACCGCTGGTTCGACACCTCGGCCTTCGCTGTGCCGGTTCCGTTCACTTACGGAAATTCCGCTCGCAACATGCTGTTTGGCCCTGGCGCGATGGAGTTCGATGTCAGCCTGCTGAAGAACACAGTCATCCGTGAACGGTGGACTGCACAGTTCCGAGCCGAGTTCTTCAATCTGGCAAACCACGCTAACCTGGGGGGCCCGTCAACGAACATCTCGGTCCCGGCGACCGTGGGCAAGATCTTCGGCGCCAGCGGCTCGCGGCAGATTCAGTTCGCCTTGAAGGTGCTGTTCTGAGAATCGCGTTGGCGGGGATGATCGGTTACGGCTGGGCGGTGTTGTTGCTCGGCGCCCAAAGCGCCCGCCCCATCGGCGTCGCCCGCGTGGACATCACGCCGGATTACCCGACGCGCCTGACCGGTTTCGGGAGCCGCAAGACGGAGTCGGAGGGTGTGGCGCAGCGCATCCACGCCAAGGCGCTCGCCCTCGGCAGCGATGCGGACGGCCCGGCGGTGCTCGTCACGGTGGACAACCTCGGCGTGTCCGGCGCGATTCGCTCGGAGCTGCTCCGCCGGCTTGCGGGCCGGACGAAGGTCACGCACGACCGCCTCGCCATCTGCTCCTCGCACACGCACTCCGCGCCGATGATCAACGGTGTCGCGCCGAACATGTTCGCGGCGGACATGCCACCCGACCAGCAGGCGCGCATTGACCGCTACACGCGCGAACTCACGGACCATCTGGAGAAAGTCACCCTCGCCGCGCTCGCCGACCGCCAGCCGGCTCATCTCGGGTGGGCGAGCGGCAGGGTTGGCTTCGCCAGGAACTACTCCCGAGCCCCATTTGCGCCCGCGGACCACGACCTGCCCGCGCTGCGCGTCACGTCGCCCGAAGGCAAGGTGCGCGCGATCTTCGTGAGCTACGCCTGCCATCCCGAGACGCTCTCGCTGAACACCGTCCATGGCGATTGGTCAGGCTCCGCGCAACTCGCGCTGGAGGGGGACCATCCCGGAGCCATCGCCCTCGTGGCAATCGGTTGCGGTGCGGACCAAACTCCGAATCAGCGCGGCACGCCGGATATGGCCGACGCGCAGGGACGCGAGATCGCGAACGAAGTGAAGCGCCTGCTCGCCGGCCCGTGGAATCCGCTACCCGCGCCCCTGGCCGCCGCGACCAAGCGCATCGAACTGCCCTTCGACAAACTGCCCACGCGCTCCGAGTGGGAGGCGCGTGCCACGAACAAGGCGCGGCAGATCGCTTTTCACGCTAAGAAGAACCTGGCCCGCCTCGACCGCGGTGAAGCCATTCCCACCGCGCTCCCGTATCTCGTGCAGGTGTGGAGTTTTGGGCGCGACCTCGCGATGGTTTTCCTGCCGGGCGAAGTCGTTGTGGACTACTGCTTGCGGCTGAAGAAGGAGTTTGACGGCACGCGCCTCTGGGTGAATGGCTATTCCAACGACAACCCGTGTTACATCCCGTCCGAGCGGGTCCTGGCCGAGGGCGGTTACCGAGGCGGCGACGCGATGGTTTATTACGACCGCCCGGCGAAATTCGCCCCCGGCGTGGAGGGCCGCCTCATCAACGCGGTGCACGAACTAATGCCGAAGGAGTTTCTTGCCAGTGGAAAAAGATGGACTCAGTAGCGCCGCTGGCGTTCCTATCCCACGACGCTCCTTTCTCCAGGCGGGCGGCGCGGCGAGCCTGAGTCTGCTCTATGCTCAGCCTCGCCCGGCGAGCGGAGCGGCCCCGCCGTGGTGGGAGCGGGAGGAGCCGCTGCGGATCCTGGATACCGCGACCTGCTATACCGGAGTTACTTCACCCTCGCCGGCCCTGGAGGCGGCTCGGAAAGCCTCCTCAGGGTACAACACGGAACATCTTCACGTCATGGGGATGGCCGGGGGCCTCGACGATCAGGAGTTCTTCTTCTCCTGCAAAGTGGCGGGCAAGCAGAACGAGGACTACCTGGGCAAGTACCTGCCCGAGGCCAAGAAACGCGGCCTCAGGGTGATGATCTATTTGAACATCCACTGGTTCAAGCGCCCCTTCGGCGAAAAGCACCCCGATTGGCTCCAGATCCGCGAGGGCGGCGGACCGATTACGACCCTATACGGCGGGCCCGGCACCACCTTTTGCATGAACAGCCCGGGTTTCCGCGAATGGGTCTTCCAGATCCTCCGCGACCTGTGCGCCTACCCCATCGACGGCATTTTCCTCGATGGGACCTCCTTCCGAGATGATACCTGCTACTGTCGCTACTGCCAGGAACAATTCCAGAAAGCCTTCGGCACGAAGCTTCCGTCAAAAAAGAAGCGGCAGGGGAAGGGTGCTCGCGACCTGCTGGAATTTCAAGTGAACAGCCAGTTGAGTTTCATGCGGGACTCGCGCCAGATCGTCAAGTCGAGCAACCCCAATATCGCTTTCTACAGGAACGGCGGCGTACGGGGTGGGAATTGGGCGACGGCGAAGCTGAATCGCGTTCTCATTGCCGAGCAGGACATCCTCGGCAGCGAGGGCGGATACCTCACCGGCGACCTGACGCGCGTCCCGGTCTGGAAGCCGGGCGTGACGGCGAGGCTGCTGGAAACGCAGGCGCCGGACAAGTCGCGCGTGATCTTCAGCACGGCCCGGCCGGGACCCTGGAATTTCTCGCAGCACTCGGAAGCCGACTTGCGCCTGCTCTATGCCGGCACGGTGGCTAACGCTGCCAGCGTGTTCTTCTTCATGTACAAGCCTTTACTGGAGCGGCCGGGGATGCAGGCGCTGACCGGCATGAGCCGGTTTGTCGAGAAGAACGCCGCCTACTACCGCGGGACGCGCTCGGAAGCCACCACCGCACTGGTATGGTCCGACACCACCGCCAACTTCTACGACGGAGCGGACGCCCAGTTGCTCGAGAGCGACCGAGTGTCGGCGCGCAGCGAGGTCGGCAACCTCGACGGGGAGTTCTCCGGGCTGGCGGACACGCTGCTGCGCTCGCAGACGCCGTTCGATGTCATCGACGATGTCTCCATGGAGCAGGAAGAGCTGGATCGCTATGCGGCCATTTTTCTGCCCAACGTGGCTTGCATGAGCGAGAAGACCGCCGGGCGCTTGAAGGATTACGTCGGCCAGGGAGGCAACCTGTTTGCCACCTTCGAGACCTCGCTCTACGACGAGACGGGCATCCGGCGGGCGGATTTTGCCCTGGCGGAGGTGTTCGGTGTGAGCGACGCGCGGAAGATCGCCGGCCCGAACCGCTGGGACTACATGCAGCCGCGCGCGCAGAGCCCGCTGCTCGAAGGATGGCCACGGGATCTGGTTCCCGCCACCCTCTATCACGTTAGCGTAAGGCCCAAGGGCGGCGAGGTGTTGGTGCAGTACATGAAGCCCCTGGCCGACAGCTATGCCGGGATCCCGGTTCCGTCCGACGATCCGGCCCTGGTGGTCCATCGCTACGGCAAAGGCAAAGCCATCTACTTTAGCGGGGATCTTGGCAACGCCCTCAACTCCTATCATTTCATCGAGTGGTCTCGCCTGATCGAGAACGTGCTGCGGGACATCGCGCCGTCGCCGGTGGTGGTGGAGAATGCGCCCCGATCCATGGAAGTAGTGCTGCGCTCGCAGCAGCAGGGGCAGCGGCTGCTGCTGCATCTGATCAACTTCACCGGCGAGATGACGCGGCCGATCAGGCGGGTAGTGCCGCTCGAGAATGTCCGCATCACGCTGCGAACGAAAGTCGAGGTGAGGAGGATTCAAACCTTGATGCGGCCACAGACGTTGGCGGCGCAAGAAGACCAAAGCGGCCGAATACAGTTTACCGTGCCGCTGATGAACGAGTACGAAGTGGTTGTGATCGAGAAATGAACTGGCTGACGATTCTCCTCATGTTGGGGACCATGACATTGGCCGCCGAAGAGCCATTGACGATAGCCGCTTTTCGTGTGGACGCCACCCCGCCGCTCGGTTCCGCGCTTTGCGACGGCTTGGTGCCGCCCGCGGAGAAAATTGTGGACCCGTTGAGCGCACGCGGCTCGTCCTGCTGGGCGCACAAAAGCCGATAGTACTTCTCGCGGAGTGCCCCGTTGCTCAGCCACCAGTTGAACCTGTCGAAATTTTCACTTGACGCGGATGTGTATTTGGGATATCATATACAAAATGCAATCTCTCGTTGAACTCGACCCTGAGATGTTGCCGATTGCAACGCTGCCAGACCGCGTCTACGAGGTCTTGAAACATCGGATTCTGACTTGTGCGATTCCACCTGGCCAGCGGCTCATAGAAAAAGATCTTTGCGCTGAGTTGGGTGTGTCGCGCACGCCGCTTCGTGAAGCGCTCAACCGGCTCGCGCATGAGCGTCTCGTCAATGCGGCTCCCTTCCGGGGCTACACCGTCACCGAATTCACGCTCGCGGAGGCGCGATCCCTGTGTGAAGTGCGGGGCATTGTCGAGTGCGGATCGGCGACGCTGGCTGCCGAGCGGGCTGGTGAACAAGAAATCGAAGAGCTGGCCCGGCTGGCTGAACTGCGTTACACGCCTGGCCAGCGGGAAACGTACCAAGACTACCTGCGCGCGAACAGCACCTTTCACCTGGCGCTTGTAAGGTGCACCCACAACCTGCGGCTGGAGACGATTGTCATGTCAGTGCTGGATCAGCTCCAGCGCCCGATCTACTTTGGGCTGGACGTCGGATTGGATCCGGATACGGCTACGGCGGAGCACCTGCAAATCGTGGCGGCAGTTCGGGCGCACGACCCGGCTGGGGCACGCCGATTGATGGCCGAGCAAATCGCGAACTCGGAGCGGCGCATCCTGGAGGCGGTTCAAGCGGCCTGCTCCGGGACATCACGAATGGGAGGCATTTCTTGAATCGACCGGCGCAATATGTTGCAGTTTTTCAGCGTGAACGACACGGACCTGCGCCAGCGCGCACAAGAGCCGATCAAGATGCTGGACCGGGACGGCCGCCCGCCGGCGAGTATTCCTATCCGCTCCAGGATTGGCAGTTCGGTCCGGACCTGACGTTTATTGGCACGGCTGGCGAGGCGGTGGCGGATTACTCGCCGCGGCTGAAACGGGAACTGGGGACGGAAAAGCTTTGGGTATCGGCTTCCAACAACGACGTGTCCGCC
Source organism: Acidobacteriota bacterium (assembly GCA_038060875.1). Taxonomy (GTDB): domain Bacteria; phylum Acidobacteriota; class Terriglobia; order Bryobacterales; family Bryobacteraceae; genus JBBTDS01. The sequence goes on along the minus strand of JBBTDS010000210.1, from coordinate 82,669 downwards.
TGCATCCCTTCGCTGCGTGTGCTGCAGGAAGGAAGCTACGAAGGAGGAGGCGCCATGGTTGGCGCCCGGCTGCCGGGGGCCCTTTGCGCCGGCGGTCGAGGAAACGATTATCCGGAAGGTGCATGAGCTGGTCGCACGAGTCCGGGGGTAATAACCATTTAATGACCCTCTAATCGGTCATCGGGAGGTCGGGTATGTTTCGTCGGTGGACACTCTTGTTTGCGGCAGTTGCTCTGCTGTCGCCTTTCTCGCTGCGCGCGCAGGACGCGCGCGGCACCATCCTGGGCCGCGTTGCCGATCCCAGCGATGCCGTGATCACCGGCGCCGAAGTGCGCGTCACCAATGTCGCGACGGGCGTGCGGTTGGTCTCCAAGACCAACGAGGCGGGGAACTACGTGCTGGCTTACCTGCTCCCGGGCACCTACGCGCTGGAGGTGGAGAGCGCGGGCTTCAAGAGGTTCACCCGGCAAGGCATCGAGGTGCGTGTCGGCGAGAGGGTTGAGGTCGAGGTCGTGTTGCAGGTTGGAAGCCAGTCGGAAACCGTCCAGGTGACGGCGGAGACGCCGCTGCTGGAGACCGTGGATGCCTCCCTCGGCCAGGTGGTGGATGAACGCCGGATCGCGGAGTTGCCGTCGTTTGGCGGCGCGCCGTACAACCTGGCGCTGATGGCGCCGGGCACCATGAACGCGACCAACCTGCGGGTGCGATACGTGGGCACCCCTGCCGCCCAGGCGGACTTCTTGGTAGACGGCGCCGGCCGGAGGACTAGCGAGTTCGCTATCGACGGCGTCCCCAACACCATGGACAGAGGCATCATGTTCGTTCCACCGCAAATGTCGGTGAGCGAATTCAAGGTGCAGAGCGTTTCCTACGACGCCAGCATCGGGCATACCGCCGGGGCGCTGGTGAACCTCAGCCTGAAGAGCGGCACCAACGAGTTGCACGGCGAGGCGCACTGGTTTGTGCGCAACCGATTCTTCGACACCCCGACCCTGTTTCAGAAACGCGCCGGCCAGAAGATCCCCTCCTACCAGGACCACCGCTACGGCCTCAGCCTGGGTGGGCCGGTGAAGCTTCCTCGGCTTTACAACGGCAAGAACAAGACCTTCTGGTTCTATCTCTGGGAGAAGAACAAAGTGCAATCTCCCGACGACTGGGTGAACACGGTGCCCACCCCCGCCATGCGGCGCGGCGACCTGTCGGCGCTGCTGACGCTGGGGTCCAATTATCAGACTTACGACCCGTTCACGACCCAGGCCGAAGCCGGCGGACGTTTCAGCCGCCAGCCGTTCCCGAATAACATCATTCCCGCCAGCCGCCTCGACCCGGTGGCGCAGAAGATCATGACGTACTGGCCCTTGCCGAATCAGCCGGGCACCCGCGAGTTCCGCAATAACTGGTTCGGCACCCACGCGGGTCCCTACCCTGTCTGGACCCACCTGGGCCGTCTCGATCACGCCTTCAACCCCAATCACCGCGTATACGTGCGCGTCATGGCGGAAAACTTCTGGAGCCTTTCCAACAGGGTGTTCCTCGATGACTACAATGGCTCGATGTACCACCAGAACAAGCGGGGGGTGGCCATCGACGACGTATACCTTTTCAACCCCGGCTTCTTCATGAACCTGCGGTACGGGTTCAACTACCGCTGGGGCAACCAATACCAATTCAGCCGCGGCTTCGACTTATCCACCCTGGGTTTCTCGCCTAGCTTCCTGGCTCTGCTGCCGGACAAGCAGAATGCCGTTTTCCCGCGAGTGAGTGTGAGCCCGTTCACTACGCTGAACTACCAAGGGTCGAATTCGGTCTGGTCTACGGTGATCAATTCCTTTAATGCAAATTTCACCAAGCTGCGTGGCCAGCACAGTATCCGGTTCGGGGCCGACCTCCGGCCCGACCGGGAGTTCAACAACAACTATACCTCGGATGTTACGCCCCAACTGACTTACTCCAGCACTTACACGCGCGGCCCGCTGAATACCTCGTCGGCGCCGCCGGTCGGCGGCGAAATCGCCGCTTTTCTGCTGGGCATTCCCGGCGGTAGCATGGACCGGTCGGCCAGTTACGCCCAACAGGAATTGTACTATGGCTTCTACGTACAGGACGATATCAAAGTAACTCCCAAGCTGACGTTGAACCTCGGCGTGCGCTACGAGTTGGAAACCCCTCTCACGGAGCGCTTCAACCGGTCGGTGGCCCATTTTGCCTACGATCAGCCGAGTCCCATCGAGGCCCAGGCGCGGGCGAACTACGCACGCAGTCCCATTCCGGAGTTGCCGCTGGACCAGTTCCGCCTGCGTGGCGGCCTGACCTTTGGCGGCGTGGACGGCGCCCCGCGCGGGTTGTGGAAAGGCGAGAAAAACAACATCCTGCCGCGCTTCGGCTTCGCCTGGCAGATCCGGCCGAAAACCGTGCTGCGCGGCGGCTACGGCCTTTTCTTCGATACCATCGGCCTCAACTCCACTAATGTGATCCAGACCGGGTTCAGCCAGAGCACGCCGATTCAGGCGTCGCTGGACAGCGGCCTGACCTATATCGCCACCACGGCGAACCCGTTCCCCAACGGGCTGCTGCAACCGCTGGGCGCCAGGGGCGGCCTGTCCACCAATCTCGGACAGTCGATTTCTTTCTTCCGCGCGAAGCGCCTCAACCCCTATAACCAGCGTTGGTCGTTCGGCTTCCAGCGGTTGTTGCCAGGGCAGTTCCTGGCCGAGGTGTCCTACGTGGGCAACCGCGGCACGCGCCTCGAGGTAAGCCGCAACCTGAACGCCCTGCCGGCGCAGTACCTGAGCCGCTTGCCGCAGCGCGACGAGCGCACCATCACCTTTTTGAGCCAGCAGTTTCCGAACCCCCTGGCGGGCACCAATCCGATTTACGGCGCCAACGCCTCGCGCTCCGGCCTGCTGGCGCCCTATCCGCAGTTTGGCAGCGTGTCGGTGGCCGAGCCGATCGGTTACTCCTGGTATCACTCGCTGCAAGTTCGCACCGAGAAGCGCTTCTCGAAGGGCTACACACTCCAGTTGTCCTACACCTGGTCGAAGAGCATGGAGGCCACGGGCTTCCTCAACGCCAGCGACCCGGTGCCCTACAAGTCGCTTTCCTCGTACGATCGCACGCATCGCCTGGTCATGAGCGGCATCTGGGAACTGCCCTTCGGGCGTGGCCGGCGCTTCGGCGCGGGACTGCCGGGGGCGCTGAACTTCATTGCCGGCGGCTGGCAGCTCAACGGCATGGTGCAGCGCCAGAGCGGCCCCCCCATCGACTGGGGCGACGTGTGGACGCTGTTTTCGGGAAACTCGGATAACGTTCGGCTTTCAAAGGACAAGCGCAGCGTGGACCGCTGGTTCAATATCGACGCCGGCTTCAACCGCAACAGCGCGCAGCAGTTGGCGTCCAACATCCGCGTTTCGCCCTGGCGCTTCAGCAACCTGCGGGCGGACGGGCAGGCGCGGTGGGATTTTTCCGTCTTCAAGAAATTCAAGGTCGTAGAGAAGGTCATCATGCAGTTCCGCGCGGAAACCGTCAACGCCTGGAACCACCCGAACCTGTTCGCTCCGGTCACCAGCCCGACCAGCAGCACCTTCGGCATGGTCACCGGCCAGGACGCCCCGCGCTCCTGGATTATGTCGCTGAAGTTGTCCTTCTGAGTGGTGGGGGCAGCGCCATGCGGCAAATTCTCCTTAAGGTATGAGCCCGCCATGAGATGGCACACGCCGAAGTTGATGCCTCGCCGCGCCTTCCTGGAGACCGTGGGCCTCGCGGCCACAACCTGCTCTGGTTTGGCCCGCGCGCCAGCCGCGCAACAGCGCACGAAGGTGATCGACTGCCACGCGCACTTGCAGCACCATAGCCGGCGTTCGTGGCAGGAAGACGATCGCAAGCTCATCGAGGCAGCCGACAAACTGGGCATCGACCAGCTCTGCTGCTCCATCCTCACTCCACGCCAACCGGCTACGGCCGAGGGCTTCCGCGAGTGTAACCAGTGGATGGCGGAGGGGATGCAGCGCTTCCCCGGCCGGGTGCTCGGCTACTGCTACGTCAATCCGGGATACGGGCGCGAGGCGCTGGACGAGGTTCGCCGTTCGGTCGAGGAACGCGGCTTCATCGGAGTCAAGCTTTACAACGAGTATCGCGCCACCGAGCCGGTGGTCTGGCCGATCGTGGAGTTGACGATCGAGTTGCGCGTGCCCATCCTGCACCACGCCGGGCACTCCCTTTCCCTCGGGGAAGAGCAGCCCCGCATCAGCGACGGGGGACACCTGGCGGAACTCGCTCGCCGCTACCCCGAAGCCGTGCTCATCTGCGGGCACATCGGCGGCGGCGGGGATTGGGAGTGGACCATCAAAGCCCTGCGAAACGCGCCCACCGTTTACCTGGACACCAGCGGCAGCGTGATCGATGAGGGCATCATTGAAATGGCGGCCCGCGTGCTCGGCGCCGATCGACTGGTGTTCGGCTGCGACAATTCGATGACCGGGGGAGTCGGCAAGCTGCGCGCCGCCAGCCTTAGCGCGGCGGACAGACAAGGAATCCTGGGCGGCAACATGCGGCGCATTCTCGGCAGACGGGGGACGAAATGATCGACGTGAACGCCTACCTGGGCCACTTCGCTTTCCGGCAACTGCGTCACAACACCGCGGCCGGACTGCTGCGGCTCATGGACAGCCGGCGCATCGAGCGCGCGGTAGTTTCGAGCGCCTCCGCCATCACCTATCGCAACTCACAATCCGGCAACGAAGAAGTGGCTGAGGAAGTGAAAGGCCGGCGCGACCGGCTTATCCCGTTGGCCGTCATCAATCCGTTCTACGCCGGCTGGCGGGACGACTTGAAGATCTGCCACGAAGAGTTTGGCATGAAGGGGCTGCGGATGTATCCCAGGTGGCACAACTACCGGCTGGCGGACCCCGCGTGCCTCGATCTGGTGAGCGAGGCGGCTGAGCGCGGCATGGTCATCTCTATTCCCGTGCGGGTCGAAGACCGGCGGCAGCGGAGCTGGCTGCTGGACGTGCCCGACGTGCCGCTGGAGGAGATCGCGGACCTGGTAAGAGCCCGCCCGCGGGCGCAATACATCCTCGTCAACGGGACCGGCTTCGTCAACTCACCGCTGGGCCGGGAGAACAGCGGCCTGCCTTCCAATTACGCGATCGAGATTTCGCGGCTGAGCGCGGTGATGGCCAATGAGATCGGACAACTCGTCGCGAACCTGGGTTCCGGGCGGATCGTCTTCGGGACGGGAATGCCGTTCAATTACCCGGATCCGGCGCTGGTGAAACTCGAGGTGCTGGAAGCCGGCGAGGATGTCAAGGAGCAGATTCGCTGGCGAAACGTCGCGCGGCTGCTGGGGCTGCCATCCGCGGCGAAATAGGAGGCGCACTGAAACGACGCTCCGCGCAACGCTTCTGTGTCTTCCCCTGTCGTTCGCCTTGACCGACCGGGTGCCGGCGCGCAGCCAGGTCGGCAACCTCGACGGGGAGTTCTCCGGGCTGGCGGACACGCTGCTGCGCTCGCAGACGCCGTTCGATGTCATCGACGATGTCTCCATGGAGCAGGAAGAGCTGGATCGCTATGCGGCCATTTTTCTGCCCAACGTGGCTTGCATGAGCGAGAAGACCGCCGGGCGCTTGAAGGATTACGTCGGCCAGGGAGGCAACCTGTTTGCCACCTTCGAGACCTCGCTCTACGACGAGACGGGCATCCGGCGGGCGGATTTTGCCCTGGCGGAGGTGTTCGGTGTGAGCGACGCGCGGAAGATCGCCGGCCCGAACCGCTGGGACTACATGCAGCCGCGCGCGCAGAGCCCGCTGCTCGAAGGATGGCCACGGGATCTGGTTCCCGCCACCCTCTATCACGTTAGCGTAAGGCCCAAGGGCGGCGAGGTGTTGGTGCAGTACATGAAGCCCCTGGCCGACAGCTATGCCGGGATCCCGGTTCCGTCCGACGATCCGGCCCTGGTGGTCCATCGCTACGGCAAAGGCAAAGCCATCTACTTTAGCGGGGATCTTGGCAACGCCCTCAACTCCTATCATTTCATCGAGTGGTCTCGCCTGATCGAGAACGTGCTGCGGGACATCGCGCCGTCGCCGGTGGTGGTGGAGAATGCGCCCCGATCCATGGAAGTAGTGCTGCGCTCGCAGCAGCAGGGGCAGCGGCTGCTGCTGCATCTGATCAACTTCACCGGCGAGATGACGCGGCCGATCCGGCGGATAGTGCCGCTCGATAATGTGCGAATCACGGTTCGAACGAAAGGGACCGTCAAGAAGACACACACCCTGATGCGACCGCAAACGTTGGCATCGAAGACGATCGACGGGGAGCGGCTACAGTTCGTGGTGCCGCGCATGGAGGAGTACGAAGTGGTGGCGTTGGAGAAGTAGCGGTGGGAGAGATGCACTAAAACCGGCCCCATCCGGCTCATTGACAAGCGGACGCGGCAGGGTCAGAATATCTCCGAATAGACAGCGGAGGAACAGAGGACCTATGAATTCACTTCTTTCAGTCGCCGGTCTTGCCGCCCTGCTGGCATCCAGTTCGACCGCGACAGCGCAGACTGAGGCCGCAGTGAAGCTGGAGAACTTGACCCACCCGGAGGTGAGGCAGCGCGAGGTCCGGGTGGTGATGCTGCCGATAGGCGCCACGGAGCCCCACGGCAACCACCTGCCGTACGCCAACGACACCTGGACGGTGGACGCTATGGCTGCGCGGGTTGCGGTTCGGGCCAACTCCAAGGGCGCCAAGGTGCTGGTGCTCCCGGCGATGCCGTACGGCGTCAACACGAACCAGGCGCCCAATCCTTACGCGCAGTCGATCCGGCCGGCGACGATGATCCAGTTCGTCAAGGACACGGTCGAAACCCTCGAACAACATGGGATCCGCAAGCTGGTCATCCTGAACGGGCATGGCGGCAACACGACTACCCTGGGCGCGGCCCTGCGCGAACTGTTCGCCAGCAATCCCAAGGTGTTTGTGACCATGGTGGAGACCTGGGTCCCGTACCGGGATCAGGTGGCCGAGATCATCGAGACCAGCGGCGACCATGCCTCCGAAGAGGAGACCTCGATCGCGCTCGCCCTGTATCCGGCCAGGGTGCAGATGGGAAAGGCGGTCAAAGCGCGCGAAGCGGAATTGAAGCTCAACAGCCTGAAGGCGCCGTACATCAACTTCATCCGCCCCTGGAAATACGTCAGCGACAACACCGGCCTGGGCGATCCGACGAAGGCTACGGCGGCCAAAGGGCAGAAGCTCATCGACCTCTTCCTGGACCGCATCTCGACGTTCCTGAAAGAGCTCAGCGATGCGGAGCTGACCGAGACGTTCCCTTATTAGGACGGGCGCAGACAGCACCCCTGCCGCCTCGGGACGGTGCGGTGTTTCTTTCAAACTGAAAGCAATTCCCTCTTTCCCGATTGACACCGGGGGCTAAGCGGATCAGAATACCTCCAAGGTGTCGTCGGCCTTGGGGCCGATGGGGTGCATGAGAGGTGCTGGTCTCAATTCAGACCCGCCGAAAACAGGAGGATGTATGAAGAGTCGCGCTGTCTTAATCTTGGTCTGGTTTCTCGCGGCGTCCGCTCACGCCCAGAACGCGAAAGTCGCCGGACGTGTGGTGGATTCCTCGGGGGCGGTGATACCCGGGGCCGCGATCGAGCTAATCAACCGGTCCACCGGCATCCGAACGGTGACCGCTTCCAACGCCGAAGGCTATTACGTGTTGCCGCCGCAGCCGCCGGGCGTCTATGACGTGTCGGCTTCGGCGCCGGGCTTTTCGGCGACGCGGGTGGACGCCATCACCCTGGAGGTCGGCCAGTCGCGGACGGTCAACCTGCAACTGAAGCCCGGGGACGTCAAGGAATCGATCACGGTGACCGATACCGCGCCGCTGCTGACCACCAGTCGCGCCGACCGCGGCACGGTGGTGGAGAACCAATTCCTCGCCAGCATCCCGCTGAACCTGCGCAACCCCTTGCTGCTGCTGACACTGGCGCCCGGGGTCACCAAAGGAAGGCGCGACGCGGGCATCAACACTTCGAGCCAGTCCCAAACCAACGCGTTCCGCATCAACGGCGGGCGCAGCGGCACCAGCGAGATCCTGCTCGACGGGGCCACCAATATCGCCACCTACAACAACCAGCTCACCGCCATCCCCCAGGTGGACGCCATACGCGAGTTCAAGGTGAACACCAGCCCCTATGCCGCCGAGTTCGGACGCACCGGAGGCGGCGTGATCAGTTTCGCCATCAAGTCCGGAACGAATGATCCGCACGGCACCGTGCACGAGTTCCTGCGCAACAGCCGCCTGGATGCTAACGGCTTCAACGCCAACCGCGCCGGCCAAAGCAAGCCTAGCTTCAAGCGCAACCAGTTCGGTTTTACGCTCGGCGGGCCGGTCTGGGCGCCGAAGTTGTACAACGGCCGGAACCGGACGTTCTTTTTCGTCGGCTACGAAGGGCTGCGCGAGCGCAGCTTTTGGTCCTGGACCGGATCGGTGCCCACCGATCCGGAACGCCGGGGGGATTTCTCGCGATCGCTGGACCCGAGCGGCCGGCTCATCCGCATCTTCGATCCCCGCACCACGCGCCTCGATCCCGACCGACCGGCCGGGACCACGCGCTATATCCGGGATCAGTTTCCCGGCAACGCGATTCCGGCCGCCCAGTTGAACCCAATCGCCCTGAACCTGATCAAGTACTACCCGGCGCCCAACCAGCCGGGCCGCGGCTTGAGCGACACCGACAACTATCACATCGCCGCCGCCAACTCGCCGGATTCCGACCGGGTGGACCTGCGCATCGACCATCAGATTTCATCCAAGCACCTTTTCTTCGGGCGCTACAACTGGTTCGAGAACATGAACGTGATGCCGCTGGTATACGGGAATCGGGCCTCGCCGGTCGAGTCGCCCAACCGCATACCAGGGACGAACTGGATGGTCAACCACACCTGGACGGTGACGCCGGCGTCGGTCTTCGAGCACCATTTTTCAGTTGCCGAGACCCAGGGCAACCGCATCCCGCACTTTCTCGGATTCGACTTGACCACGCTGGGCTTCCCCAAGTACATTCCGGAAAGCCAGCGAGCGGCGCAGTTCGTCCAGGGGAGCATCGGCGGGCTGAGCAGCCTGGGATCTTCGGGCACCACTTACAGCGCGGTGGTCTCGACGGTACACCAGTACGGGGCCGCAGTCACGCTGTTGCGCGGGCGTCACACGCTGAAGAGCGGTTTGGACTTCCGGCTTTACCGCACCACCATGGATCGCCCGGCGCCGGTTGGAATCTCGGCCAGCGGGGCCTTCACCGGCGGCCCCAACCCTCAGGCGGCTTCCGCGCCTTCCGGGCGCGGTCTGGCTGACCTGCTGCTGGGCGCGGCCGGCGTCTCTGTGCTGATCCGGCCCCTCTGGGATTACCAGCATCCCTACTACGCAGGCTACGTGCAGGACGAGATCAAGCTGACACCCAAGCTCACCCTCACGCTGGGGCTGCGCTACAGCATGGAGAAGCCGAACACGTCCGTGGGTGACATCCTTATCTTCCTGGATCGTTTCAGCCCGTCATCCTTGGCCGGCAAGGCGCCCGGGTTCCCCGATCTGCGCGGCGGCATCGGTTTCCCAGGAGTGGAGGGGCGCGGCCGGCGCACACAGATCACCGACACCGACAACTTCGATCCGCGCCTCGGCCTGGCCTGGCAGCTTAACGACAAGACGGTGGTCCGCAGCGGGTTCGGCATGTTCCGCCACCCGTTCGTGCACAACACCGACACCTCGCTGGGCTTCGAGCGCAGGAACTCATCTCTGACCGCCGAGGCCGACGGCGTGACGCCCACGTTCAGCCTGGGCAATCCCTTCCCGGCGGGAGTCCCGCAACCTCCGGGCAACAGCTTGGGGTTGCTCACCTTCGTGGGCGAGGGGATCAGCGGGGCGCCGCGGGTCCAGCGGCTGCCGTATCAGTCCCAGTGGTCACTCGACGTGCAGCGGCAACTGCCCTGGGCTTGGGTCGTGGATGTCGGCTACACCGGAACCGCCGGCGTGGCCCTGCCCACCAGCGTGAATTACAACCAGTTGCCGATGGAGCAGCTCTCGCAGGGTACGGCGCTCAACCAGCTCGTGGCCAATCCGTTCTACCGCGTCATCACCGAACCTACTTCCATCTTGAGCCGCACCCAGGTGCAGCGCGGACAACTGCTGCGGCCCTATCCGCACTTCCTGGACATGTACGAGACGCAGACGCCGGTGGGCCATTCCACCTATCACGCGCTGGAGTTGAAGCTGGAGCGCCGTTTCTCGCAGGGGCTGGCCGTGCTGCTGGCTTACACTCACAGCAAGATCATCGACAACGCCTCGGAGTTTTCGGGCTCGATGGGTTACGCCACCAATCCCAATAATAACTACTGCTACCCCTGCGACCGCTCAATCTCGTACCAGCACGTTCCGGATGTGTTCCGGCTCAGCTACCGCTACGAGTTGCCCCTTGGGGTAGGCAAGCCCCGCCTGAACCGAGGTGCGCTGGCGCGCCTCATCGGAGGATGGAGCCTGGCCGGCTTCATCAGTGTTGACAACGGTACCCCGGTTTCAGTCTTTTCCCCCAACGATTCCAACTCCTTCGGCGGCGGGGGATCCATGCGGCCTAATGCCACCGGCCAGAAAGCTCGGCTGGATGGCAAGCGCCAATACGTGGACGGTGCGCTCTATTTCAACCCAGCCGCCTTCGTGCGCACACCGCAGTTCGCCTTCGGCAACGTGAGCCGCGCCCTGCCGGACGTTCGCATTCCCGGCGACGCCAACTGGGACGTCCTCGTCGAAAAGAGGATTGCGGTAAACGAGCGGGTAGCGGTGGACTTCCGCGCCGAGATGTTCAACGCGCTGAACCAGGTCATTTTCGCGGGGCCCAACACCTCGGTGACCTCCGGGGATTTCGGCCGCATCCGGCTGAGCCAGGTCAACACGCCGCGGCAGATTCAGTTCGGCCTGCGGCTGGGCTTTTGAGGAAACTCGGAGATTCAATGGCTTCCAGGCTTTTGTCCGTCGCGCTCCTTCTGGCGCCGGCTCTCGGGGCCGACGGCTGGAGGCCGCTTCTCAACGGGCAGGACCTGAGCGGCTTTGAACGCGTGGGGACAGCGCGCTGGACAATCCATGGGGGCGTCCTCGTCGGCTGCTCAACGCCGGAGAAGCCAGGAGTCGGGTGGCTGATGACTCAGCAGGAGTACTCCGATTTCCGGCTGCGGCTTAAGTTCTGGATTAGCCCGGGTGGGAACAGCGGGATCGCCATCCGCGATCCTTCACACGCCCGCGGTGTCCGCTCACCGGCGCACAACGGGTATGAGATCCAGATTTACGACGGTCCCGACGCAGACTACCCCACCGGCAGCATTTACCTGCTGGCGCGCGCTCCCCAGCGCAAGCTCAAGTCGGGCGAGTGGAACCAACTCTTGATCGCCTGCAAAGGGACGCACATCGAGGTTGAACTGAACGGCGAGAATGTGTCTGAAGCTGACCACGTCCGGTCGCGGCGGGGCGCCATCGGCTTTCAGTTGCACTCCCGAAACATGACCGTGAGATTCAAGGACATAGAGATCGAGGAATAAATGACATCCAGAAGCAGGAACTTTCCCGCCAGGCTCCTCCTCGGCGGTGTGGTGCTGGCGGCCCTGTGGACCCCGCCCCAGGCGTATGGGCAGGTGCTGTACGGTTCGCTCGTTGGTAACGTCAAAGATGCCAGCGACGCGCCTGTTCCGGGCGCGGAAGTCACGATAACCCACAAGGTGACCAATCAATCCCGGCGGGCGCTTACGAGCGACGCGGGCAGTTACGTCTTTCCGACGCTTTCGAGCGGACTGTATGACGTCAGCGTCAGGAAAGAGGGATTCGCCCTCTTCTCCAGGAAAGACGTGGGAGTCACCATCAACACCGTTTCCCGCGTGGATGTGACGCTACAACTCGGAGCCATCACCCAGTCGGTGGAGGTGACCGAGCAGCCTGCTGCCCTGCAAACTGACCGGGCCGAGGTTCGTGCCGAGATGACCAGCCGGGAGCTCCAGAATCTGCCGATCCCGCCCGGAAGAAACTACCAGCAACTGTTCAAGATTCTTCCGGGATTCACGCCGCCGGCGAATCGCCACAGCTCTTCAGTCAACCCTTCGCGGGCGCTGGGGTTCAACGTCAACGGCACCTCGAACCAATCCAACAACGTCCGGATCGATGGCGCCAGCGCGATCAACATCTGGCTGCCGCGGGTGGCAGCCTACGTGCCCGCGTTGGAGTCGATCGAGACGGTGAACGTGGTCACCAACGCCTTCGATGCCGAGCAAGGACTGGCGGGCGGCGCGGTCATCAACGTTCAGACCAAGAGCGGCACCAACGAGCTACACGGCGCTCTGTTTGAGTATCACGACGACAATCAACTGAAGGCCAAGCCTTTCTTCAATCCGCCCGGGGAAAGGAATCCGAAGGCGGTTTTCAACCAGTTTGGCGCCACCCTGGGCGGCCCCATAGTGCGGAACAGGCTGTTCTACTTCGCCAGCTATGAGGGAATGCTCGAGCGCAGGACAGGGGCCACGTTTGCGACCGTTCCGACGGCGGGTATCCGGAGTGGAGACATGTCGGCGTCCCCCAGACCCGTCTACGATCCGCTGACGGGGAATCCCGACGGAAGCGGGAGAACCGCCTTACCCGGCAACATCGTCCCACGGTCACGGATCGATCCCATTGTCCAGAAATTGGTGGCGCTCACCCCTCCGCCGACGTTCTCGGACTCGCTGACCAGCAACTACTATGCGACCGCGCCGTTCGGCTTCGATCGCCACTCGGTGGACGCGAAGGTCAACTGGCATGCCAGCAGCAAGTTCACCATGTACGGGCGTTTCGGCACGTTCAGGCACGAGATCCGCGATGAGCAGGTGTTTGGAGCCCTGGGCGGTCCCGGCATCCGCAGCGCCGATACGCAGGCGTTTGGCTACACGAACACGGCCACGGTGGCAGGCACTTACGTAGTTCAGCCGAACCTGATTGTGGATTCCTACTTCGGCTGGACCCTGCTGGACACCACCGGCGAATTCGCCCGGCTGGATGAGAAGCTCGGCCTGGATTTCCTGGGCATTCCTGGAACCAACGGCTCGCGGCGTTTCGAGGGCGGCTGGCCGAGGTTCAGCATCAGCAGCTACACTGGCTTGGGAGCGCCCTCAGCCAACCGGCCGTTGTACTATCACAATCCCCAGTACCAGTATGTAGCCAACGCCAACTGGACCAAAGGCAGCCATAACATCCGTTTCGGTCTGGACTTCTACCTCCAACAGCTTAACCAGACCCAGCCGGAGGTCGGTGGCGCCAGCCACGGCGCCTCCGGTGGGTTCACGTTTTCCGGCGGTCCGACCACCGTACGGGGCGGTCCTTCCGCCAACCAGTTCAACAGCTATGCCAACTTCCTGCTGGGCCTGCCCACCACCACCGGCAAGATCCTCCAGGTGACCGTCCCGTTCACCAACCGCACCCGGCTTTACAGCTACTACGTTCGGGATCAGTGGCAGGTGAGCCGCAAGCTCACCTTGTCCTACGGTCTCCGCTGGGAGTATTTGCCCATCCCGACTCGCGCCGACCGCGGGGTGGAGCGATACGATCCGAGCACCAACAGGATGCTGATCTGCGGCGTAGGCTCGGTGCCGCGCAATTGCGGCGTCGAAATAAGCAAGAGGAGTTTCGCGCCGCGCCTGGGGATCGCCTACCGCGCCACCGACACCTTTGTCGTCCGCGCCGGCTACGGCATCACGAACGACCCGTACAGCCTGGCGAATCCCATGCGGGCCAACTATCCCACCGCGATCGGGTTGACCATACCGGGGCCCAATGCCTTCCAGCCGGCGGGCTTGTTGCGGGACGGCATACCGTCCGTTAAGCCGCCGGACCTCGGCGACGGACGGATCGCCATCCCCGGGGATGTCGTCGCCACCACCTTGCCCGACCGGTTCAACCGGGGCTACATCCAGTCCTGGAACTTCACCCTTCAGAGACAACTGAAGTGGGGCTTCACCGGCCAGGCCGGATATGTGGCTACGCGGCAAGTCCGGCAGCTTGGGGTCATCAACCTGAACGTAGGCAGGCCGGGGGGCGGCACCCGGGGTCTCCCGCTGAACCAGCGCTTCGGCCGGACGGCTTCCACCGACCTGGTCACGCCGCTTGGGACCGGGCACTACAACGCCCTGCAAACCACGCTGGAACGCCGGTTTGCCAACGGCTATCAGCTCTACGCGATGTACACGTGGTCAAAGGCCATGGGGATCTGCTGCAACGACGACAGTGAAGGCGGTCCTGGGATCCCGTTGCCGGAATATTACCGTCTCAACCGTTCGGTGACCGGCTACGACCGGCCGCATAACTTGCAGATCGCGGGCATCGCCGAGCTGCCCTTCGGCAGCCGCAAGCGGTGGCTCAACGGCGGAGGGCTGGCGTCGGCGCTGGCCGGCGGCTGGCAGGTCAATGCTGTCTTCAGCGCTTACTCGGGCTTGCCGTTCAGCGTTTCCGCTTCCGGCGCCTCGCTGGATGCGCCCGGAAGCAGGCAGCGGGCCGATCAGGTGAAAACGACGGTCAACAAGCTGGGTGGCGTCGGACGGGGCCAGTCGTTCTTCGATCCGCTGGCCTTCGCGCCGGTCACCGAGGCGCGCTTCGGGACCGCGGGATTCAACTCGTTGCGGGGCCCGGGGGCGGTCAATTTGGATGTGGGGCTGTTCCGCGAGTTCCGGGTGCAGGAACGCTGGCGGATCCAGTTCCGCGCTGAATCGTTCAACTTTACCAATACTCCGCACTTCAACAATCCGGGCGGCAACGTCTCCAACCTGCAACTGAACCAGGACGGCTCCATCCGAAGCCTGGGCGGGTACACCGAGATTACTGGTACGAGCGGGACAGGCCGGGAGGGGATCGACGAGCGCGTGTTCCGGTTCGGCGTGCGCATTAGTTTCTGAGTCAAAGGGAGGGTTTCCATGTCTTCTCGTTTGCTGTGGGCCGCTGCGGCGGCATTGGTTGTGTTTCTGCCTGCTGCCGTCCTCGCTCAGGACGCCCGCGGCACCATCCTGGGCCGGGTGACCGACCCTAGCGAGGCGGTTATTCCGGGCGCCGAGGTGCGAGTCACCAATGCCGCCACCGGCGTTGCCGTCGTCGCCAAGACTAACCAGGCCGGCAACTATGTGCTGGCCTACCTGCTGCCGGGCGCTTACCGGCTGGAGGCGGAGACGACCGGCTTCAAGAAGTTCGTCCGGGAGAACATCGAGGTGCGGGTCGGCGACACGCTGGAGATCGACATCGCCATGCAGGTCGGCACACCAACCGAGACAGTCCAGGTAACAGCCGAGACGCCGTTGTTGCAGACCGCCGAAGCCTCGGTGGGCCAGGTGGTCGATGAACGGCGGATCATGGACTTGCCGTCGTTCGGCGGAGGTGTGTACGGCCTTGCCCTAGTGGCGCCGGGCGCCATGAACACAACCAACCTGCGCCAGCGGTACGTAGGTACGCCTTATGCCCAGTCGGATTTCGCGGTGGACGGCGCCGGCAGGATGAAGAACGAGTTCACCATCGACGGGGTCGCCAACACGATGGACGGGACGATCGTCTTCGTTCCGCCGCAGACCTCGGTGAGCGAATTCAAGGTGCAGAGCGCGTCCTACGACGCCAGCATCGGGCACACCAGCGGGGCGCTGGTGAACCTCAGCCTGAAGAGCGGCACCAACGAGCTGCACGGCGAGGCGCACTTCATCCTCCGCAACCGGGTCTTCGACACGCCCACCATCTTTCAAAACCGCACCGCCCAGACGCTGCCGGCCTACCAGGACCAGCGCTACGGCCTCGGCCTGGGCGGGCCGGTGATCCTTCCCAAGCTTTACAACGGCAAGAACAAGACGTTCTGGTTCTACAACTGGGAGAAGAACTGGCTCACCTATCCTTACGACTACATCAGCTCGGTGCCCACCGACGAGATGCGGCGCGGGGATCTGTCGCCCTTCCTGGCGCTGGGCTCGAACTACCAGATCTACGACCCGTTCACCACGCGGCCGGCGCCGGGCGGGCGCTTCACCCGCGATCCGATCCCCAACAACGTCATTCCGCCCAGCCGCCTGGACACGGTGGCGAAGAACATCCTGAATTACTGGCCCAAGCCCAACCAGCCCGGCACGCGCGAGTTCCGCAACAACTTCTACACCACATTTGCCGGTCCGTTCCCGGTCTGGACGCACCTGGCCCGTGTCGATCACGCGTTCAGCTCCAATCACCGCATGTACGTGCGCTTCATGCGGGAGGGCTTCTGGAGCACATCCAACAAGACCTTCCTCTCCGACTACGACGGCGGCCAGTTCTATCAGGACAAGCGGGGCTTCGCCTTCGACGACGTGTACGTCTTGAACCCCAGCTTCTTTGTCAACTTCCGCTACGGGCTCACCCACCGGTGGGGTTCCCAGTACCGCCTCAGCCGCGGCTTCGACTTGGCCAAGCTGGGCTTCTCGCCCGGCTTCCTGGCCTTGCTTCCCGACAAGAAGAACGCCGTGTTTCCGACCGTGGTCACCGGTCTCACTCCACTGAGCTGGAACGGGCGCAGCGATGGGAAGTGGTCAACGGTCATCAATTCCTTCAACCTCAACTTCACCAAGCTGCGCGGCGAGCACAGCTTCCGGTTTGGGACCGAATTCCGCGTCTACCGCGAGTTCGAGAACTACTATCCGTTCGACATAACGCCGTACCTGAGTTTCTCCGACACGTACACGCGCGGCCCGCTGGATAACTCTCCGGGGCCGCCGGTCAGTGGCACGCTGGCCGCCTTCCTGCTGGGCATCCCCGGCGGCTACATGAACCGCTCCGCCAATCTGGCCCAACAGGACAAGTACCTGGCCCTCTACTTTCACGACGACCTGAAGGTGACGCCGAAGCTGACGTTGAACCTGGGACTGCGCTACGAGCTGGAGTCGCCCATCACCGAGCGCTTCAACCGTTCGGTGGCCGGCTTCGCCTTCGACCAACCCAGCCCGATCGAAGCCCAGGCGCGCGCCAACTACGCGGCCAGCCCGATCCCGGAGCTCCCGGTGGACCAGTTCCGGGTCCGTGGCGGGCTGGCCTTTGCCGGCGTGGGCGGCACCCCGCGCAACCTCTGGACAGGCGAGAAGAACAACTTGATGCCGCGCATCGGCTTCGCCTACCAGATTCGGCCCAAGACCGTTCTGCGCGGCGGCTACGGGCTGTTCTTCGACTCGCTCGGTGTCAACTCGAGCGGCGTCAATCAGACCGGCTTCAGCATGAGCACGCCCATTCAGGCCTCGCTGGATAGCGGGCAGACCTACATCGCCAGAACCGCCGATCCGTTCCCCAACGGGCTGCTGGAGCCGTTCGGGGCCAAGGGCGGCCTGGCGACGAACCTCGGCCAGTCGGTCAGCTTCTTCGCGAATAAGCGCACGCATCCTTACGCCCAGCGCTGGTCGTTCGGGTTCCAGCAGTTGCTGCCGGGCCAGTTCCTGGCCGAAGCCTCCTACGTGGGCAACCGCGGCACGCGCCTGCCGGTGACCCGGAACCTGAATTTCGTGCCCGCCCAGTACCTGAGCCGCTCCCCGGTGCGCGATCAGAAGACCATCGACTACCTGAGCCAGCAGTTTCCGAGCCCGCTGTTCGGCACGAATCCGATTTACGGCCGCAACATCTCGCGCGCCGGGCTGCTGTTGCCGTACCCGCAGTTCGGCGGCGTGAACGTGACCGAGCCGATCGGCTACTCCTGGTATCACTCGCTGCAAGTCCGCAGCGAGAAGCGCTTCTCGCACGGCTGGACCTTCCAGATGTCCTACACCTGGTCGAAGACGATGGAAGCCACCGGCTTTATGAATGCCAGCGATCCGATGCCTTACGAATCGCTCTCCGCCCAGGATCGAACGCACCGGCTGGTGGGGAGCTGGATCTGGGAGCTGCCCTTCGGCCGCGGGCGGCGCTTCGGCGGGACCATGCCCCGGGCGCTCGACTTCGTTGCCGGCGGCTGGCAGATCAACGGCATGGTGCAGCGCCAGAGCGGCCCGCCGCTGGACTGGGGCGACGTCTGGACGCTGTTCACCGGCAACCCCGATGACGTCCGGCTGCCGAAGAACCAGCGCAGCGTGGACCGCTGGTTCAATATCGACGCCGGGTTCAACCGCAACAGCGCCCAGCAGTTGGGGAGCAACATCCGGGTTTCGCCCTGGCGATTCAACAGACTAGGGGCCGACGGCCAGGCACGCTGGGACTTTGCGGCCATCAAGAGTTTCAAGCTGGTGGAGAAGGCGACGTTGCAGTTCCGCGCCGAGGTCGTCAACGCCTGGAACCACCCCAACGTATATGCTCCGACTACCAGCCCGACTTCGAGCACCTTCGGCATGATCTTCGGCCAGGACCACACCCGCAGTTGGATCATGTCGCTGTGGCTGAAGTTCTAACGAGCGAGCCATGCCTCGCCCCTACTGGTGTCTGTTCGCCTTCGCGCTCGCCCTCGGCGCGGATTGGAAAGCTGGCGTCGCCAAGGTCGCCATCACGCCCCGCAAGCCGCTGTGTATGGTGGGCTTCGGAGCGCGAACAAAGCTGTCCGAAGGCTCTGTCCACGATCTCTACGCCAAGGCGCTGGCGTTAGAGGACCGTTCCGGAAGGCCCGCCGTCCTGGTAACCACCGACCTGGTGGGCTTTAACGCTGCGCTGGCCCGGAACATCGCTTATCAGGCGGAGAAGCAATACCGGCTGTCGCGGGACCGGCTGATGTTGAATTCGTCTCATACGCACTCCGGGCCGGCACTCACCAATCCGATCGTGTTCTGGGGCAGCTCCTGCACGAACCCGGAGCAGTGGCGCGATGTGGAGGAGTACACTCGGGAGGTGGAGGGTAAGGTCGTGGCCGTCATCGGGGCCGCGCTCAAAGACCTGCGGCCGGCCCGGCTCAGCTTCGGCCGCACCCAGGTCGGTTTCGCCGTGAACCGGCGGAGAATGACCGAGAAGGGCATCGTCTCGTTTGTTCCGAACCCGGACGGTCCGGTCGATCTTGACGTGCCGCTGCTGCGCGTGGACTCCGAGCGGGGACGATTACGGGGCGTGGTGTTCGGCTACGCCTGCCACGCGTCAGCCGTCCTGGCCCAGGTCTACCAGTTCAACGGAGACTACCCGGGCTTTGCGCAGCAGTGGCTGGAAGAGCGGCATCCGGACGCGGTGGCGTTCTTCCTCGCCGGTTGCGGCGGCGACATCATGGCCCATCCGCGTGGAACCGTGGAGCACGCCCGCAACTATGGTGAGACGCTGGCGGCGGCAGTGGATAAGGCGATGGGCGAGTCCTTGGCCTCGCTGCGAAACCCGTTGATACCGGCTTTCGAGGTCTTCCCGGTGGCGTTCGCGCGGCCGCCCAGCCGGGCGGAACTCGAAAGGCGCCTCCAGGACAAAGACCCGGCCGTGCGGCGCCACGCGCAGGAGTTGCTCAAAATGCTGGACCAGCACGGCCGCTTGCCCGCGGACTATCCCTTTCCACTCCAGGTCTGGCAGTTTGGCCAGGATCTTACGTTGATCGCCCTGGCCGGCGAGCCGGTGGTCGATTACGCGCTGCGGCTGAAAAGAGAACTCGGCGCGGAGAGGTCTTGGGTGGCCGGCTACAGCAACGACGTGTTCGCTTACATCCCGTCGCTGCGGGTGCTCCAGGAGGGAGGTTACGAGGGGGGAGGCGCCACGATCGGCGCCAGGCTGCCCGGGCCGTTCGCGCCGTCGGTGGAGGAGACGATTGTTGGCAAGGTACATGAACTCGTCGCTCGAGTTCGGAGCAAGAAGTAAGGTTTACCAGAAGGTCTCACCATGACTGCTAACTGCATCCGGATGGCGGCCTGGGCCTCGCCCTGGATGCTCTGGGCGCTGGCCGCGGGGGCCGCTTCCATCTCGGCTGCAGAGTCGAAGACACCGGCCGTCGGGCCGCGCGCCCCCGTCGGTCCGGATGCGCCCTGGAGCGATCTGGACAAAGAGCTGTTCGCCGCCCGCATCCCCGTCGAGGGGCGTACGGCGGCGGGCGTGCAGGAGGCGATCCAGCGCGCCGCCGCCGCGGGCCTTCCGGTCGTTTTCCTGCCGGCGGGCGAATACGTCTTCGAGACCACCGTGCGGGTGCCCGAGGGCTTCACTGTTCTCGGCGAGGGCTCGCAAACGCTCGTCCGCGCCGGAACCAGGCGCACGATGCTGTTCGACGCGAGGGGCGACAACCTTCGTTTCACGCGCATGAAACTGCAGGGCGCCGACACCAGCCCGAGCGACACCAACGACACTTACGGAATTAACGTCGGCGGCCGGCTGAACGTGCGCATCGACCACTGCGAGCTGTTCGGCTTCTCCTATGCTACGAACTTCTCCAGCGAGGCCACCGCGCAGGTCGATCATTGCTCTATTCACCACAATCTGCGCGAGGGCCTCGGCTACGGCGTCGCCATCTACTCCGGCGCCTACGTCCTCATGACGGACAACGAGTTCAGTCAGAACCGCCATTCGATCGCCACCAACGGCAACCTGGACTGGAGCAGCCCCCCGCGGGTGGGAATCTATCTCCACAGGCCCGGACGAAAGACCCATTGGGAGTTCATTCGCAATCACGTCCACGACGACGACCAGACCACTTACCAGCTTGCCGCGGTGGACACTCACCCCGGCATGGACGGGACCTTTGTCGTGGAGGGCAACATCTTCGAGAACCTCCGGAACCCGATCGGCATCCGCGACGGCTCGGGTCTGATCTGCGCCAATCTCTTCCGCAACATCTGGACGGCCAAGACCTTCCGGCAGCGCGTCGCCATCTCGATCGCTTACGGCACCCATAACGGCATCCCGGTGGAGGACGCCATGCCGCACGATATCCAGGTGGCGGAGAACACATTCCTCGACCTGGATGCGCATCTGTACTTCAAGTACTCGCTGGGCAGGGCCGAGAACATCACGATCGAGGGCCAACTGGTACCCGAAACCCGCGCCGGCCGCGACCCGCCGCCGGCCATCCCGTGGTTACAGGAGATGGGCGTGGACGGGGTGTTGAACTGGCCGGAGTGGCGGCCCCGGAGCTTTGGGTTCGGCGGCGTCGAAGGCACCGTGACCGACGGCGCCGGGAGGCTTGTGGCCGAGGCGAAGGTTTCGGTTGGGGAACGCGAGGCGGCCACCGACGCCGCCGGCCGCTTCCGGTTTCCCGAGGTGGCCGAGGCGGCACGTTTTGCGGTTGTCATGAAACCCGGTTATGATCCGGAGATCGTCGGCCTGCGCGTCCAGCCAGGCCAGGATACTGTGGTGAACGTCGTCCTCAATGAGCAGCGCTAACCAACTGCGTTCGGAGTGTGCATGAGCCGGTCGTTAGAGACCGGAGGCGCGGCCGTCGGCGCCCGGCTGCCCGGCCCGGTCGCACCGTCGATCGAGGAAACAATCATCCGGAAGGTGCATCAACTGGTCGCACGAGTCCGGATCAAGAAGTAGGGGCGAGGCATGCCTCGCCCCTACCAGGAAGTCTTATCATGACTGCTCGACATATCCGGATGGCGGCTCTGGCCGCTGTCCTGTTGCCGGTTGCGCTGTGCGCACAGGACGCGCGCGGCAGCATTCTGGGCCGGGTCACCGATCCCAGCGGGGCCGTCGTTGTCGGCACCGGCGTCCGCGTGACCAATGCCGCCACCGGCGTTTCCGCCGCTGCCAGGAGTAACGAAGCCGGCAACTTTATGTTGCCATACCTGCTGCCCGGCACTTACACGCTCCAGGCGGAGATGACCGGGTTCAAGCGGTTCGTCCGCGAAGGCATCCAGGTGCGCGTCGGCGACTCGGTGGAGGTGAATATCCCGATGCAACTGGGTGACACTTCCGAGTCGATCGAGGTGAAAGCGGAGACGCCATTGCTGAGCACCGCGGAAGCCTCGCTGGGCCAGGTGGTGGACGAGCGGCGTCTCGTCGAGTTGCCGGTTTACGGGGGCAGCCCGATGGACCTGGTGCACTTGGCGCCAGGCACCATTAACACGACTGACCTGCGCATCCGGAAAACGAACCAGATTGGCTCGGCCTCTTCGTTCGCCGCAGACGGCGCCGGGTTGTGGAACAACGACTTCACGGTGGACGGCGTCACCAACACGCAGTCCTACGGGGGATCCGGAGCGGTCACCTCGCGCGTGGCGCTGGTCCCGCCATCCACGGCGATCAGCGAGTTCAAAGTCCAAACCACGTCGTTTGACGCCAGCGTCGGGCATACGATGGGCGCGCTGCTGAACGTCAGCACTAAGAGCGGCGCCAACGAGTATCACGGCGAGGCCCACTGGGTTGTACAGAACCGAATCTTCAACGCTGCGAATACGTTCCAGAACCGTTCGGGCTTGAAACCTCCCGTGTACCAGGACAACCGCTATGGCCTGTCCGGCGGCGGGCCTGTGCGGATTCCCAAGGTCTACAACGGCAAGAACAAAAGCTTCTGGTTCTACGCCTGGGAGGCGGACAAGTTCAACATCCCGATCAACTTCCTCCGCACCGTTCCCACCGATGCCATGCGGAAAGGCGACCTCTCCGAACTGCTCGGGCTGGGATCGACTTACCAGGTGTACGACCCGGCAACAACCACATCGGCGCCAGGCGGGCGATTCAGCCGCCTCCCGTTCCCTGGAAACATCATCCCGCCGAATCGCCTCGTTCCGGTTGCGCGGAACATCTTGGAGTACTGGCCCAGACCGAATCAGCCCGGTACGCGCGATCACCAGAACAACTGGTTCAACGACGGTCTCGCCAACTTCGACGGCTGGGTGCACCTAGCCCGGGTCGATCACGCATTCAACCCGAACCACCGCATTTACGCGCGTCTCAGCAAGGACTATTACATGGAGGACGAAAACCGCGTCTTCGTTTTGGGCCGTATTGCCGACCCCCGCACCGACGTCACCCGCACGATCGGAGATCGCGACATCCGCAGCGTCGCGTTCGATGACGTGTATGTCTTCACCCCGTCTTTCCTGTTCAATTTCCGGTACGGGCTGACGCAGATGAACTTCGACCACGGCCGGGCCACCCGCGGTTTCGACCTGGCCTCGCTCGGCTTCTCTCCCCGGCTGCTCAGCCTCATTCCCGACAAGAAGCTCACCGCGTTTCCGAACGTGCAGGTCGGCGTCTTGCAGCCGCTGGGAGGCTGGGTGAGCGGAGGAGACGGGACATTCTCTTCCCAGGTCCACTCTTTCCATGGGAATTTCACCCGGCTCCTGGGAGATCACAGCCTGCGTTTCGGCGCGGAATTCCGTGTTTACCGCGAGTATCAGAACCAGCGTCCGCTGGAAGTGGCGCCGCAACTGGTCTTCTCGAGCGCCTACACGCGCGGCCCCTTCGACAACTCCCCGGCGCCACCGGTGGGCGGCGAACTCGCGGCCCTCCTGCTCGGGATTCCCGGCGGGCAGATGGTTCGGACCACGAGCAAAGCCGAGCAGGACAAGTACCTCGGCCTGTTCCTTCACGATGATTTCAAGGTCAGCGCCAAGTTGACCGTCAACCTTGGGCTGCGCTACGAGCTGGAGACGCCGGTTACGGAGAGGTTCAACCGCTCGGT
Source organism: Acidobacteriota bacterium (assembly GCA_038060875.1). Taxonomy (GTDB): domain Bacteria; phylum Acidobacteriota; class Terriglobia; order Bryobacterales; family Bryobacteraceae; genus JBBTDS01. The sequence continues at coordinate 59,129 of JBBTDS010000210.1, read as the reverse complement.
AGCGCACTTCGCGTTCGATAAGCCGAGCCCGATCGAAGCCCAGGCCCGAGCCAATTATGCGGCCAGTCCGATTCCCGAGCTTCCCCTGAGCGAGTTCAAGGTGCGGGGCGGCCTGACCTTCGCGAACGCCGATGGGAACCCACGCACGTTTTGGGAGGGCGAAAAGAACAACTTCATGCCTCGCGTGGGTTTCGCCTGGCAACTGCTGCCGAAAACCGTTCTGCGCGGAGGTTACGGTCTTTTCTTCAATACGATCGGAGTCAACAGCCTGGATTCGATTCAGACCGGCTTCAGCCAGTCAACGCCGATTCAGGCCACACTCGACAGTGGCCTTACCTTCATCGCCACGACGGCGGACCCGTTTCCTGCCGGGCTGCTTGCCCCGCTCGGAGCTGCCGGCGGCCTGTCAACCAATCTCGGCCAATCGATCAGCTTCTTTCCGGCCAAGCGTAAGCACCCGTACGCGCAGAGGTGGTCCTTTGGCATTCAGCAGGCGCTGCCGGCACAGTTCCTGGTCGAGGCATCGTACGTCGGGAACCGTGGAACGCGCATCGACGTGAACCGGAATCTGAACGCCACACCAGCCCAATACCTGAGCAGGTCGCCGGTTCGCGATCAGCAGACCATCAACTTCGTGAGCCAGCAGTTTCCGAACCCGATGCGCGGTACCAATCCGATCTACGGCGCGAACATCTCCCGCGCCGGCTTGCTGGTCCCCTATTCGCAGTTCGGCGGGGTGTCGATGACGGCGCCGATCGGCTACTCGTGGTATCACTCGCTTCAGGTTCGAAGCGAGAGACGTTTTTCGCGCGGCTACACGTTCCAGTTGTCTTACACCTGGTCGAAGGGCATGGAGGCGGTGGAGCTTTTGAATCCCACCGACCCGCGGCCGTACGAATCCATATCGAGTCTCGACCGCACGCACCGCGTGGTGATGAGCGGCATCTGGGAGTTGCCCTTCGGGCGGGGCAGGCGTTTCGGCTCGCATCTGCCGAAACCGATCGAGTTCTTTGCCGGCGGCTGGCAGCTCAACGGGTTGGTGCAGCGCCAGAGCGGGCCGCCGCTCGGCTTTGGCGACGTCTGGACGCTGTTCACCGGCAATCCGAATAGCATCAATCTGCCCAAGAAGCAGCGCACCCTGGAGCGCTGGTTCAATGTGGACGCCGGCTTCAACCGCAACAGCGCGCAGCAGTTGGCGAGCAACATCAGGGTCTCACCGCTGCGGTTCAGCGGCATCCGGGCCGATGGCCAGGCACGGTGGGATTTTTCGGCCATCAAGAACTTCAGGATAACCGAGAAGTTGAAGGCGCAGTTCCGCGCGGAGTGCATCAACGCCTGGAACCATCCGAACATGTACGGTCCAAACACGAGCCCGACGAGCGGCGCGTTCGGGTCGATCTCGCGGGCCGACGTGCCGCGGATCTGGCAGATGTCGCTGAAGATGGCATTCTGAGGGTATCATGAGTCTGGCGCGCATCTGTATCGCAACCGCAAGCTTGCTGGTGGCGGTGGTATCCGGGTACGCCCAGGATGCCCGGGCCACGCTGCTGGGTGTGATCACCGACCCATCGGGCGCCGTGGTCGTCGGCGCTAAGGCGGTGGTGGTCAACACAACGACGGGGGTCAGATCAACAACTGAGTCCAACAGCGAAGGGAACTACCTGGTTCCTTATCTTGCGCCCGGCGTTTATCGCCTCCGGGTAGAGCATCCCGGTTTCAGGGCGTTCGAGCGCGGCCCGATTGAGCTGCGTGCCAGCGACCGGACGCGCCTGGATGTCCACCTCGCAGTGGGCGAGGTGTCTGACACTGTCACCGTCGTCTCGGAGAGCGCCCCACTGGTCAACATGGCCGATTCCACCATGAGCTATGTCATCGACCGCACCCAGATCGACCAGTTGCCGTCGAGCCGGGATTTCCGCAGTTTGGTGGTTACGACGGTTCCCGGCGTCGAGCGTGAGGGGTATATGGTCTGGGGACAGCGGTACGGTTCCACGGACTTCCAGCTCGACGGTGTGCCGCTGGTATCTCGCTCCCGGGGCGCTACTCAATACCGGGCGCCGGGTCTGGACTCCATCGAGGAAGTCAGCGTGAGCAGCAACAACGTCTCGGCCAAATACAACAGCCCGGTCGTGGTGACCGCCAGCACCAGGAGTGGCACCAACAGCCTCCACGGCTCGTTGTTCGAGACCCACAGCAACAGCCGGGTGGGTGGCGCCCGCAGGCGGGAGGCCTCCAATGCACTGGCGGCGTACGCGAATCGCGCCCAATACGGCGGGAGCGCCGGCGGCCCGGTTCTGCTGCCCAAGATCTACAACGGCCGCAACCGCACCTTCTGGTTCTTCGCCTACGAACGGGATCAGCGGGTCTCCAACTCGGACGTCAACTATTCGGTTCCGACCGAGGCCATGCGCAACGGCGACTTCAGCGGGTTGGTGAATTCCTCCGGCCAATCGATCACGATTTACGATCCCTGGACAACGAATCCGACGACCTTCCAGCGCCGGCCGTTCATGAACGGCGGCAGGCGAAATGTCATCGATCCCGGCCGGATGTCCCCCCTTTGGAAGCAACTCATGGACGTCACGCCGAAGCCGACGTTGCCCGGTGTCAATCCGCTGATAGCTTCCAATTGGTACGGCAACGCCCGGCAGTTGGACAACAGTTGGACCCTGGCGGCGCGCCTCGATCATCGCTTCTCGGAGCGGGATACGGTCTATGCGCGCTACTCCAACGGTTACACGCTGAGCGACCAGCCATTCTCCCTTCCCCTTCTCACGAATTCAGCCAACCGCAGTCCCTTCATCGCGCCGTCCCAGTCGCTGGCCTTGTCCTGGGTGCGCACTTTTTCTCCCACTCTGTTTAACGAAGTGCTCGCCACCATATACCGGCAGGCGTTCTATCAGGGGACGGACCCGGATGCCCCGGTCGATTGGGCCGCTCGCCTGGGGCTGCCGAACCCGCTCGGACGCAAGCAGTGGCCGGACATCCTGAGCCTGGGGCTCAACGGCACCCAGTACCGAACCGTCTATCCGAACGCCGATAAGTCTACCTTTTATCAGATCGATGACAACCTGACGAAGGTGGTGGGGCGCCACCAGTTGACCATGGGAGTCCACTTTCGCCGCGACCTGATCAACTATCTGGCGCAGCAGCAGCAGGTCGCCGGCCAGGAGTCTCCGGTGGCGAACTGGACGGCGCTGTGGGACCCTGCCGGAACCGCCGCGTCTCCCCGTACGACGCCGCTGACGGGACACCAGATCGCCAGCTCCTACCTCGGCCAGATGAACTATTCGATGCTGACCATCCCCGGCTACTTCTACATGCGCGAGAACCAGTACGCCGCGTATTTTCAGGACAACTTCAAGGTGACACGGCGGCTCACGCTGAACCTCGGCTTGCGCTGGCAGGCCTCCCCGGCCATACACGAGAAGTACGGTAATATCACGGGACTCGACCTCGCGCAAAAAGCTATCGTCCTGACGCAGCCCCTGGACCGGTATTACCAGATTAACCCGGTCATGGCGCCCGCCGTGGCCCGGCTCCAGAGCCTGGGCGTGACGTTCGTCGATCACAAGCCGGCCGGGCTGCCGCAGAATCTGATCTTCGGCAACTGGAAGAACTTCGCGCCGCGGCTGGGCTTTGCCTATCAGACCAGCGGAGGGAACCGCCCGCTGGTGGTGCGCGGCGGGTACAGCCTCGTTTACGTCACCACCCCGATGAAAACGCTGGTGGACAACTTCAGCGTTGGCATTCCGTTCAGGAGCAATCCGATCTACGCGCCGGATAGCGTAGGCTACTACCCCGATGGCCGGCCAGGATGGAGCATGCGCAGCGTCCCGACCTACGTGGCCGGCCAGAATACCCGCAATGTTCTCGACAACCCCGGAGGCAGCCTCGGGCTTACTGCCGGCGCCCTCACCGGCGCGTTCATCGATCCCCATTATCCCGACGCCCGCGTACACGACTGGAACCTGACGCTGGAAAAGGAAGTCCGGTTCAAGACGCTGGTGCGGGTGGGTTGGGTCGGCAACCATGCCGCCTATCTTGACGCGGTCCGCAACATCAATCCGCAGCCCAGCTTCTTCATATGGGCCTCGAATGTGGGAACGCCCTATCCGACTTCCGCCGGCGCCAGCCGCCCGTATGACGCCATCTATGGTGACATCCGCGAATCCGGCAAGTATGGGTATTCCAACTTCACCGGCCTGCAGTTCGAGGTGAAGCGCCACTACAGCGAAGGCATCGGTTACCAGGTGTTTTACGTCATCAGCAACGCCTCCTCCTTGGGCCTCATAGACGACCAGGGCACGCAAGGCACCCTTCTCCCCGCCACTTCCTACCTCGACAGCCAGGTGGCGGGCCTGAACCAGCCCCAGATTGAGCGGCTGGTGTTCTACTCTCGCGAGGCTTACAACAACCGCGTCCCCAGACAGCGCCTGTCCTGGAATTGGGTCGCCGATGTGCCGGTCGGCAAGGGCAAACTGCTCGGCCGCAATATGCACGGAGTGCTCGATGCGCTCGCCGGAGGATGGCAGATTTCCGGCGTAGGCTCCTGGAGAACGAACTGGTTCGCGCTTCCGGACAGTCAGTTCCCGACCGGCAACCCCTTCGAGATTTACGGCAGGAAGTATCCGATCCAGGATTGCCGCAGCGGCGGCTGCCTCTCCGGCTTCCTCTACCACAACGGCTATATCAATCCGGCGCAGATCAACAGCGTGGATGCCAGGGGCAACCCGAACGGCATCATGGGTGTTCCGGGCAATTACAAGCCGGCCTTCCAGCCCCTGATTCCGTTCCCGGCGACTCCCCTCCCCAACGATCCGAATGCTCCCTACTACGGAACCAACACCGTGTTCATTCCGCTGAAGGATGGCACGGTCTTCCGCGGGACCTGGGGCGGCATCGCTCCGCTCCAGAACCAGTATGTGGAGGGTCCGGGCCTGTGGACGCTGAGCTCTTCGCTGTTCAAGTCGTTCCCAATCCACGAGCGGATGCGGCTGCGGATCCAGTGGGACCTATTCAACCCCACCAACAGCCCGCAGCAACCAGCCTCGGTCAACTCGCAGGGCATACGGTACACTTACTTGAGCGGTGCTTCCGCACGCAGCATGCAGTTCACTGCCCGGCTGCTTTGGTAGCTCAGGCAGGGCGATGAAACGAAGACAGTTTTTGTCCATTGCTTCCGTGGCGGGCTTGCCGGCCGGGCGGGTCCGTGTGCACCCGGCGAGCCGCAACTACCAGGTGCAACATCCTGTTTACCCTCCGGAACATCCCATTTGGATGAGGTCGCCACGGGAGGTCGAAGACGCAAGCTGGGAGGACAAGTCCGACCAGGAGCTGCGCGCGCGCATTGACGAACGCGGCGCGCGGCGGGGCGATAACGCGCTTATGCTGCGGGTGCTCAAGCGCCTGGCGCATTGGTATTCTTGGACGCGCGACCCTCGATACGCCTACAAGTGCGCCGTCATCCTCGAGCGTTATGCGGAGGTCATTGGGGTCTGGCCGTTCTTCGACCAGGAGGGAGCCACGACCTATCCCCACGACGTGGCTCTGCTCCAATACGGCGTGTGGATGCCGCCGCATTACGGCGCTTTCTGGAGCACATGGCACCCCTACGATCTCCAGCAGTCCCATCCCCTCGCCCTCGCCTACGACCAGATTGTGGGCAGCGGGCAGATAGAGAAACTGAGCCAGGGGAGGGGCCAGGATGTCCGCTTGAAGATCGAGCGTGACCTGCTTTATGCGAATCTGGCGATCAATGACCGCTACCCGCTCTTCTACGGCAACACCGAGGCCGATCTGCTCGAGGGAATGCTCGTATGGGGCCAGGCGTTGGGCGATCCCGAGCTGGTTCACCGGGCGATCCGCTTCGGCGAGGGCCTGCGCAGGATCTCCTACTCCGCCGACGCCTTCTGGCATGAGGGCTCTCCCAGTTACCACATGATGATCAGTGGCCGATGGGCGCTCAACTATCCCGCCGCCTGCTTGGCCGCCTATTCGGATCCTCCTGGGTACCACGACCCGGTGGACGGCACGCGCTTCGACCACGCGGGCTTCGCCCAACGGTACGCGCCGTTCCTGGAGGAAGCGGCGCGGGCGATGCAGCAGTGGATCCTGCCCAATGGGCATTACGCGGCCGTTCACGACACGCACTGGAAAGACAACACCGCCGACCGCTGGGACTGCTACGGGGTGCTAAAGGACTACAGGCCCGTGGAATCGCGCCCCCTCTTGCACACCTGGGCTGGCCACGCGGTCCTCGGGCGGGGCAAGGGAGCCGACCAGGTGCAGGCGCACCTGCACTTCTCCGGCGCCGACGGCCACGAGCATGCGGACAGCCTCAACTTCTTCCTGTGGGCCAAAAACAAAGAGCTGCTCTCCGAGACGGAATACCTGGGCAACCGGGAGTGGCAGTCCGGCACGGCCGGGCATAACACCGTGGTCGTGGACGAGCGGAACCAGTACTCTCGGGGTAGGGCGCCCCGGCGTAAGTTCAGCGAGATCGATGATGAGCCGGGCGTCGAGGATTTCTGGTTTGCCCGCACCCACATCAATCACGGCGACGTGCTGACCGATGGCATGCTGCGCCTGTTCGCCACCGATGGCCCGGGTGTGCAGGTCGTGGAAGCCGACGGGCACCGTGCTTACCCCGCAGATCGCGTGACACTCTACCGCCGCACGCTGGCGATGGTGGAGAGCGGGGGCGAGGACGTCTACTTCGTCGACATCTTCCGCGTGCGCGGCGGCCAGGTGCACGACTGGATGCTGCATGGCCCGCTCCAGGACGAATACACGGTCGAGGCATCACTGCCACTCCAGCCGCGCGCCGGAGAGCTGCACACCTGGCTGAAGTCGCTCCGCTCAGCTCGCACGGACAGCACGTGGCAAGCGGAGTTCGTGGCGGCGGCTGGAGAGAGGCTTCGCACGACCATGCTGGGCGCCGCGGGCACGGAGGTGGTCCTCGCGGAGGGACCGGCGATGCGGCGAGCAGGGATGCAGACGTTCCTCGCTGTGCGCCGCGTAGAGCCGGAGTCCGTCTTCGTTGCCGTGCACGAGCCGTACGTGTTGCAGCCACGGGTACATTCGGTGAAGCTGCTGGCGCCGGAGCGCTCCTCTGCAATGGCGGTGGCAGTGCAAGTGGAGTTCGGAGATCGCATGGACACGATCCTCTCTACCCTCGAGGAGGCAGGCGAGGTCGCCGGCAACGGCATAGCGCTGCGCGGGCGCTTTGGTTACGTGTCCACGGCTGACCACCGCACTCGAGCGCTCTACATGGCGGACGCCCGCGCGCTAGAAGCCGGCCAGGCATTGCTGGCAGGCCAGGCGGCCTACGCCGGCGCCGTGAGAGGGACGCTTCGCGTCCCACAGGGGGATGCACAGAACGCGTTCGTGACGGATTCCCAATTGCCGGACAAGGATCTGAACGGCAGGTTGCTGCTGACCACCGACGGCGACGGCAGCACCCGCGGCTTCTTGGTCCAGTCCGTCATGCGCCAGGCCCAGGACACGGTGATCGCCGTTGACCGCGACCCGGGGATGAGCATCGAGGAGGGGTACGTGAAGCTGCAGTACTACCCGAACTGGGGCATTCGCGGCGGTCTGAGCTTCCGCATCATCGAGACGGCACAGAAAACGAGTGGGGACGCTGGTCAAGCTGGAAGTGCCGCGGGCCACCGGCGATCCCTTTCGCGCCCACGCTCACGGGCGCAAGACTCTGCGGCACAGATACTTTTGTAGACGTGAGGGAGAACATGGAAAAGGAAACTCTGTACATCAGGCGCAGGGCGTTGCTCGCCGCCGTTCCAGGAGCGGGGAGTGCGCTCCTGGTTCGGGGCCAGACAGCGCCGGAAGCCGCTAAATCGACGAGACCGCCAACCTCTTATCCTGGCGCCCAGCTCTACGACGAGCAGGAACGACTGGAACTTAACGAGGCGCTGGAATCCCGAACGCTGTTCCGATGGTACGGGCCGGGAACGCCGGCGAAGGTGACGAAGTTCGAGGAAGAGCTGGCGAAATACATGGGCGCCAAGTACGCGCTGGCCGTGACATCTGGAACCGCCGCGCTGCACACCGCCCTGACGGCGTTGGGCGTCGGACCGGGGGACGAGGTGATCCTCCCCGCCTGGGGCTGGTACGCCTGCTACAACGCCATCGTGATGACCGGCGCGCTGCCGGTGTTCGCCGAGGCCGATGAGTCACTCACCATCGACCCGGAGGACATCGAAAAGAAGATCACGCCGCGGACGAAGGCCGTCATGGTGCTGCACCTCTACGGAGGTCCCGCCGACATGGACAGGATCCTGGCGGTGACCCGCAAGCATAAGATTCGGGTGTTGGAGGACGCCGCTCAAAGCGTCGGCGCGCAGTACAAGGGCAAGCGCCTGGCTGCGATCGGAGACATCGGCATATTCAGCTTCCAGATCTCGAAGACGATCACGGCAGGGGAAGGCGGAGCCGTACTGACCAGCGACCCGGCCCTGTTTGAGCGGGCGGCTCGCTTCCACGATCTCGGCATGCTTAGGCCGGGGCACCGTGCGGCCTTGGGGACGGCGGCGATGACGGAATTCGCCGGCCTCAACTACCGGATGAATGAGATGACCGGCGCGGTGATGCGGGCGCAGTTGCGAAAGCTGGACACGGTCCTCGAGCGTTTCCGGCGTAATGCCCGATTTGTGCGGGAGCAGATCGGGGACCTGCCTGGAGTGAAGCTGCGGCCGCTCCCCGATCCGGAAGGAGAGATTGGGTTGTCCGTCTACCACCTCTTCCAGACCAAGGAGCTTCGCGACCGTTTTGTGGGGGCCATGCGGGCGGCCAAGGTCGCGGCATCGCCGCCGGGCGGCTCGCTCCACCTGCCGGGAGCGCCGTATATCGAGAACAAGGCCGCGCCCCATCCCGCGTGGCCGTCCTTCAACACGCCGCACGGAAAGGCGATCCGGTACGGCGCGCAGTGTTGCCCGCGGACGGCGGAGATCTTCAATCGTTGCGCCGGTGTCCCCATCGGAGTGAAGGACACCACCGCCGACTTGAACGGGATTGTCGCGGCGATCAAGAAGGCTTACGCAGCAACATAGCTCCCGCCTGGAGCGGCTTGACATGTCGCTGTGGCTGAAGTTCCGAGGAGGTTTGATCATGTTTGACCGTCTGTCAGCGGCCATAGCCGCAGCCGTCCTCCTGCTGCCCGCTTCGCTCCCCGCGCAGGATGCGCGCGGCAGCGTTCTGGGCCGGGTCACCGATCCCAGCGGGGCCGTCGTCGTCGGCGCCGGCGTCCGCGTCACCAACGTCGCCACCGGCGTATCGGCGGCCGCCAAAACCAACGAGGCCGGCAACTACGTGCTGCCGTACCTGTTGCCGGGCGCCTACACGCTCCAGGCGGAGCTGAGCGGCTTCAAGAAGTTTGTCCGGCCGGGCATTCACGTGCGAGTCAACGACACGGTGGAGGTTGACATCCAGATGCAGGTGGGCGACCTCACCGAGTCGGTAGAGGTGACCGGCGAGCCCCCGCTGCTGAGCACCGCCGAAGCCTCGCTGGGTCAGGTGGTGGACGAGCGCCGCATTATCGAGTTGCCCGGTTGGGGAGGTGGCACCTTCGCCTTCACGCTGCTGGCGCCGGGAGTTGCCAACGCGACCGACCTGCGCGAGAGAAGCACCGGCACGCCCGCCGCCCAATCGCAGTTTTCCGCCGACGGCGTCGGCCAGTATAAGCACGAGTTCACCATTGACGGGGTCAGCAACGCGCACGACCAGACCGTTGGTTTCATCCCTCCGCAGTTGGCGGTCGGCGAGTTCAAGGTGCAGACCTCGTCGTTTGACGCGGCCGTCGGCTACACCTTGGGCGCGCTGGTGAACGTCAGCATCAAGAGCGGCACGAACGACTACCACGGCGCGGCCCACTGGTTCGCGCGCAACCGGGTGTTCGATGCGCCGACCATCTTCCAGAACCGTTCCGGCCAGCAGCTCCCTGTCTACCAGGACAACCGTTTTGGCGTCTCCTTTGGCGGGCCGGTGCAACTTCCGCGCCTGTACAACGGCCGCAACAAGACGTTCTGGTTCTATTCCTGGGAGTGGAACCCGAACACCGCGCCGGACAATTTCATCAACACCGTCCCGACGGACGCGATGCGGCGCGGGGACCTCTCCGAGCTGCTGGCCCTCGGCGCCAACTACCAGATCTACGATCCGCTCACCACCCGGACGGCCCCGGGCGGGCGCTTCACCCGCGATCCGATCCCGACAAACGTCATCCCGCCCAGCCGCCTCGACCCGGTGGCCAAGAACATCCTGAATTTCTGGCCGAAGCCCAACTCGACCGGCACGCGAGAAAACCGCAACAACCACGTGAGTTTCAAGCCGGGCTCGTTCCCCGACCTGATGCACATAGCCCGGGTCGATCACGCCTTCAGCCAGGACCATCGCCTGTTCGTGCGCATCCACCGGGATTCCTGGTCGAGCAAGGTCAATCAGTACTTCGAGGACGAAATCACCGGCGGAAAGAACCAGCGCGAGAAGCGGGGCATCGCCTTGGACGATGTGTATGTCTTCAACCCAACCTTCTTCCTGAACCTCCGCTACGGGCTGACGGAGCAGGATCACACCCGCTACCGCCTCAGCCGCGGCTTCGACGTGGCCTCGCTGGGCTTCTCTCCCCGGCTCGTCAACCTCTCCTCTAACAAGAAGATCGCCACCTTCCCCAACGTGAATGTCTCCCCGTTCCGGCAGATCAGCGACGGTGCTGATTACCGCAGATCGTGGCTGATCCATTCGTTCAATGCGAACCTGACCAAGCTGCGGGGCAACCACAGCTTCCGGTTTGGCGCCGACGTTCGCGTATACCGCGAAAGCTACTTTGACTACACGCTCGATATCTCCCCGCAACTCTCTTTCTCCAGCACGTACACGCGCGGGCCTCTGGACAACTCCCCGGCGCCGGCGCTGGGCGGCGAAGTGGCCGCCTTCCTGCTGGGCATCCCCGGCGGCCAGATGACTCGCTCGGCCAGTTACGCCGAGCAGGACAAGTACCTCGGCCTCTACTTTCAAGACGATTTCAAAGTCACTCCGAAGCTGACGCTGAACCTCGGGTTGCGCTACGAGATCGAGGCGCCCATCACCGAGAGGTTTGACCGTTCGGTGGCCGGCTTCGCCTTCGACCAGTCGAGCCCGATCGAGGCCCAGGCGCGGGCGAACTACGCGGCCAGCCCGATCCCCGAGCTCCCGGTGGACCAGTTCCGGGTGCGGGGCGGGCTCACGTATGCGAACGCGGGCGGCAACCCGCGCACCTTCTGGAAGGGCGAGAAGAACAACTTGCTGCCGCGCTTCGGCTTCGCCTGGCAACTGCGGCCCAAGACCGTCCTTCGCGGCGGCTACGGCCTTTTCTACGACTCGATCGGCATCAACACTACGGATGCGGTCCAAACCGGCTACAGCATGAGCACGCCGATTCAGGCCTCGCTGGATAGCGGGCTGACTTACATCGCCACCCCGGCCGATCCCTTCCCGGCCGGCTTGCTGGAGCCGCTGGGCGCCAAGGACGGCCTGGCCACCAATCTCGGCCAGTCGGTCAGTTTCTTCCCGCGCGAGCGCAAGCATCCCTACGCCCAGCGATGGTCCGTCAGCGTGCAACAGTTGCTGCCCGGCGAGTTCCTCGCCGAAGCCGCCTACGTGGGCAACCGCAGCTCGCGCATCGGAGTCTTCCGCAACTTCAACGCACTGCCGGGGCAGTACTTGAGCCGGTCGCCAGTGCGCGATCAGCAGGCGATCAACTTCCTGAGCCAGCAATTCCCGAGTCCGTTGTATGGAATCAATCCGATTTACGGCCGGAACATCTCCCGCTCCGGATTGCTGGTCCCCTATCCACAGTTCGGCGGCGTGTCGATGACCGAGCCGATCGGCTTCTCGTGGTATCACTCGCTCCAGCTCCGCGGCGAGAAGCGCTTCTCCCGCGGCTACACCTTCCAGTTGGCCTATACCTGGTCGAAGACGATGGCGGCCACCAGCTTCTTGAATGCCAGCGATCCGGTCCCCTACGAGTCGATTTCGCCGGAGGACCGCACGCACCGGCTGGTGCTAAGCTGGATCTGGGAGCTGCCGTTCGGGCGCGGCCGGCGCTTCGGCGCAACGCTGCCTAAAGCGGTCGATTTCTTTGCCGGCGGATGGCAGTTCAACGGCATGGTGCAGCGCCAGAGCGGGCCTCCGCTCGATTGGGGCGACGTCTGGACGCTGTTCACCGGCAACCCTGACGACGTCAAGCTGCCGAAGAACAGGCGCAGCGTGGACCGCTGGTTCAACATCGACGCCGGCTTCAATCGCAACAGCGCCCAGCAGTTGGCGAGCAACATCCGGGCTTCCGCGCCGCGGTTCGGCGGGCTGCGGGCCGACGGCCAGGCGCGCTGGGACTTCGGGCTCATCAAGAGCTTCCCCATCACCGAGAAGCTGAAGGCCCAGTTCCGCGCCGAGGCGATCAACGCCTGGAACCATCCCAACCTGAAGATGCCGTCCACGAGCCCGACCGCCAGCACGTTCGGCATGATCACTGCGCAAGACCCGCCGCGCAAGTGGCAGTTCGCGCTAAAGCTGATGTTCTGACGCGCGGCTATGTCGATCCGCCGGCTGGCCTTCGTCTTCGTTGTCGTCTGCGTGGCCTTCGCCGCGCGCCCGGCCTGGAAAGCAGGCGTGGCGAAGATCCCGATCACGCCGCGCAAATCCCTTTGGATGCAGGGCTTCGGCGCGCGCACGAAACCGTCGGAAGGCGTCCTGCTGGACTTGCACGCCAAGGCGCTCGCGCTGGAGGACCGGACGGGCCGGCCCGCGGTGCTCGTCACCGCCGACCTGGCCGGCTTTCCCTCCGTCGTCGCCAAGAGAATCGCCGCGCAGGTAGAGAAGCAGTATGGCCTGCCGCGCGACCGCTTGATCCTGAACGGCTCTCACACCCACTGCGGCCCGGTGCTGGCCGACCCGCTGCGCATCACTTACCGGGCCCGCATGAGCGCCGCGCAGTGGGCCGACGTCGAGCAGTACACGCGCGAACTGGAGGACAAGGTTGTGCGCGTCATCGGCGCCGCCCTGAAAGACCTCCGCCCCGCACGGCTCAGTTTCGGGCGGACCCAAACCAAGTTCGCCGTCAACCGCCGCGTCAAGACCGGCGCGGGCATTGCCTCCTTCCGGCCCAATCCGGAGGGGCCAGTGGATCACGACGTGCCCTTCCTGCGTGTGGATTCCGAACGGGGCGACCTGAGAGCCGTCGTGTTCGGCTACGCCTGCCACACCACCAGCCTCACCGCCGACACCTATCTCTTCAACGGCGACTATGCCGGCTTTGCCCAGGAGTGGCTGGAGGCGCGCCGCCCGGGTGCGGTCGCCCTGTTTGTCCAGGGCTGCGGCGCCGACATAATGGCCTATCCGCGCGGCACGGTGGAGCACGCGCGCAAGTACGGCGAGATGCTGGCCTCCGCCGTGGACGCGGGCCTGGGCGGCTCGCCGGCGCCCATCGCCGGCCCGTTGCGATCCGCCTTCAAGGTTTTCCCGGTCGCGTTCGCTCCCCCGCCCACCCGCGGCGAACTCGAGGCGCGACTCCAGGACAAAGATCCGGACGTCCGCCGGCACGCGGAAGAGCTCTTGAAAATGCTCGCCCGCGACGGCCGCCTGCCCGCCGAGTATCCCTATCCGCTCCAGGTCTGGCAGTTCGGCAAGGATCTGACGCTGATCGCCATGAGCGGTGAAGTGGTGGTGGATTACGCGCTGCGGCTCAGGGAAGAACTGAGCCGCGACCGGGTGCCCTCCGGGCGGGGAGCGGTCTGGGTGGCCGCTTACTCCAACGACAACTTCGCCTACATCCCCTCGCTCCGGGTGCTTCAGGAGGGAGGATACGAGGGAGGGGAGGCCATGATCGGGGCCCGGCTGCCGGGACCGTTCGCGCCCTCCATCGAGGAGACTATTGTCCGCAAGGTGCATGAGCTGGTGCGTTCGGTGAAGCGATGAGCCTTTCCAGATCTCCCACCGCCGGCTTGGTGATGTAGTATGTCTGCTGCTGGCTTTATGAACAAAATACCTTCTTCAGGGACTGAGCCTGTGCTGGATCGAGGCCCCATCCACCGCCGCACTTTCCTGGAAGCCTTCGGCCTCGCGGCCGCCGGCTTGGCCCGCTCGCCGGCGGCGCCTGCGGGGTCGATGGTGATCGACTGCCACGCGCACCTGACCCACCGCAGCCGCGCCTCCTGGCAGGAGGACGACCGCAAGCTGATCGAGGCGGCCGATAAGCTGGGCATCGACCAGCTCTGTTGCTCGCTGCTCACGCCGCGCCGTCCGGCCACCGCCGAGGGCTTCCGCGAGTGCAACCAGTGGGTAGCCGAAGCGATGCGCCGGTTCCCCGGCCGGGTGCTGGGCTACTGCTACGTCAACCCCGGCTACGGGCGCGAGGCGCTGGCGGAGATTCGCCGGTGCGTGGAGGAACGCGGCTTCGCCGGCGTCAAGCTCTACAACGAGTACCGCATCACCGAGCCGGTGGTTTGGCCGATCATCGAATTGACCATCGAGCTGCGTGTGCCCATCCTGCACCACGCGGGACACGCTCACTCTTTCGTGGAAGGGCAGCCCCATATCAGCGACGGCGGCCATTTGTCGGAAGTCGCCCGGCGCTATCCGGAGGCCATGCTTATCTGCGGCCACGTCTGCGGCGGCGGGGACTGGGAGTGGACCATCAAGGCCCTGCGCAACGCGCCGACCGTGTGCCTGGACACCAGCGGCAGCGTGATCGACGAGGGCGTGATTGAGATGGCCGCGCGCGTGCTGGGCGCCGACCGGCTGGTCTTTGGCTGCGACATGTCGATGACCGCCGGTGTGGGCAAGCTTCGCGCCGCCAGCCTCAGCGCGGCGGACAAGCAGAAGATCCTGGGCGGCAACATGCAGCGGCTTCTCGCCCGGCGGGGGACAAAATGATTGACGTGAACGCCTACCTGGGGCACTTCGCCTTTCGGCAACTGCGCCACAACACCGCCGCGGGATTGCTGCGGCTGATGGACAGCCGGCGGATCGAGCGGGCCGTCGTCTCCAGTGCGTCGGCCATCACTTATCGCAATGCACAGTCCGGCAACGAAGAAGTGGCCGCCGAGGTGAAGGCACAGAGTGACCGGCTCCTCGCGTTCGCCGTGATCAGTCCCTTTTACGCCGGCTGGCAGGACGATCTGAAGGCCTGTCACGAGGAATTCGGCATGAAGGGGCTGCGGCTGTATCCGAGATGGCACAACTACCGCCTCTCGGACCCGGCCTGCCTGGAGTTGGTGAACGCGGCGGCCGAGCGCAAGATGGTCGTCTCCATCCCCATCCGCGTCGAGGACCGCCGGCAGCGGAGCTGGCTGGTGGACGTGCCGGACGTAGAACTGGAGGAGATTGCCGGACTGGTGAAGGCGTGCCCGCGGGCGCAGTTCATCCTGGTGAACGGCACCGGGTTCGTGGGCTCGGCGCTGGGGCGGAAACAGAGCGGCCTGCCCGCCAACTATTTCATTGAGATTTCCCGGCTGGCGGCAGTGCTGGCCAACGAGATCGGACAACTGGTGACCAACCTGGGCGCTGAGCGGGTCGTGTTCGGGACGGGGATGCCGTTCAACTACCCCGACCCGGCAGTGCTGAAGCTCGAGGTGCTGGAGGCGAGCGAAGACGTCAAAGACGCGATCCGGCGGCGCAATGCCGCGAAGCTGCTGGGACTTTCGCCGCGGTAGGGTCTCTTGAACAGCGCAGGCCCGGGCGATCTGCATTCTTTTCAGATGGAAAGTATTGCAGACACATTAACCTTGACAGGGTCCAATAGCCCGCAGTAGGATATGTGCGGGCCTACCCACACGCTCTCAGGGAAGTCTTCACGCGGAGGTTTGTGGTGAACTCATCGTTGGCGGCCAGCGTTGTTGCCGCCCTGCTGTCAATCGGCTTCGCCGCCGGTGCCCCGCAGGGCCGCACCGGCCAGCGGCAGGCGAGCCAGTTCAACGACATCCCGCCTGAGTACTTGGTCGAACCGCATCCTATTCCAGATTTCTGGGTCAGCACGGTTGAAGGCGTGAACCGTTTTCTGGACACGCAAGTAAAGAAGGGGAGCGTCCGTGCGATCGGGAAAACCGCGGGCGGACGACCGATTCGCGCGGTATTCTATGGTCACCCGCGGAAGGACAAAGGCACTACCACTTTCTCCGGTTCGCTGGGCTTTGGCGACGTCCGCGCCTACCTCGGACCGGATTACGAGAAAAAGGTCTTCCTGGCTTTGGCCAGCGTGCATGGCGGCGAGTTTGAGGGCATTGTCGGCATGGTCAACTTCCTGGCGGTGCTCGAAACTGGCCGGGACCTTCGCGGCAAGCAGTGGCCGGAAATTGTTTCTGTGGCCAAAGCGCTCCACCGGATCATCGTTGTGCCCATCGTCAATGTTGATGGCCGGGCGCGCATTCCATTGCGAATGATACGGTTCAGTGAGAACGAAAAGACCGCCTTGAATGAGTATTTCAACACCGGCGCCTGGCGCGATGGCTCGAACATCGGTTGGCCGGAGTGCAAGGCTTTCATTCCGCTCGACTTCTCGCGGACGCAGTTTCCCGGCGGTTACCCGAACGATGCCGGCATAAACATCCAGCATGACGACTTCTTCAGCCCCAGGCGCCAGCCGGAAACACAAGCGCTTTTCGAGTTGGCTGCGCAGGAACGGCCCGACTTGATCCTCAACATGCACGCCGGCGGGGCGCCGTTCATGCGTGCCAACCGCTCCTTCATCGAGCCCGAGCTGATGCCGATCTTTGACCGGCTCTATCGACAGGTGCAGGGGCGGCTGACCACCGAGAAACTACAAGGTTCAGACGACGTCTCGCTGGAAGCCGATCCGGCGCCCCGACCGCTGTCCGGCTTCAATCTTGACAGCGCTCTCAACCTGCATTGCGGCACCCTCACCGTGATATTCGAGGCGCCCTCCCACACCTATCCGGTCAAGAATCGGAAAGGCGAACGGGTTGTCCACAAACCGGACGACATCCTGGATGCGGAATTGGTTGTCCGGCAGGAAACCATGAAGTTCCTGGCCGAAACCGGTGGACGATTCCGCTGGGCACAAAAGTAAGTCAATGATTCTAATGAGGCTTTCCCGATGCGCATAGTCGAGCTGAGAACGAGGACTATTCTCTGTGCGGTGAGCACACTCATCCTGCTGGCGGCAACAGCGCTGGCTCAGGATCCCCGAGGCACGATTCTTGGCCGGGTGACCGACCCGACCGAAGCGCGGATACCCAATGTGGAGGTTCGCGTAACCAACGTTGCAAGCGGTGTTAGCGCGTCAACCCGGACTAACGACACCGGCAGCTTCAACATTCCCTTCCTGCTTCCCGGGTTCTACCGGGTCTCCGCGGAGGCCGCCGGTCTCAAGGGCTATGTCCGGGAGGGCGTCCAGGTCCGGGTTGGTGACATTGTTGAGCTGAACATCCAGATGGAGGTCGGCCCGGTGACGGAGCGCATCGATGTGAAAGAGGAAACGCCGCTCCTCAGCACGGCCAGTTCTTCACTTGGCCAAGTGATCGACCAGCAGCGCGTGCTGGAGCTTCCCGTGGTGGGCGGCAATCCGATAGAACTGATGTTCCTCACCGCCGGCGTAATCACCAACAGGAGATGGATGCCCATGAAGGCGCCGTTTACCGGCACGGCGATCTCCGCTGATGGCAACCCCGCATTCACCAACGAGTTCCAGATGGACGGCGTTTCGAACACGTTCGCCGACGGGGCCGGACGGGCTCGTGACGCGTTCCGTCCGCCCTCCACGGTGATCCAGGAGTTCAAGATCCAGACCAGCTCTTACGATGCCAGCATTGGACATACCATGGGGGCGTTCGTGAGCGTCAACACCGCCAGTGGAACCAACCGACTGCACGGCGAGGCCCACTATTGGGCCCGCAACAGCGCCTTCGACGCCCCAAACTTCTTCAACAACAAGAACAATACCAAGGTGCCGGCCTACGCCGACCACCGCTTTGGAGCCTCCGCCGGAGGCCCGGTTCGGATACCAGGCCTCTACAACGGGAGAGACAAGACTTTTTGGCACTACGCCTGGGAAGCGAACAAGTGGGGGGATCCCAGACCATTCACGGGGACTGTCCCGACCGCCGCCGAGCGCCGGGGCGACTTCTCCGAGCTTCTGAGTCTCGGCAGCCGGTACCAGATCTATGATCCTGCCACCACGACGCCCGCCAGCGGCGGTCGTTTCGGCCGCCAGCCCCTGCCGAACAATATCATTCCGTCCTCTCGGCTGGACCCGGTCGGGGTGAATCTGGCGAAGTTCTATCCCCTCCCCAGCGGGCCGGGAACTGCTGACGGTCAGAACAACTTTTTCAGCTCGACGATCGACGTCGAAGATTACTACGTCCACTTCGCCCGTGTTGACCACGCCTTCAGCGAGAGCCACCGGATGTTCGTCCGCGCTAACTACGACCACTGGCTCGAGGACAAGCAGAAGGTATTCGGCTACGGCATTCAGGGTATCATCATGAACCGCATCAACAGAGGTTTGGCCGTGGATCACGTACTGGTCCTCAGCCCCGCTCTGGTATTGAATCTGCGCTACGGCCTGACCAACCAGGAGTTCCCCGAGCGGCGCGTTAGCCGAGGCTTCGATCTGGCTTCGCTGGGGTTCTCGCCTGCCTTGGTCAACCTCGTGGACAAGAAGCTGGCGACCATCCCGAGGGTCAGCGCCAGCCCCTTTTCGACCTTCTCCAACTGGGAGGAAGGGGACGGAACCAACACGGGGCTCACTCACAGTTTCGCGGCCGCCGTCACTCATTTGCGAGCAAGGCACAACTTGAAGTACGGCGCAGACCTCCGGGTCTACCGGGCGTTCGGAAACCGTTTTCCTCGGAGTGTTTCGCCGGATCTGATTTTCTCGGCGACCTATACGAGAGGGCCGTTGGACAATTCTCCCGTGGCGCCGGTGGGTCAGGAACTGGCGTCCATGCTGCTGGGCATACCCGGTGGTTCGATGGAGGCCAGCGCGAGCTATGCGCTGCAAGACAGGTACCACGGCCTGTACCTCCACGATGATTTCAAGATCACCGACAGGCTCACTCTGAACCTCGGCCTCCGGTACGAACTGGAGTCCCCGATCACCGAGCGATACAACCGCCTGGTGGCCGGTTTCGCCTTCGGGCAAGCGAATCCGATCGAAGCTCAGGCGCGAGCGAACTACACCCGCAACCCTATTCCCGAGTTGCCGCCGAACCAGTTCCGCGTGCTAGGCGGCCAGTTGTACCTGAACCAGGAAGGCGCGGGCCGCGCGCCGTTCAGAGGCGAGAAGAACAACTTCTTGCCTCGCTTCGGATTCGCCTACCAATTGAACTCCAAGACGACCTTGCGCGGTGGCTACGGCGTCTTTTACGATTCCATCGGGGTGAACGCCACCAGGGCCATCCAGACCGGATTCTCGCAGAGCACCCCGATTCAGGCCTCTCTTGACAGCGGCTTGACGTTTGTCGCCACCCTGGCCAATCCGTTTCCGAATGGACTGCTGTCACCACCGGGAGCGGCGGGCGGGTTGATGACCAACCTCGGGCAGTCGATTGCGTTCTATCCCAGCAATCGGAAACATGCTTACTCCCAGCGCTGGTCATTCGGATTCCAGCGACTGATGCCCGGAAGGTTCGTCGTGGATGCCTCCTACGTCGGTAACCGCGGCACGAGGTTGGGAGTGGATCGCTCGCTGAACGATACGCCCGCTCAGTATCTGAGCACCAGCCGGGACAGAGATGAGAAGACTATCAACTTCCTGTCCGCGCAGTCTCCCAACCCGTTCTATGGCATCGGCCCGATCTATGGGGCGAATATTTCGCGCGCCGCTTTGCTGCGTCCATTTCCGCATTTCGGCGGCCTGACGCAGTACAGGGAACCCATCGGGTATTCCTGGTACCACTCTCTCCAGGTTCAGGCGGAGAAGCGACTTTCCCAGGGCTACACCTTCCAGTTGACTTATACCTGGTCCAAGCTGATGGAGGCTACCCAGTTCCTGAACGCGACCGACGCCCGCCCCTCCGAGGTAGTCGGCGATTTTGATCGTACTCATCGTGTGGCGATGAGTGGAATCTGGGAGCTCCCAGTCGGTCGGGGCAAGCAGTTTGGCGCCAAGTTGCCTACACCCGTGAACTTCGTCATCGGTGGCTGGCAGATCAGCGGGATCGTGGTGCGGCAGAGCGGTCCGCCGCTTGGATTCGGCAATGCAATCTTCAACGGCAACCTCAAGGACATTCCTCTTCCGAGCGACAAACGAAGTGTGGATCGCTGGTTGAACGTCGATGCCGGCTTCAACCGGGACTCGAGGCAACAACTGGAGTGGAACATCCGGGCGTTCCCGCTGCGGTTCGGCGGCATCCGCACGGATAGCGTATCGCGCTGGGACTTGGCGGCTGTCAAGAGCTTCCCAATCGGCGAAAAGCTCACCTTCCAGTTTCGCGCCGAAGTCTACAACGCCTTGAACCACCCGAGCTTCTCGGGGCCGAACACGAGCCCCACCAGTTCCGCCTTCGGGCGGGTCACCGGCACGATGACCGATGCGCGATCGTGGCAGCTTGCCGGGAAGCTGAAATTCTAGGCCGATCGACTGACACCTGGCCATGAGGCGCCAGCAAACAACTGTCACCGGGGTTGCCGGAGCGGTTCTTCTGGCTTGGCTGTGCGGCGGCGTCGAACTACCCGAGTACAACCCCGCGCAACAATTCTGGATCACCAGCGGCGGAATGGTTCCCGGCTCCCTCCAGGCCGAGGATCACAAGCAGTCCCAGCGTTTCACCGCGCCGCTGAGCAAGACGGTCACCCATGTGGCGCTTTTCTGGAAGACGCCTTATAACACCGCCTGGGAACCTCCCCCTACTTACAAGGTCGGCATACAAGGCGACAGAGACGGTCTTCCAGACGGGCAATGGATCAACGGCGACGGACGCGGACTGGTCCGCCCGACCGGCTGGGACCAGTGGCACTTCGTCCCGCTCAAGAGTCCGGCGCCCGTGGTGGAGCGGCAGATCTATCATGTCGTCGTAGAATGGCACTCGGGACCAGTCGATTCTGCCCACTTCAACAATGTCTACGTGGACCGCCCCGCCAGTCACGTGATACCGCTCAACATCGCGGGCCCGGACCGGAATACGATCATCACAGACCCCAATCTCGCCGTCCTGATCTATAGTGCCGCCAAGGGATGGACAACACGAGAGAGGGAGATCGCGGTCTTCCTGCTCTGCTTCGACGACGGCGCCTGTTACGGGCAGCCTTACTGCCATGCCTACCAAGGCCTGGGCGGCAAATCGACCCTGTACTACCGGCAACGTATCAAGATTGATTTCCAGGACAAGACTGTAGCGGCAATCGGCACGATGCTGGGCGTCAATCTCGACTATGTCAAGGGGGCCACGGACGAGGAGAAGTGGAACAAGCTGGGCGAGGCCATTCATTACGAGATAAGCGAAGGCGAGACCCTTCTCGGCAACGGAGTCGTCGCTCGCAGATCGGAGATAAGGGATCATTACTACAATCCCGGTCCCAACGAGGACAGGAGATTCGCTTGGTACGAGCAGCCACTGTCGAAACCGCTGACGCTTGAGAAGGGCAGGACCTATGTAATTTCTTTTTTTTCGCCCGGCTCGGTCGAGGCGAGCTATCTCGTGGATGCCCCCGAGGTCCGGCCTTCCGTCAACCCTTCATATCCGTGTCCCGGTGTCTGTCCCTTCGCGCAGGTGACCTGGGGCGCGGCAGATTCGTACTTCGAGAGGTGGAGCGCCAGGGACGGTCACTGGAAAGACGACGGAAAGCGCAGAGATGCGTCGCTAAGGTTCAAACGTGTGACCAGATTGAGTTCAAGGGAGTAGTGCCTGCCGGGGCCCTGCCGCAAGAGATGAAGTCCGCTGAGACGGTCCCGGACGACACCGTGCCTCACGTGAAGAACTTTCTGAAAGCGATGCGCCCATGATGTCTGGCCACAAACTCCTGGGTACCGAGCGGATCGTCTTCGGGACCGGGACGCCGTTCAACTACCCCGACCCGGCAGTGCTGAAGCTCGAGGTGCTGGAGGCGAGCGAAGAGGTCAAAGAGCAGATCCGGCGGCGCAATGCGGCGAAGCTGCTCGGGATCGCCGCCTGATCGGTCACTCGCCGAACAGCCGGTGGCGCACGATCCGTTGAGCCTCGGCTTCGGCCGCCAGCAAGGCGCAGCCCACGGCCGAAATGTCCTTTCGCGGCGGGGCGACGCGGATGTCCACCCGCCGCGAGGCCATCTCCACGCACCGTTCCCGCACCGCCTTGCTGACGCCCCGGACGAGGTGATCCCCGGCGATGCGGGCCAGCCTGCCGCAGAGAACCACCAGCGAAGGATTCAGAATCTGCACTACGTTGGAAACGCCGAGGCCCAGAGCGGTGCCCGCGCGTTCGAACGCGGACAGCGCGAGCGGATCGCCACGGCTGGCCGCCGCGGCCACCGATTCGATGGTGAGCTCGTTGGAGGCTGTGGACGGCATCTGAGAGGAGGCTCCCGCCGCCAGCGAGTCGCGAACGTAGCGAAGCACCGCCCCGATGGTGGCGAACGCCTCGACGCAACCGCGGTTGCCGCAGTTGCAGAGAGGCCCGTCGGTGTCGATCACGACGTTGCCGATCTCGCCGCCGGCCTGGGTGGCGCCCCGAAACAGGCGGCCGTCAACGAACACGCCCATTCCGATGCCGGTACCCACCTGAACGTAGATGGCGTTGGGGTGCCGGCCGTTTTCGCCTGACGCGCGCCGCTCGGCCAGGGCGACCGCTCGCGACCGGTCATCCAGCGTCACTTCCATCCCAAACCGCTCTCGCAGCTTGTCGCGGAGCGGGACACTTCTCCACCCGGCCACATTGGGCCAGAAAAGGCAGAGGCCGTGCTCCAGGTCCAGGTTGCCGGGATGCCCCGCTCCCAGGTGCCGGACTTCGCCGAGGGGAACTCCGGCGTCGGCCAGCGCCTGGCGGACTGCCTCCTGGCTGGCCTCGAGCACCTTCTCCAGGCCCTGGTGCGCATCGCAGCGCACCGCCCCGCGCCCCAACAGGGTCCCGGCCATGTCGGTGACCACGGCCGTCACCCGGTCCACGTCGATTTCCAGTCCCGCCAGAGTGGCCAACTTCGGGTTCACTTCGAGCACGTGCGGTCTTCTGCCAGGCGCCGTCGCGTGGGTGCCGGCTTCCACGACCAGTTCTTTGTCGAGGAGCAACGTAACCGCCCTCGATACGGTGGCCGCGCTGACGCTGAAATGATCGGTGAGCTCGCTGCGCAGGCAATGCTGGCGGTCGTAGATGTACCAGAAGACCAGTTCCTCGAGCGTGTGACTGCTGCGCATCCGTTCCCCCGCGCCTGCCAGTATCGTCTCACAA
This sequence comes from Acidobacteriota bacterium, assembly GCA_038060875.1. GTDB lineage: Bacteria > Acidobacteriota > Terriglobia > Bryobacterales > Bryobacteraceae > JBBTDS01. The sequence continues at coordinate 35,757 of JBBTDS010000210.1, read as the reverse complement.
TGCACCGTTTTTTTCAATCTGCAAGAAAGGCCCGGCCGCTGCCCCTCGACAGCCGGCTATTCGCTTGACAGAATGGAAGGTGCGCTGTTCACTGCGCCAGGAGGATGACGATGGATGACGTAACCCGCAGAGGTTTTCTGGCTGCCACCCCGGTGGCGGGGGCGGCCATGACGCCACGCAAAGCCGGCTCCCCGGCTGAGAAACCAGCGCTGCTGGGCGGCAAGCGCGTGCGGACGGAGGGGTTCCCGTCCTGGCCTGTGTTCGACCAGCGGGAAGAGCAGGCGCTGGTTGAGGTGCTCCGCAGCGGCAGATGGTTTCGCGGCTATGGCGACGCCGCCCGCGCCATCCCGCGCTTCGAACAGGCTTACGCCCGCTTGACGGGCGCCAGGTTCTGTCTGGCCACTTCCAGCGGCACGGGAGCGCTCCACACCTCGCTCGGCGCTCTGGGCGTCGGGCCGGGCGATGAGGTGATCCTGCCGCCCTACACCTTCGTGGCCACGCTCAACGTCATCCTCAACGTGTACGCGCTGCCGGTGTTCGTGGATTCGGACCTCGAGACGGCCCAGGTCGACGCCCGCAAGATCGAAGCGGCCATCACCGAGCGCACCGTGGCGATGATCCCGGTGCACCTCGCCGGCAACGTGGCCGACCTGGATACGATCATGACGGTCGCGAGAAAACGCAAGGTGGCGGTGGTGGAAGACACCTGCCAGTCCCACCTGGCCGAGTGGCGCGGCCGCAAGGCGGGAACGTACGGCAACACCGGCTGCTTCAGCTTCCAGGCATCGAAGAACCTGAACTGCGGCGAAGGCGGCGCCATCCTGACCAACGACGAGGATCTCTACGAGAAGTGCTACGCTTACCACTGGAACGGCGGCGCCCGGAGCCCGAAGTTCTCCGACCTCATGCACGGCACAAAGTTCCTTCCGTCGGAATTCCAGGCGGCGCTGCTGCTGGCCCAGATGACGCGGCTGGAGGAGCAGGCCAAGACGCGCGGGCAGAACGGGCAGTATCTCACCAGCCTGCTGCGCGAGATCCCGGGCATCGCGCCGGCGCGCATGTACGAAGGCTGCACGCGGAACGCCTATCACGGCTTCATCTTCCGCTACCAGCAGGAACAGTTCGCCGGTCTGCCAAAGGCGAAATTCCTCAAGGCCCTGTCGGCGGAAGGGATCCCGGCCTCCAGCGGCTACACGCCGCTTAACAAGAAGCGATACCTCAAGAACGCGCTCGACTCCCGCGGCTACCGGCGCATCTACTCCAAGGAGCAGATCGCGCGGCTGGAGGAGCGCAACCAATGTCCGGTCAACGACCGGCTCTGCGAGGAGACGGTCTGGATCATGCCGAGCGTGCTGCTGGCCGGCCGCAGCGACATGGAGCAGATCGCCGAGGCGATGCGGAAAATCCATGCGCACGCCAGCGAACTGGCGCGGGCCTGATCGAGTGATGCGCACATTCGTCCCCGCAAGGAGGTAGAGAAGATGAGATCCTTTGTGCACCTCATTTCGCTGCTCGTTCTGACGCTGGCGTCTGCCCTCGGCCAGCAGAGCCGGGGCACCATCCTGGGCACGGTCATGGATTCAAGCGGCGCGGCCGCGCCCGGTGCGGTCATGGTCATCACTAACGTTGGCACCAACGCGACATTTAGGACCGAAAGCGGCGCCGAGGGGTTCTACACTGCGCCCGGCCTGCCCGTTGGCAAGTACTCGGTCACGGCCGAACTGGCCGGGTTCAAGAAGGCCGTACGCGCCGGCGTCACCCTAGAGGTGGACCAGCGGGCCCGCGTCGACTTCACCCTCGAACTCGGCGCGGTGACGGAATCCGTCGAGGTGGTCGGCGCCACCCCATTGGTGGACACCGCGTCGGCGACGCTTGGCAAGGTGGTGGAGAACCGCCGGATGAGCGACCTGCCGGTCAACGGCCGGAATGCCTTCGCGCTGATGCTTATTGCGCCCGGCGTGAAGCCCACCACCGGCCCCACCTACAGCGGCTTCACCAACCGCGGGACGCATCTGGGGCAGGGTGAGTGTCAACGGCGGCCCGAGTTCGCTCAATAGCATCATGGTGGACGGGGGCACCAATAACCAGAGCTACTATAACGACATTAACGCAAACCCAACGGTGGACGCCATCGAAGAGTTCAAGGTTCAGTCGGGCGCCATGTCGGCCGAGTACGGCCTCACCATGGGAGGCGTGATCAACGTAGTCACCAAGTCGGGGACCAACAGCCTCCACGGATCGCTCTACGAGTTCCTGCGAAACTCCGCGCTGGACGCGCGCAACACCTTCTCGGTCTCGAAGACTCCGTTCACTTATAACCAATTCGGCGGTTCGGTAGGCGGGCCCGTTCACTTGCCCAGGCTCTACACGGGTCGGGACCGCACCTTTTTCTTCTCCCAGTACGAGGAGTATCGCTTTCGCCAGGGTTTCAGCAGTATCCGGACTGTTCCGACACAGCAAGAGTATGCAGGTGATTTCTCGAACCTCCGGGACGCCAGGGGCAATTTGATCCCCATCTTCGATCCGTCCACCACGCGGGCCAACCCCTCCGGATCCGGCTACCTGCGCGACCCCCTGCCAGGCAACAGGGTGCCTGCTGGCCGATTCGATCCGGTGTCAAAGAACGTTATTGCGCTCGTGCCCGGGCCCAACCGCGTCCCCAGTAACCCGTTCACGAATGCTGACAACTACTACCAGGTCCTCAAGATCGGCAACCCGATGCGCCAGTACATGGGGCGCATCGACCACCGCTTCTCCGACAAGAACAACTTCTTCGTTCGCTACATGAATTTCCGCCACTGGAACGTGCCCGAGTCCGGCAGTTTCCTGCCATGGGAACTCTCGGGGCGCACCGACAACTGGAACACGCGCAACCTGGTGATATCCGACACCCACACGTTCGGTCCGCGACTTTTGAATGACTTCCGCATCACCCTGGCGCGCCAGTATTTCACGTTCATTCACACTACTTACGGGCAAGGCTGGCCGCAGAAGCTCGGGCTGCCGGCGTCGGTCCCAGCTCTTACGAGACCCGTAATGAGCGGCACCAACATACCGGATCTCGACATAGGCCCGAGCAACGGTTACCGCGCCGGGCTGACCACGCAATTGGCCGAAACCGTCACTTACATCCGTGGGCGCCACACCATGAAGTACGGCGCCGACATCCGCCTGCTTCAGGGACACAACATTAATATGTCCCGTCCTTCCGGCTCCTTCAATTTCGGGGGCAGCCTCACCACCGACCCGCAGCGGCCGGCCGGAACGGGCAGGGGGCTGGCGCAGTTTCTGCTCGGCAATGTGAGCAGCGGGTCGCTGGCGATCTATATGGGCGAGTCCACGCGCGGCTATTCGACCAGCTTCTTTCTTCAGGACGATTGGAAGGCCGGCCGGCGCCTGAACCTGAACCTGGGACTGCGCTACGACTACCAGTCGGCGCCCGTGGAGCAGAACGACGGCAACATCAATTTCGACCCGTTCGGCATCAACCCGGAGAACGGCCTGCCGGGGCGGAGCGTGTATGCCGGACAGGACTACGGCCGCGCGTTTCTGAAACCGCAGAAGAAAGACTTCGGACCGCGCGTCGGCTTTGCATATGACCCGTTCGGGAACGCCAGCACCGTAATCCGCGGTGGGTATGCGATCTTCTACGAAGGGATCTTCCACATCGACTACTTCGGCCAGATACAGGGCTTCTCCAGCACCACCACCAACTACGACCCGCCGAACGACAATCCCCAGTTTCCGGCTTTTCAATTTAGGGACGGCTTCCCATTTCCGCCGACGCCTCCTTTGGGCCGAAAGCTGGGACCAAGCGCGTTCCTCAGCACCGGCGTAAGTTGGGACCAATCCAACGAACGCACCCCGATGTCCCAGCAGTGGAGCCTGTCGGTTCAGCGGAAGATCAAGGGCCACTGGCTCGTAGAAGCCACCTACACGGCAAACCGCGGCACACGCCTGTCGTCCGGCGACTACGATTACAATCAGTTGGACCCGCAGCATTACTCGTACGGGCTGGCGCTCCAGAACCTGGTCCCCAATGCGTACCAGGGGAAAGTGCCTGGAGTTCTTGGCGGCGCGCAAGTGAGGCGCAGCCAGTCGCTGCTCCCTTACCCATATATCGCCCGCATCGCCGTACGCGGTCCGCACCAGGGATCAGCCATCTATCACGCACTGCTGTTGACGATCGAGAAGCGCCTCTCGCACGGGTTCTCGCTTCTGGCGTCTTTGACTTCCGGCAAACTGATCAGCGATAGCGTGCGAATTCCGCTCAACTGGTTCGGCGAGCAGGCGAACGAGACCGGCTACCAGAACGGCAAGTATGACCGGCGCTCCGAGCGCTCCACCGACCCAACCGACGTTGCGCAAAGGTTGGTCTTCAGCGGCATCTGGGAACTTCCCTTTGGCAGCGGCAGGCTCGTGCACTCTGGCAACCGCGTCGTGAACAGCCTCATCGGCGGCTGGCAAATGAACTCGATCACGACCATCCAGACCGGCCTACCGTTGATCGTGCGCGGGGCGAGCAACTTCCGCGCCAACCGGCCGAATTCGACGGGCAAGAGCGCGTTTCTCGAAAACCGCTCCATCGACCAGTGGTTCGATACTACGGCGTTCGTCAACCCGCCGGACTTCACGCTCGGCAACGTGGGCCGGACCATCCCGGACGTGCGCGCGCCGGGCGTTATCAACATCGATCTCTCGGTGCTCAAGGACACGCGCATTCGCGAGAGGATGAAGCTTCAGTTCCGCGCCGAGGCGTTCAACTTCCCGAACCATGTAGACCTCGGTTTTCCGAACGCGAGCTTCTTGCCCGGACCCGACGGCTTGAATCGCAGCTCCACATTCGGCACCATCCGGTCTGCGCGCAGCCCACGCATCGTGCAGTTCGGATTGAAACTGATTTTCTGACGTTGACCCCGGGGAGGCGGGCGCGAGGCCGGCGCCCGCCCCTTGGCCGTTGGAGGCTCTAAGTGAAGCGTCGAGATTTCCTTTCGGATCTGGGCGGCTATTCGTTGGCCGTCTTTGCCGGTCCGTTCCAAGCCACTCGGACGGCCCAGCTTCCCGCCGGCGTCACCCGTCGCGATTTCGAGAGCATTGCACCGGCCAAAAAGCCCAAGGGACTGTCGAATGAGCCTAATATGGCGCTCGTCAACCTCGATACCGACGTGCTCGTCGCGGGCGGAGGGCTGGCGGGCGTTTGCGCTGCGATCGCGGCCGCGCGTCACGGCGCGCGGCTCGTGCTCGTGCAGGACCGCTCGCGGCTGGGCGGCAATTCGTCAAGTGAAGTGAAGATGCACGTCGTCGGCGCCAACTGCCACAAGCGCCGTCCCGGCTGGCGCGAAGGCGGCGTCCTCGAGGAGTTGCGTCTCACCGACGCGGTGAACAATCCGCAACGATGTCGGGAGCTTTGGGACCTCCTCCTCTACGATAAGGTCCTGAGCGAGACCAACATCACGTTGCTGCTCGAAAGCACGCTGTTCTCCGCGAAGACGGGCCATGGCAAGATCGAAGAGGCTCTGGTCCGCTGCGACAAATCCGAGCACCTCTACCGGATTCGCGCCAAGCTGTTCTGCGACTGCACCGGCGATTCGCGGCTTGCGCTCGAGGCGGGTGCGGAGATGCGGTGGGGGCGCGAGGCCCGGACCGAGTTCGGAGAGTCGCTCGCTCCGGAGAAGGCCCATGGTGAGACGCTCGGTAGTAGCATACTGTTCACGTCTCGCCTGTATCAGCGCCCCATGCCGTTCACCCCACCGCGCTGGGCCAGGAAGGTCACCAGGGACCAGCTCCGGTTCCGCCAGATCGATTCCTGGGAGTACGGCTACTGGTGGATCGAGTGGGGTGGCAACCTGAACACGATCCGCGACAACGAGAGAATTCGCTTCGAGCTGCTCTCGATCGTGATGGGCGTCTGGGACTATATCAAGAACGGCGGCGATTTCCCCGACAGCGCCCACTGGGCGATGGACTGGGTCGGCATGATACCGGGCAAACGCGGCAGCCGGCGCATCGTCGGCGGCCACATGCTGACGCAGAATGACCTGATGCGCGGCGAATTCGAGGACGCGGTGGCCATCGGCGGCTGGCCCATGGACGATCATCCGCCCGGGGGGTTCGACCGTCCCGACCTGCCCCCGAACACGGTCCTGAGGACGCCCGAGGTCTACAACATTCCCCTGCGGTCCCTGTACAGCCGGAACATCTCCAACCTGATGATGGCGGGGCGCAACATCAGCGCATCGCACGTGGCGTTCACATCCACCCGGGTGATGGCGACCTGCGCGGTAATGGGGCAGGCCGTCGGGATGGCCGTGGCGCACTGCCTCGAGCACGGCCTCACGCCGCGGCAGCTTGCCGCCGACCGCAAGTGTTTGACCCAGCTCCAGCAGGGACTGTTGCGCGACGACCAGACCATCCGCGGTTTGCGCAACGAGGACCCGGACGACCTGGCCCGGCTTGCCACGGTCCGGGCGTCGGCGGAAGCACCGGGCGCGCCGGCAGCGAACATCATCAACGGCACATCGAGAGACATTCCGACGTCGCCGGCGAACCCCGAACCAGTGATCAACCACTGGGCGGCGCGCCTTGGAGCGGACGGCGCGTGGATCGAGCTGAGCTGGCCTCAGCCGCAGCGCATCCGGCATATCCAGATCACGTTCGACAGCGGCTTCCAGCGCGAGCTGACGCTCACCTCCAGCGATACCACGAACCGCGGCATCATCCGGGCAGCGCAGCCCGAGACGGTCAAGGACTACAAAATCCTCGCGCGGCGGTCCGGGGCGACCGATTTGACCGGGATCGCTGCGGTGAAGTCCAACTATCAACGTCTAAGCCGGCACAACTTCGATCCGATCGAAGTCGAGGCCATCCGCATTCATGTGACCGCCACCAATGGCGATGACCTCGCACGGATCTTCGAAGTCCGCTGCTATGCGTGACGGCTGAAGCGGTATGCAGTTCGAGCGAAGGAGTCATTTCATGCGGCGATGCTGGCTCCCTTTCAGCTTGTTGGCGATTGCACTGACGCCGGCGCAGGCCGACCCGCCGGAGCATTCGTACCGCCTGGCCGGAACCCACCCCCCGCCCGGGTATGTCTTGAAGTGGTCAGATGATTTCGACGGCGGCGAACTGGACCTGAGCAAGTGGATGTACCGCACGGGGACCAGGCTCGATAGCGTGAATCGACCGGAGGCTGTTTCGGTGGCCAGCGGCAACGCGATCATCACAATGAAAAGGGAGCCCCTTGAAGGCAAGGACTACACCGCCGGCGGAATCATCAGCAAGCGGAAGTTCCGCTACGGCTATTACGAAGGCCGCGTGAAGATGCACGGGGGCGCGGGCTGGCACCAATCCGTGTGGGCCATCGCCACGGACAGGGCGCGCACCACTCCGCCGCCGCAGCTCGGCACGGAGATTGACGGCATGGAGTTCGACTCGGACAATTCACTCGAGGGCCACATGGGCGTGATCCTGTGGCGCGCGAACGGCAAGAACAAGCGTATAACATGCACGCCTGGTGTCTACCGCCGCCCGCTGGGCTTCGACGCAACCGCCGGCTACCACGCCTACGGCTTTGAGTGGACCGAGCGAGACGTCCGGTTCTACCTGGACGGCAAGCTTCGCTGCGTGCTCGACTACCCATTCACCGAGCACCGGCACGACCGGGTCAACTTCTACCTGACCAGCGTCGCTTACGAGAGGTTCGGCAAGGTCGATGAATCGAAGCTCCCCGGGCGCATGTTCCTGGATCACGCCGCGTTCTATGAGCGGGACATTTACATCGACGACGGCGAAGAGAAATATAGCGAGCAGGGGACTTGGTCAGACGCTGGTATCAAGGGCTTCTCATTCTCGGGCGCCAGGGAGTCCTGCACGGGCGATTCGAGCGCCGTGTGGCGGCCGGAAGTGCTGACGGCGGGCGACTACCAGGTGTTGCTGCACCGGGTCGCGCCGAGGGAAGGGACGGGCGAGGCCAGGGCTGAAATCACCGCGTCTGGCGCTGTCACGGGACGATCCGTACCGTTCTCGCCCGGCCCGGACGGGTGGGTAGATCTCGGCGCCTACCGCTTCGATGCCGGCACCCAGGGCGACGTGAGACTGACCCGGACCACTGGCTGTGTGGTCGCCGACATGGCCAAGTTCGTCCGGCGGCCGGCCGCGGGCAAGATCAATTAAAGTTGGAACGTGACGCCGATGGCTGCGGCAGAATAGAGTGATTCCATGAGGTTTCTGATGTTCAAAGCGTTCGCCCCGCTGCTGCTCTGCTCGCTTGGCCTCTCGCAGCCCGCCTACGACGTCCGGGCTAATTACCTGAAGAGCGAGCATATGATCCCGATGCGTGACGGCGTGCGGCTCTACACGGCCGTCTACGTTCCGCGCAGCGCTTCGGATCCGCTGCCCTTCTTATTGTTCCGCACTCCGTACGGCGTCGGGAACTACGGGCCGGAAAACTACCGCAAGCGCCTCGGTCCTTCGCCGCACTCGTTCGAGCTCGAACGCGAGGGCTTCATTTTTGTCCTCCAGGACGTGCGCGGCAAGTTCCGCTCCGAGGGCGAATTCGTCGTGATGCGGCCACACAACCCCGGCAAGAAGGGAAAGGAAACGGACGAGAGCAGCGACACCTATGACACTATCGAGTGGCTGCTCCAACACGTCCCGAACAACAACGGCCGGGTTGGCCAGTACGGCGTGTCGTACCCCGGATATCAGACGGTGATGGGGATGATCGATGCGCATCCGGCGCTCAAAGCGTCCTCACCGCAGGCCTCGCCGGCCGACATGTTCCTCGGAGACGACTTCCATCACAACGGGGCATTCCGCCTGATGTACACGTTCTCGTGGCTGGCGGGCCATGCGCGCATCCGGCGCGGTCCCTCGGAGAAGGACAGCCAGCCGTTCGCGGCGCCAACCCCCGACGGCTACCGGTTCTTCCTGGAGTTAGGGCCGGTCGCCAACGTGAATCGGAAGATCTTCCTGAACCAGGTGCCCGAGTGGAACGCGTACATGGAGCACCCCGACTACGACGAGTTCTGGCGCCGGCAGAACGTTCCACAGTACCTGAAGAACATCACGCACCCGGTGCTGAACGTCGCGGGATGGTTCGACGCGGAGGACTTCTACGGCCCGATGACGATTTACGAGACGATCGAACGCACGACACCGGACAACCGGAGCACGCTCGTTGTCGGTCCGTTCAGCCACGGAGGATGGCAGTCGCACCCGGACGGCAATTCGCTCGGCAACGTCCAGTTCGCGGGATCGCCGGCGATCTACTTCCGCGAACGGGTTCAGTTCCCCTTCTTTATCCATCACCTGAAAGGCAAGGGCGAGTTGCGACTGCCCGAGGTGTTGGCCTACGAGACCGGCGCGAACGAGTGGCGCTCCTACGATCGGTGGCCGCCGGTAGAAAAAGCGGCCGAGCATCGGCTCTATTTCCGCGCCGGTGGAAAGTTGTCGTTCGACCCGCCCCTTGAGGAACAGGCGTACGACTCATACGTGAGCGATCCCGCTAAGCCGGTGCCTTTCACTGTTGAGCCGCGCTTCACCCAGGGTCACAACTGGATGGTCGAGGACCAGCGGTTCGCCGCGTCGCGTCCCGACGTGCTCGTCTACGAGACCGATCCCCTTTCGGAGCCGCTCACTATCGCCGGCCGGCTGATCGTGGACCTGTTTGCCTCCACCTCAGGCACCGATTCGGATTTCATCGTCAAGCTGATCGACGTTTATCCGGGTAAACCCGAAACGGATGACCCGTATCTCGCACGCATGGGGCACTATCAGATGCTGCTCTCCGGCGAGGTGTTTCGCGCCAGGTACCGCAGGAGTTTCTCGCACCCGGCGCCGATGACCCCGAACCGGCCCGAACGGATCGAGATCGACCTTCGCGACAAGAACCACCGTTTCCTGATGGGACACCGGATCATGGTCCAGGTGCAGAGCACGTGGTTTCCCGTCATCGATCGAAACCCGCAAGTTTTCACGAATATCTACCGGGCCGAGGCGTCGGATTTTCGGAAGGCCACGCAGCGCATCTATCGCTCGAAGCGGCTGCCTTCGTGCGTTGCCGTTCACGTACTGAAGCCGCACAAGTGAGTTCCCATCCCGATCGACCATTTTTTCAATTTGCAAGAAAGGCCCAGCCACTACCCCTCGACAATCCGCTATTCGCCTGACAGAATAGAAGACGCGCTATACTGCGCCTGGCGGTTCGGCCGCGTGGACCACAAGGAGGATGACGATGAATGACGTGACCCGCAGAGGTTTTCTGGCTGCCGCACCGGTGGCGGGAGCGGCCATGACGCCACGCAAGGCCGGGGCCTCAACCGACAGACCGGCGCTGCTGGGCGGCAAGCGCGTCCGGACGGAGGGGTTCCCGTCCTGGCCTGTGTTCGACCAGCGGGAAGAGCAGGCGCTGGTTGAGGTGCTCCGCAGCGGCAGATGGTTTCGCGGCTATGGCGACGCCGCCCGCGCCATCCCGCGCTTCGAACAGGCTTACGCCCGCTTGACGGGCGCCAGGTTCTGTCTGGCCACTTCCAGCGGCACGGGAGCGCTCCACACCTCGCTCGGCGCTCTGGGCGTCGGGCCGGGCGATGAGGTGATCCTGCCGCCCTACACCTTCGTGGCCACGCTCAACGTCATCCTCAACGTGTACGCGCTGCCGGTGTTCGTGGATTCGGACCTCGAGACGGCCCAGGTCGACGCCCGCAAGATCGAAGCGGCCATCACCGAGCGCACCGTGGCGATGATCCCGGTGCACCTCGCCGGCAACGTGGCCGACCTGGATACGATCATGACGGTCGCGAGAAAACGCAAGGTGGCGGTGGTGGAAGACACCTGCCAGTCCCACCTGGCCGAGTGGCGCGGCCGCAAGGCGGGAACGTACGGCAACACCGGCTGCTTCAGCTTCCAGGCATCGAAGAACCTGAACTGCGGCGAAGGCGGCGCCATCCTGACCAACGACGAGGATCTCTACGAGAAGTGCTACGCTTACCACTGGAACGGCGGCGCCCGGAGCCCGAAGTTCTCCGACCTCATGCACGGCACAAAGTTCCTTCCGTCGGAATTCCAGGCGGCGCTGCTGCTGGCCCAGATGACGCGGCTGGAGGAGCAGGCCAAGACGCGCGGGCAGAACGGGCAGTATCTCACCAGCCTGCTGCGCGAGATCCCGGGCATCGCGCCGGCGCGCATGTACGAAGGCTGCACGCGGAACGCCTATCACGGCTTCATCTTCCGCTACCAGCAGGAACAGTTCGCCGGTCTGCCAAAGGCGAAATTCCTCAAGGCCCTGTCGGCGGAAGGGATCCCGGCCTCCAGCGGCTACACGCCGCTTAACAAGAAGCGATACCTCAAGAACGCGCTCGACTCCCGCGGCTACCGGCGCATCTACTCCAAGGAGCAGATCGCGCGGCTGGAGGAGCGCAACCAATGTCCGGTCAACGACCGGCTCTGCGAGGAGACGGTCTGGATCATGCCGAGCGTGCTGCTGGCCGGCCGCAGCGACATGGAGCAGATCGCCGAGGCGATGCGGAAAATCCATGCGCACGCCAGCGAACTGGCGCGGGCCTGATCACGCGATGCGCGGGCTAACCTGTCTGGCGTTCGCCGTCCTGCTCGGCGGCGGGCACGCCGCTGGCGCACAGCAGCCATACGCCTGGAAGGCGGGGGTGGCCAAGGCGGTCATCACGCCTGCCGGGCCGATATGGATGGCCGGCTACTCGGCGCGGAAGAAGCCCTCCGAAGGCGTCCGGCAAGACCTTTACGTAAAGGCGCTGGCGCTCCAGGATGAGACCGGCCAGACCGTGGTCCTGGTCACCCTGGACCTGGTCGGAATCAAGCGGGAATTGTCGGCAGCGATCGCCGAGCGCTGCCGGCAGCAGTTCGGGCTCTCGCGAGACCGGCTCCTCCTGAACGTCTCCCACACGCATAGCGGTCCGGTCACGGGCAGGACGCCCGCTTACGCGGAGGTGAACCAGGAGCAGGCGGAAGTGATCCGGCGATACACCGCGGGTCTGCTCGACAAAGTCGTGGACGCGGTGGGTGCGTCGATAAAGGACCTGGCCCCGGCCACGCTGGCCTTCGAGCAAGGTCTGGCGGGCATCGCCGTGAATCGGCGCCGGGTGCGGGTGCGCTCCCTGCCCGGTCCGGTGGACCACGACGTTCCGGTCTTGAGCGTGCGCGCCCCCAACGGCGACCTGCGGGCGGTCGTAGCCGGCTACGCTTGTCATGCCACCTCGCTGGGTGACTTCCAAATCGGCGGAGACTGGCCGGGTTTCGCGCAAGCGGAGATCGAGAAGGTGCATCCGGGCGCCACTGCCCTATTCGTGCAGGGTTGCGGCGCCGATGCCAACCCGCTGCCGCGCTACCAGGGCAACGATGCCGCGCTGGTTCATTACTCGGTTGAGCTCGCCGCCAGGAACGGTCAGGTCCTCGCGGCCGCCGTAGACCTGGTGCTGCACGCGAAGATGAAGCCGCTCAGCGGTCCGGTGGCGACCGTTTTCGAGCTGGTGGACCTGCCCTTCACCCAACTGCCGTCGCGGGAGGATCTGAAGGCGCAACTGAACGACCGCAGTGAGATCACCCGCCGGTACGCCCAGCGGCTGCTCGCCACTTTCGACCGCGACGGGAAGCTGCCCGACCGCTATCCCTATCCTGTCCAGGTCTGGCAGTTCGGACGCGAGCTGAAACTCATCGCTCTCGGCGGCGAAGTGGTGGTCGATTACTCGTTGCGTCTTAAGGCCGAACACGGCTGGGACACCACCTGGGTGGCCGGCTATTCCAACGACGTGTTCGCCTACATCCCGTCGCTCAGGGTGCTGCGCGAGGGTGGCTACGAGGGTGGCGACGCCAACATGGACCTGCCGGGCCGCTTCAGCGCGGCCGTGGAAGAAATCATCGTCGAGAAGGTGAACGACCTGGTGAAGCGGACCGCCGCCCGCTGAGTTCCGCCGCTTCGGCGGGCAGTCGCTCGCGAACAATCCTCTGGGCCTCGGCCTCGGCCGCCAGCAAAGCGCAACCAACGGCCGAAATGTCCTTCTTGGGCGTGGCGACTCGGATCTCCAGGCCGCGCGAGGCCGTCTCCACGCACCGCTTGTGAACCACCCTGCTCACCGTCTGGACCAGGTGCTCGCCCGCCACGCGCGCCAGCCTTCCATGGAGGACAACCAGCGAGGGATTCAGGATCTGCACCGCGTTTGCCACCCCCAGCCCCAGCGCAGTCGCGGCCCGCTCGATCGCGGCCAAGGCTATGCGGTCTCCCCGGTTAGCGGCCGCGGCAACCATCTCGATGGTGATCTCGCTCGAGCCCCGCGGCGCAAGGTCATCGATGGCCGAACCGCCGCCCGGCAGCGACTCGCGCACGTAGCGCAGGATCGCGCCGGTGCTGGCAAACGCTTCCACGCACCCCCTGTTGCCGCACTGGCAGGCTGGGCCGGCCGGATCGATGACGGTGTGTCCGATCTCACCGCCGCCACGGCTGGCGCCGTGGAACAGGCGGCCGTCAAGGAAGATTCCCATGCCGACGCCGGTGCCGGCCAGTATGTATATGGCATTCGGGTGCCTGCCGTCCTGCGGAGAGGTGCGCCTCTCGGCCAGAGCCAGCGCCCGGGAGTGGTCCTCAACGGTGACGTCCATGCGAAAAGTCTGCTGGAGCCGGCTGCGAACCGGCGTGTTCTTCCAGGCGGGCGCGTTGGCCCAGGAAACACATACGCCTCTGTCCAGATCAAGGTCTCCCGGGTGGCCGACCCCGAGATGCTTTATCTCTTGCCTGGGGGCGCGGGCGTCGGCCAGCGCCTGGCAGACAGCCCCCTGGCTGGCGCGCAGCACTGCCTCCACACCTTGTTGGGCATCACAGCTCACCGCCCCTCGCCCCAGCAAAACTCCGGACATGTCGGTCACCACCGCCGTGACACGATCCAGATCGATCTCCAACCCGAGCAGATTGGCCAGCTTAGGATCAACTTCAAGTGGTTGCGGTCTCCGGCCTGGCGAGACCGCACCGGCGGCCGATTCCGCCACCAGCCCCTTCTCCAGCAACAAAGCGACGGCTTTCGATATGGCTGCCCGGCTGAGGCCGAAACGAACGCTGAGCTCGTCTCGCTGACAATGCTGGCGGTCGAAGACGTGCCAGAAGATCAGTTCCTCGAGCGTGTGGCCTTGTCTCATCGGTGGCCGCCAGCGGTCCCCCTTCATCCCGCCGGCGGTGATCCTTTCATATCGAAAATAACGCACCAGGCGCCCTGTTGACAAGCGGAGCCGCTGGCTCAACGATGGATTCAGGATCGCATTACGAAGGAGAACTACCATGGACCGAAGGCGTTTTCTGAACGGTCGCCGGGGCCGGCACCGGACCGATCACCCTGCGCGCCGCCGCCGACAGGCCGGCCCTGCTGGGCGGCAAGCCGGTCCGCGCAACGGGACTTTCCAGCTCCTACCCTGGAACTCAGTTTTGTGATGAGCAGGAACGGAACGAGGTCGTGGAAGCCCTCGAGTCCCACAGCCTGAACCGGTGGTATGGGCCGAGCACTCCGAAGAAAGGGGCACAATTCGAAACCGAGTTCGGCAGGTTCATGGGCGCGAAGTCCGACGAGTCCTTCAACATCGCCCCGAACGGCATCGAGAAGAAGATCACGTCCCGCACCAAAGCCATCATGGTTGTGCACCTGTATGGCTGCCCCGCGGATATGGACGGAATCGTGGCCGTCGCCCGCAAGCACAACGTCCGGGTTCTGGAGGACGCCCCGCAGAGCGTCGGCGCGCAGTACAGAGGCAGGCGGATGGGCTCGATCGGAGATATCGGGATTTACAGCTTTCAGATCAGCAAGACGATCACGGCCGGAGAAGGAGGCGCGGTAGTAACCAACGATCCGCTGTTATTTGAGCGGGCGACCCGGTTTCACGATCTGGGGATGCTGCGACTGGGGCACCAGCAGGAAGGGTTCTATGCACACCTTTAAGACGAGTACAGCGCGCAGAGCATTTCTGGTAGCAGCGCTGCTGTCAGGTCTGTTCCTCCCTACGGCCTTCCCGCAGACCAGCACGTCCACCGTGAGCGGAAACGTCCGCGATCAGAGTGACGCGGTGGTTCCCCAGGCTGCCGTCACCCTGATCAATACCGCCACCAACGTCAAGTTCCAGACCCGAACGAACGAAGTCGGCTTCTACGTCTTCCCAGGCATCATCCCCGGCCCGTACAGGCTCGAAGCGTCCTCGCCGGGAATGGCCAATTACGAAGTCACGCTCGTGGTGCAGGTGGCACAGAAGATCACTGTTGACCCCACCCTCAAACCGGCCACGACGACCACGAGTGTGGTGGTCGCCGATGCCACCCCGGTGATCAACGTGACCGACTCAACCATGAGCCACGTCATCAACCGGACGCAGATCGACCAGTTGCCGCAGTCGGACCGGAGTTTCCGCAGTCAGTTGGTCACGGTTCCCGGCGTCGAGCGCCAAGGGTATATGGCGTGGGGACAGCGGTACGGTTCCACGGACTTCCAGCTTGATGGTACGCCGCTGGTGTCCCGCTCCCGGGGCGCTGTTCAATACGGGGAACCGGGACTGGACTCCATCGAAGAAATCAGCGTGGACAGCAACAACGTTTCGGCCAAATACAACAGTCCAGTCGTGGTGATCGTCAGCACCAAAAGCGGCACCAACAGCCTGCACGGCGCGCTGTTCGAAACCCACGTCAACAGCCGGGTCGGCGGAGCGCGTAGGCGGGAAAGCGGCAATGACCTGGCGCCGTATCGGAATCGTCCCCAATACGGGGGAAGCGCCGGAGGCCCGGTTCTGCTGCCCAAGATCTATGATGGCCGCAACCGTACCTTCTGGTTCTACGCCTACGAAAGGCTGTCGGATGTCAACAACTCCCTGGCGAACTACTCGGTTCCGACGGCCGCCATGCGCAACGGCGACTTTAGCGGGTTGGTGGATTCCGCCGGCCGGTTCACCGCGATTTTCGATCCCTGGACGACGGATCCGACGACTTTTCAGCGCCAGCCGTTCTGGTATGGCGGCAAGCTGAACGCCATCGACCCGTCCCGAGTGTCCCCGCTGTGGAAGTCCCTGATGAACCTGACGCCGATGCCGACATCGCCCGATGTTAATCCGTTGATTACGTCCAACTGGTTTGGCAACGCGCGCTCCTTGCAGACCACATACACCATGGCGGTGCGCGTCGATCATCGTTTCTCGGACCGGGATATGGTCTATGCCCGCTACTCCAAGAACGGCACCATCGACGACCGGCCGTTCACTGGCGCCATTCCGCTGCTCACGAACGGCGCTAACCGGAATGGCTACACTGCGCCGAGCCAGTCGCTGGCCTTGTCCTGGGTGCGCACCGTCTCTCCCACGCTGTTCAACGAGGTGCTGGCGACAGTCTACCGGCAGGCGTTCTATCAAGCGGCGGACCCGAACAGCCTGGTCGACTGGCCCGCTCAACTCGGGCTGCCAAACCCACTCGGACGCAAGCAGTGGCCCGACATCACGGGGCTGGGGCTCAACGGCACCCTATACCGAACCATCTATCCAAACGCTGACAAGTCCACCTTCTATCAGATCGACGATAACCTGACGAAGGTTGTGGGGCGCCACCAGTTGAGCATGGGCGTCCACCTGCGCCGGGATCTGATCAATTATCTGGCGCAGCAGGTAAATGTGGCCGGTGCAGCGCAGCCGAGCGCGACCTGGACGGCACTGTGGGATTCCTCCGGAACCACCGACTCTCCCCGGGCGACGGCGCTGACCGGAAGCCCCATCGCCAGCGCCTACCTCGGCCAGATGGGGTATCAGGTGCTGACCGTCCCCGGCTACTTCTACATGCGCGAAAATCAGTACGCGGCGTATTTTCAGGACAACTTCAAGGTGACGCGGCGGCTCACGCTGAACCTGGGCTTGCGCTGGCAGGCGTCGCCGGCCATACACGAGAAGTACGGCAACATCACGGGGTTCGACGTGGCCCAGAAAGCCGTCGTTCTCACGCAGTCCCTGGATCGGTATTACCAGCTCAACACGCTTATGGCGCCCGCCGTCGCCAGGCTACAGAGCCTGGGCGTCAAATTCATCGATCACAAGCAGGCCGGGCTGCCGCGGAATCTGATCTTCAGCAACTGGAAGAACTTCGGGCCGCGGCTGGGCTTCGCGTACCGGACCAGCAGCGGCGATAAGGCGCTGGTGGTGCGGGGCGGGTACAGCCGCGCTTACACAACCACGCCGATGAAGACGCTGGTGGACAACTTAAGCGTTGGCATTCCGTTCAGGAGCAATCCCGTCTACTTCCCGGATTCCCAGGGCTACTACCCCGATGGCAAACCGGGATGGAGCTTGCGAAGCGTCCCGACTTACGTGGCCGGCCAGAATACCAGAAACATTCTCGACAACCCCGGAGGCGCCCTCGGGCTCACCGCCGGCTCCCTCACCTCCGCGTTCATCGATCCGCATTATCCCGACGCCCGCGTTGACGACTGGAACCTGACGCTGGAAAAGGAAATCCTGCCCAAGACCCTGGCGCGGGCGGGTTGGGTGGGCAACCATGCCGCCTATCTCGACGCCGTCCGCAACATCAATCCGCAGCCCAGTTCTTTCATATGGGCATCGAACGTGGGAACGCCCTATCCGACGTCGGCCGGCGGCAGCCGCCCGTATGACGCCATCTACGGCAACATCATGGAATCCGGCAAGTATGGATACTCTAACTTCACCGGCTTGCAGTTCGAGTTGGCG
Organism: Acidobacteriota bacterium; assembly: GCA_038060875.1. GTDB lineage: Bacteria > Acidobacteriota > Terriglobia > Bryobacterales > Bryobacteraceae > JBBTDS01. The sequence goes on along the minus strand of JBBTDS010000210.1, from coordinate 18,039 downwards.
CGCCGCTACAGCGAGGGCTTCGGTTACCAGGTGTTTTACGTCATCAGCAACTCAGCCTCGCTGGGCCTCATCGACGACCAAGGCACGCAGGTCTCTACTCTTCCCGCCACCTCCTTCCTCAACAGCCAGGTGGCGGGCCTGAGCCAGGAGCAGATTGAGCGGCTCGTGTACTACACGCCCGCGGCCTACAACAACCGCATCCCCAGACAGCGGTTGTCCTGGAATTGGGTCGCCGATCTGCCGGTGGGCAAGGGCAAGCTGCTCGGCCGCAACATGCGTGGGGTGCTCGATCTGATCGCCGGAGGGTGGCAGATTTCGGGCCTCGGCTCCTGGAGGACAAATTGGTTCGCGCTTCCGGGCAATCAGTTCCCGACCGGCAACCCCTTCGAGATCTACGGCAGGAAGTATCCGATCCAGGATTGCCGCAGCGGCCACTGCCTCTCCGGATTCCTCTACCACAACGGCTACATCAATCCGGCGCAGATCAACAGCGTGGATGCCAGGGGCGACCCGAACGGCATTATGGGTGTTCCGGGCAACTACAAGCCGGCGTTCCAGAACCTGATTCCGTTCCCGGCGTCTCCCATCCCCGGGGATCCGAATGCTCCCTTCTACGGAACCAACACCGTGTTCGTTCCGCAGAAAGATGGCACGGTCTGGCGGGGAAACTGGGGCGGCATCGCTCCGCTCCAGAATCAATATGTGGAGGGCCCCGGCCTGTGGAGTCTGAGCGCTTCGCTGTTCAAATCGTTCCCGATCAGGGAACGGATGCGGCTGCGGGTGCAGTGGGACGTGTTCAACCCCACCAACAGCCCGCAGCAACCAGCCTCGGTCAACTCGCAGGGAATACGGTACACCTACTTAAGCGGTACGTCCGCGCGCAGCATGCAGTTCACATTGCGGCTTCTCTGGTAGAGGGTATGAGAAGCAAAGATCGCCTGATGACTCGCCGGGGCTTCCTTGCGGCCGTTGGATGCGCCGGCCGCGCGGGGCATGCGCAAGATACCGGCGAACGCAGCCACCCGCTACTCTTCTTCGATGGCGGCGACATCGCAAACCTCAAGCAGAAGGTTCAGTCCAGCCCCGTCGGCGCGTGGTACGCCAGCCTCAGAGCATCGGCGTCCGCCGGATTCAGCTATTTCGGACTCAATGAGAACGCGAGGTCACAGTATGCCTGCGACATGGCTTTTGTGTACCTGATCGAAGGTCAAGAAGCGTGGCGGGAGAAGACAGCCGAGTTCCTGCAAACCGCCGGAGACTATGACAAGGACTGGTACGAGTTCGGCTGGGCCTGGGGTGGCAACCTTCTCTTCTACGCCATGGCCTACGATTGGGTGCAGTCGGGGCTTCAGCCGTCCCAGGACGAAGCGATCAAGGCCAAGCTGGAGGCCACCAGCGAGAAGACCTTCGACGTTCTGAAGGTTCCTCCTACCGGCTCCAACCGTCCGGCATACTACACCAACGTGCGGATGCGCGTGGCCGGCGGCCTCGGGGCCGTAGCGCTGGCGCTCGGCGCCTACGGCCAGGCCAGGACGCGCCTCGAGTGGATCGTTGAGGACCTGTTTGGCAACAGCCACGCGGCGCCGAACGCGGTGGCCGCGGTTGTAGGTTCAGACGGCATCTATCTCGAGGGAAGCAGCTACCAGAACAATAGCTTCGACGTGATGGCGCCCTTCCTGCTCGCCTGTCGGCGCATGACGGGGATCGACTGGTTTTCGGGCGGGGAGGGCCGCTACGACGATCGCATTGCGCGGATGTTTCAAACCAACATCCAGCTCATGATGCCCGACCGGGGGGCGCCCACCTTGAACACCGGCTGGATGGGGATCTCGTCGATGCATGAGGTTGTCGCCAGTGTGCTTCCGGACGCCCCGCGGCAGATGTGGTACTGGAACGAAGCCGCGCGCCGCGGCACTACCGTGCGGGCTCTCTCCATCGTTTTTTACGACCCGTCCCTGGATGCACAGAGCGAGCCTCCAGCCTACTTGTCCCAGATCCTCTCCAACGCCGCGTGCTTCCGGAGCGGGTGGCGGCCGGATGACACGTGGCTCTTGATCGACACCTCTCATGAGCCCTCGAAATCGACGCACGACCAGCCGGACCAGACCTCCATTGCGGTCTACGCCCGCAAGGCCTACCTGCTGATCGATCCTGGCGACGGCCGGAATTACCCAACCGACGAAGGGCACACCTGGCTGCGCTACAGCCCGGCGGCGCACAACCTGGTGATCGTGGACGGCAAAGAAGGGCCAGTTGCCGGCAGCAAGCGCACTACGGGCACTCCGTCCAAGCGCTGGGCCTATGCGACGGATAGCGACCCTGTTCGAGACGGGGCGCCGGTTAACGAGGGATTCACAAGCGCGCACATGGACTACGTCGAGTGCGGCATCCCTTCTTATCACGATGCGCCGGATGTTGGAACCAAGCGGAGTGTTTTCTTTCCCAACCGCGAGTACTTCGTGCTACTGGACGAGATGACTTCCGTAAACGAGCACAGCTACGCCCAGTTGTTCCACTTCGGCGGGGCCGAAGGACCCGGAAAGATCGAGGGCATGCTCCAGGTTGACGGCAACGACGTGCGCTGGCGAACTCGGAACAACGACCGCGAAGAAGTGGAGATGCGGCTTCTTTTCGCCAGCGCGGAAGTTTCAATCACCGAGCACACCGGTTACACGAACTATCGGGTGGGTGGGGGCGACATCGTCGGCGCCGTAGTGCGCGGAAACCAGGTGACCTTCGACCACACCTACATCCAGGCCGCGGTCAGGGGCAGCACGCTCAGCTTCCTGACTCTGCTGCTTCCCCAGAAGGTGTCGGAGGCGGATTCCAGGTGGACGCCCGTCGCCGAGGCTCTCCCAGTCCGCGGAGGTTCGCTGGGTTGGAGCGGGTACACGGACATTCATGGACTGGCGCTTGGCGGCGGCGAGTGGACAGTTGAGGACTTAACGGCAACGGCTGCCTACGCTTACGCGAGGGTGGCTGGAGACGCCATCCGGAACATCGCGATGAAACGAGGGATACGGGTTGGCTACCGCGGACAGCCGTGGCTGGCAGCCTCCGAGCCGGTGACGGCGGCGCTCGATGCCGGAGACCCGAACAACGTTCGAGTCGCGTTGGCTGATGCCCAAAAGCCGCTCCGGCTGAGCGTAAGGACACCGTCGCTGGCGGCCAGCGTTCGCTGGAATGGAGTCCCGAAGGATTTCGCTCAAGAGGGTGACATGATTTCGGTGCAACTGGATGGCGGCGGGGAACTGGAGATTGCTCTTGCCCTCCCCGGCGTGGAGCAATGATCATGAGGACTCACCTGCTTGCAGCCATAGCAGCAACCCTGTGCGCCCGGGCCGCGGATATCGTCCCGGCCCCGACGCCGGCACCTTCATCCACGGACAAATTCGGCATTGCAAAACTTTACGAGACTGCTCCCGGCGGCAGGGAGTGGCATTCGAAGTGGGACAACGGCCAGACGCGAAGCTGGCCTCAGCAACAGAACGATCCTTACGATCCGCAATTCTGGGCATCCGGTAAAGGAGATGGATCGTTTCGCACGGGTGGAGATGGCATCTTGAAAATCTCCGGGGCTGTTCCACGAATGCGCAGACTCTACACCGACACTCAACCAAATCATTATGGATATTGGCACAATGTTGAAATCACTGTATATGGAAGGCGTGTTTCAGATACTGCCATTGCTTACGGAGGAATAGTAGCTACCGCAAGAGCAAATCACATGATAGATTCTGAGCTCTGCGATACAAGAGGATATTATGGTCAGTTTAGATACGACGGATTCGTTAATTTCGAAAAGGAGACGGCTCACGGATCGGGTTATCCTCAAACGGCCTGGAAGACATATTGGCCGGGAGGCATGCCATATAACGTCTGGATTGGATATAAATATGTCGTACACGATACGGCGGAAGGCAATGTAAAACTTGAATTATACACAGACAAGACGGATGGCCTGAACGGAGGGAAGTGGGTCAAAATAAACGAATTCGTTGACAAGGGAAGCAATTTCGGCGTGGGAGAGCCGGCATGCGCCGCGGGAATAGATCCCGCGCTAAGATTGACGTCTTCCGATAGCCGTCCCGGATCTGAATCGGGCAAACCGAATCTGGATGTATATTTCGAAAGCCATGGTGTGGGCACTGATGGACTCTGGTATAAGAAGCCAAGCATTCGGGGAATTATTCCGGCTGTGCGCCTGGGCCGCGCGCATCGTCCCGCGGTTCCAGGAGGCTTGCGCGTGGCCGACCGGAGCCAATTCCTTCCGGCGACCTCCAGCGGGACTGGCGCCCGCCCACCCAGGGGGGTGTCTACCTGCTGGTGCGGACCAATGGAGCCGCGTGATAAGTTCGCGGCGGCCATGCGCGCGGAAAACGCACCGGCCTCGCCTCCCGCCGGGCTCGCCTTACCTGCCGGCGGAGCCGTACATCGAGAAGAAGATTACCATGCACCCGGAATGGCCTTCGTTCAACACACCGCGCGGCAGAGCGAACCGTTATGGTGCGGCGTGCTGCCCGCGCACACTCGAGCTGCGCAACCGCGCCCTCTACATCCCCATCGGTCCGAACTACAGCGCGGGCGACTGCGGAGACATCGTGGTCGTGATTGATTGTGAATCGAGGTAATCCTATGTTCAACAACAACACTAATGAGAAACCCGGAAACACCCGGCGATCGTTCGTCCAGGTGGGCGCAGCCGCCGTCGCGAGCCTCGGAGTTGCACGCGAATCCCTGGCCCTGGATGGCGGCTCCAAGACTGTCACCTACCCGGCCGACAAACACGCGGCCGTCACCCGCTGGCCCCGCTACGGCCCGGCCGAGAAGCAGGCCCTGCACCAATTGATCGACAGCAACAGGTTCTACGAGGAACTCCCGCTGTTCGAAAAGGAGTGGAAGAAGTACACCAAAGTCCCCTATGCCAAGGCCCACATGAACGGGACCAGCGCTCTGACATCGATGTTCTTCGCGCTCGATCTCCCTCCCGGCAGCGAGATCATGGTGCCCTCTTACACCTTCTTCGCCACCTGCCTGTCCATGCGGTTCTTCGGCTGCGTGCCCATCTTCATCGACATCGACCCCCGCACCTGCTGCTTTGACCTGGAGGACGCCAAACGGAAACTGACTCCACACACCAAGGCGTTGTGCGTGATGCATTCCTGGGGTCTGCCGTGCGAGATGGATCGGATCTCCGATTTTGCGAAAGAGAAGGGCCTGATCCTGTTGGAGGACGCGGCCCAGGCCCACGGCGCCACCATGCAGGGAAAGGCCATGGGCGCCTGGGGCGCGATGGGGATCTACAGTTTCCAGGCCAGCAAAGTTCTGCCCACGGTCGAAGGCGGCATGGGGATGTATCAGACCCGCGAGTACTACGAACGGGCGGCTGCCTTCGGTGAATACCTGGATCCGCCGAAGTTTCCCAAGGACAGCCCGTACCGTCAGTACGAGGGGACCGGCTTCGGCCAGAAGTATCGAATGCACCCGTTTGCGGCCGCGGTGGCGCGCCAGCAGCTCAAAGGCCTGGACGAGCGCAACGCCCTGATCGCCTCACAGGTACGTAAGTTAAATGACCGTCTGCTCGAGCTCCCCGGCTTGTCGGAGCCGCGATGCCGGCCCGACCAGAAGCGGGCCTATTATCACGCCAACATGCTTTTCCTGGACGAGGCCAAGGCGGGTTTTTCACGGGTCGCTCTGCTGAAGGCTCTTAAAGCCGAAGGCGTGCGGGTCAGCATCTGGGATTATCCGCTCCAGCACAAGTTCAAGATCTACTCGGAGGCCAAGTGGTGGCATCACCAGCCGGATGTGCCTGAGGAGCTTCCTGGTGGCGCCCAGGTGAATCGTTCGCACATCTTTGTTGCGCTGAGTTATGCCGACGTGCCGGAGCTTGTGGAGCAGTACGTGAGGGCTTTTGAAAAAGTATGGGCGCATCGCGCGCAATTGGCCAAGCTGTAGGGAAGGAAACATGACCCAAGCGGTCTCACTTTCAGTTTCGGAGCAAACGCTCCAAGCGCCCACGATGCCAGCCGCGGGTCAACGCTGCATCGCCCTGGACGCCATGCGGGGACTGGTCATGCTTGCGCTATGCTGGGGTCTGCTCGGCCGCGGCCCCCTCGCCCGGGATCCGGCCCTTCGGCCCATCGCCATGCAGTTCTACCACGTGCAGTGGGAAGGACTGGTGTTCTGGGACCTGATCCAGCCGGCCTTCTGGTTCGTGGTGGGCGCTGCACTGCCGTTCGCACTGGCACGCCGCCTGGAACGGGGAGCAACTTTTGGGCAGAATCTGCGCCACGTTTGTACCCGTGCCCTCAGGCTGGCCCTGCTCGGCCAGATGCTCGAGTGTCTGGATGCCGGCCGTTATACTTTCTTATCCCGAGAGACCTTGACTCAAATCGGCTTCTGCTACTGCTGCTGCTTCCTGATCTGGCACTTGCCATTTCGCTGGCAGGCGATCACCGCGGCATCGCTGATGGCCGTTAACTGGGGGCTGTATGTGCTGTTCCCCGGATCGGCCGGACCGTTCTCCCCGAAAGACAACATCGGGGCCATCATTGATCGAACCTTGTTCGGCTTGAGCGGTACCGCCGGCTGGGTGACTCTCAACGTTTTGGGAAGTACGGTAACCATGCTGTCCGGAGTCTGGGCGGGCGCGCTGTTGATGAGCAAGAGATCGCAGGCGGAAAAATTCAAGATCCTGGCCGCTGCCACGGCTGCGTCGTTCGTCGTCGGCTTGGCCCTCACCCCGTTCAACCCGGTGATGCAAAAGACGTGGACTGCTTCGTTCACGTTCTTAAGCGCGGGATACGTGTTGCTGGGCGTCGGCGCATTCTACTGGCTGTTTGACATCAAAGGGTATCGCAGGCTGGCGTTTCCACTCGTGGTAGTGGGGGTGAACTGCATCTTTATTTATGTGCTCAGGGGCGCTCTGGCCGGTTGGCTCGACAAGTCGGTTGGTGTGTTTACGGGACGATTTCAGTTCATCGGTCCCCTTGCCCCCGCCTTTCAAGCCAGCGCGACCGTGTTCGTGATGTGGTACGTCTGCTACTGGTTATACCGGCGCAAGATATTCTTGAAGGCTTAACTGAAACGCGAAAAGGAGCAATGCAATGAATCGGAGATGTTTTCTATCAATCGCATCCGCGGCGGGCGCCGCGGCCGGACCGGCTACCCTGCACGCAGCGGGCGAAAGACCGGCGCTGCTGGGCGGCAAGCCTGTCCGCACGGAGTCTTTCCCATCCTGGCCGAAGTTCGACCGCACCGAAGAACAGGCCTTGCTGGATGTGCTGCGCAGCGGCAAGTGGTATCGCGGCTCCGGCAAGAACGCCGAGCGCTTTGAGGCAGCCTACGCGAAGCTGATGGGCGCCCGGCACTGCCTGGCGACCGCGAACGGCACGAGTGCGCTGTTCACGTCGTTGAACGCGCTGGGGGTCGGGCCCGGCGACGAGGTGATCCTGCCGCCCTACACCTTCGTCGCCTGCGTCAACGTGGTCCTGTTGCTGCATGCCCTGCCGGTGTTTGTGGACACCGATCCCGAGACCTTCCAGATCGACGCCCGCAAGATCGAAGCCGCCATCACCGGGCGCACCCGCGCCATCATGCCCGTGCATCTCGGCGGCTCGGCGGTGGACCTCGAAGCTGTCCTGGCCACCGCCAGAAAGCATAAGCTGCCGGTCGTCGAGGACGCCTGCCAGTCGCATCTGGCCGAGTGGCGCGGCCGCCGGGTGGGGACCTATGGCGCAACCGGCTGCTTCAGCTTCCAGGCCAGTAAGAACCTGAACTCGGGCGAAGGGGGCGCCATCCTCACCGATGACGGGGAGCTGGCCGAGAGGTGTTACGCCTTCCACAACAACGGCCGCGGCCGCCGGATCGATAGCTACGACTTCTCCTACAAGGCTGGCGGCGCCAACCTGCGGATGACCGAGTTTCAGGCCGCCCTGCTGATGGCCCAGATGACGCGGCTGGAGGAGCAGTCGAAGATCCGCGAACAGAACGCCCAGTATCTCACCAGCCTGCTGCGCGAGATCCCCGGCCTGCGGCCGGCGCGCATGTACGAGGGCTGCACGCGGAACGCCTACCACCTCTACATGTTCCGCTATGCCGGAGAAGCCTTCGCCGGCTTGCCGCGGGCTCGGTTTCTGAAGGCGCTGGCCGCGGAAGGCATCCCCGCCTCCGGCGGCTACTCGCCGCTGAACAAGGAGCCGTTCCTCAAGAACACTCTCGATTCGCGCGGCTATCAGGCGGTTTACCCGCGGGAACGCATCGCCCGCTGGGAGGAGCGCAACCGTTGCCCCGAGAACGACCGGCTCTGCCAGGAGGCCGTCTGGCTGACGCAGAACATGCTGCTCGGCTCGCGGCGCGACATGGAGCAGATCGCCGAGGCGGCGCGCAAGATCCAGGCGCACGCCGCTGAGTTGGCGCGCGCGTGAACGGATGATGAACCTATGAAACCGCGTAACCTCGGCCCGTTGCTGCTGGCATTAGCGCTCTGCGGCTGCAAACAAGTGGGCCCGGCGCCTTCTCCGTCTCCCCGCACACTCACAGCGCGGAGCCACAACTCCGGCTTCGCGCAGGCCCACGACACTTACAACGGAATGGGCGTCGGCGGCGACGGCAGGATCTACTACGTGCTCTCGTCGGAGAGGCATGACGTCGCCGCCCAGATGTATTCCTACGATCCGGCCACGAGCCAGATCCGGCGCCTGGGTGACTTGACGGAGGCGTGCGGCGAGAAAGCACTGAAGGCAATCTCGCAGGGGAAGTCCCACGTCAACTTCGTGGAGTCCGGCGGCAAACTGTACTTCGCGACGCACATCGGCTACTACAGCATCATCGACGGGATGGAGAAACCGGGGGTGCCGCCGCCAGGCTACAAGCCGTATCCGGGTGGCCACTTCCTGGCGTATGACATCGCCTCGGGCGGATTCGAGGACCTGGCCACCGCTCCATTACGGGAGGGGATCCTGTCGATGACCATGGACCCGCGGCGCGGCCGGCTGTATGGGATCACCTGGCCCACCGGCTATTTTCTGCGCTACGACCTGGCCAAGAAGGAGCTGAAGAACCTCGGGCCGGTTTCCCGGCAAGGGGAAAACGGCAAGGGTCCCACTTACCGCACGCTCTGCCGGTCGCTGATCGTCGATCCGGAGGACGGCTCCGTGTATTTCACGACCGGCGACGGCGTGATTCTCCGCTACCGTTTTGAGCAGGATTCGATTGAAGCCGTCCAGGGAGAAGACCTGCGGAAGGACTACTTCGGCCTATACGACCCCACCTCTGCCGGCCACATGGGGTACAACTGGCGGCAAACGGCCTGGTACGCGCCGCAGAAGGCGATCTACGGCGTCCACGGCAATTCCGGCTACCTGTTCCGTTTCGATCCGCGGATTCCGCGGGTGGAGGTGCTGGAACGCATCACCTCGGAACCGTCGAAGAGGAGCGGGATGTTCGATCAGTTCAGCTACGGCTATCTCGGTTTCACGCTTGGACCTGACGGCCGTACCTTGCATTACCTGACCGGCGGGCCTGTCTACAAGGACGGCCGGCGGGTGAGCGGCAAGAGCGGCACCGCCAAGGGTGAATCCAAAGGTGAAGAGAACCTGCACCTGGCCACCTACGACATCCCGGCCCGGAAGTACGTCGACCATGGCCCGATCTTCTTCGCGAATGGACAGAGGCCCTCCTACGTGAACTCGATCGCAGTGGGCAAGGACGGGACGGTCTACGCGCTATCCCGGATTACCGAACAGGGTCACACGCGTACCGACCTGATCAGCGTTCCCGGGCCGCTTACGCGCCGCTTCGAGGGGGGTTACGGAAGTGAGCCGAATCAGCCGTAGAAGCTTTCTCGTCAGCACAGGCCTCACCGTGACAGCGGGCGCTGGTGAGCGGATTCAGGTTGCGGTCGTGGGCGTCCGCAGCCGCGGCCGGGACCTGATCGAGGAGTTTGCCCGCAACGGCAGCCGCGTCGCGGCTGTTTGCGATATCGACACGGCCCAGATCGAGCGCGCCGTCCAGTTCACTGAGAGACTCCAGGGCCAAAAGCCGAAGACGTACCAGGACATCCGCCGGCTGCTCGAGGACAAAGAGATTGACGTGGTCGCGATCGCCACCTGCAACCACTGGCACGCGCTGGCCACAATCTGGGCTTGCCAGGCTGGAAAAGATGTCTACGTGGAGAAGCCGGCCAGCCACAATGTCTGGGAAGGCCGGCGCATGGTCGAGGCGGCCCGTAAGTACAGGCGCATCGCGCAGGTGGGCATGCAGAACCGCAGCCTGGCCCACGTGCGGCGCGCGATTGAGCTTCTGCACCAGGGCGTCATCGGCAAGGTCTACCTGGCCAAAGGCCTTTGCTACAAGCGGCGCAAGTCGATCGGCAGGCAGCCGGACGGCCCGGCGCCCCCTGGCGTGGACTACAACCTATGGCTGGGCCCGGCGCCCATGCGCCCCTTCAATCCCAACCGATTCCATTACAACTGGCACTGGTTCTGGGACACCGGCAACGGGGACATCGGCAATCAGGGTCCTCACCAACTTGACCTGGCGCGCTGGGGCCTGAACAAGAACACGTTGCCCACCAAGGTGTATTCAGCGGGCGGGAAATTCGTCTACGACGATGACCAGGAGACGCCTAACACCCAGCTTTCGGTCTTCGACTATGGCGACTGCCGTCTGGTGTTCGAAGTCCGGGGACTCATCACCTCGGGCGAGAGCAGCATCAGCCCGATTGACGGCAATTACATCGGCAACCTGTTCTTCGGAAGCGAGGGCGTGATGGCGCTGGACGGGCGGGGCTTCCGGGTCTACCTGGGCGAAGACCGGGAACTGGCCGATCAGGCGGCATTCGACGAAACCCGGGTAGCCGACACGGCGCCCCACGTGACGAATTTCCTCCAGGCGGTGAGAAGCCGCAACCCCGCGCAGCTCACCGCCGGCGTTCTGGAGGGCCATCTGTCGGCGGCCTTGTGCCACCTGGCCAACATCAGCTATCGCACGGGCCGCAGCCTGGTTTTTGATCCGGTTTCGGAGACGTTTCCGCACGACGCGGAAGCCAACTCGCATCTTTCCCGCAATTACCGCGCGCCGTTCGTGGTGCCGGCCGAAGTGTAAGGAGATGTTTCATGTCAGCCAATCAAGCCAATGGACAGCCGGGAAACACGCGGCGAACCTTTGTCCGGACCGGCGCCGCCGCCATCGCAGGTCTTGGGGTGGCGAGCCATGCCGCCGGCGCGGCGCGCGAAACCCTGGCCCTAGACGGCGGTCCCAAGGCCATCACGTACGCCGCCGACCAGCACGCCGCCGTCACCCGCTGGCCCCGCTATGGTCCCACCGAGAAGCAGGCGCTTCACGAGATGATCGACAGGAACAAGTTCTACGAGGAACTCCCGCTGCTGGAAAAAGAGTGGAAGGAATACACCAACGTTCCCTATGCCAAGCCGCACATGAACGGAACCAGCGCTCTGACTTCGATGTTTTTCGCGCTCGACCTGCCGCCCGGCAGCGAGATCCTGGTGCCCTCTTACACGTTCTTCGCTACGTGTCTCTCGATGCGGTTTTTCGGGCAGGTGCCGATTTTTGTTGACATCGACCCGCGCACGGCCTGTTTCGATCTGGAGGACGCCAAGCGGAAACTGACGCCGCGCGCCAAGGCGCTGTGCGTGATGCACTCTTGGGGCCTGCCATGCGAGATGGACCGGATCTCGGATTTCTGCAACGAGAAGGGCCTGATCCTGCTGGAAGACGCGGCCCAGGCCCACGGCGCTTCGATGCAAGGCAAGGCCATGGGCGGCTGGGGCGCGATGGGCATTTACAGCTTCCAGACCAGTAAGGTCCTGCCCGGCGTCGAGGGCGGCATGGGGATGTATCGGACGCGCGAGCATTACGAGCGGGCCGCCGCCTTTGGGGAATACCTGGATCCGCCGAAGTTCCCCAAGGACAGCCCCTACCGCCAGTATCACGGGACGGGCTTCGGCCAGAAGTACCGCATGCACCCCTTCGCGGCCGCGGTCATCCGGCAGCAGCTCAAGAGCCTGGACGAGCGCAACGCGCTGGTGCATTCCAACGTCCGCAAGCTGAATGATCGCCTGCTCGAACTTCCCGGCTTGTCGGAACCAGGCTGCCGGCCCGACCAGAAGCGCGCATATTACAACGGCAACATGCTTTTTCTGGACGAAGCCAAGGCGGGCTTTTCCCGGGCTGCCCTGGTGAAGGCTCTGAAGGCCGAGGGGGTGCGGGTCAGCGTCTGGGATTATCCGCAGCAGCACAAGTTCAAGATCTACTCGGAGGCCAAGTGGTGGCACCACCCGCCCCAGATTCCCGGCGACCTTCCAGGCTGTGTGCAGGTGAACCGGTCCCACATCTTCGTTGCGCTGCTTTACGCCGACGTGCCGGAATTGACGGAGCAGTACGCGAAGGCCTTCGAAAAAGTGTGGGCGCATCGCGCCCAGCTCGCAAAGCTGTAAGGAACGGAGAGCGCCGTGGCCACCCCCGCGCAGGCCGAAACTGGCACGCTGCCGCAGCAGACCAAACCCGTTGCCGGCAGGGTCTTGTCGATCGACGCCTTGCGTGGATTCGACATGTTCTGGCTGATGCAGGGTGACAAGCTGGTGGTGGCTTTTTTCGCCGCCTGCCGCCTCCCGTTCAGCGCCGGCATCGCCGCCCAAATGCGGCACTCCCGGTGGGAGGGATTTACCTTCTGGGACTTCATCGCCCCGCTCTTTCTCTTCGTTGTCGGGCTGAGCATGCCCTTCGCCTTCTCCCGGCGGCTGGAGCGCGGCGGCAGCCGCAAGGACCTCTACCGGCACATCGTGCGGCGGACACTGATTCTCATTCTCCTCGGGCTTGTCTTCAACGGCCTGCTGGACCTGGATTTCTCCAATTTTCGTTACGCGGGTGTTCTCCAGCGCATCGCCCTGTGTTACTTCTTTGCGGCCCTGATTGTGATGAACTCCGGGGTTCGAGGGCAGGCGCTGTTCACCGCTGGCCTGCTGCTGGGCTACTGGGCGGCGATGGCGCTCATCCCGGTCCCCGGCTTCGGCGCGGGCGTGCTCACTCCGGAAGGCAACCTGGCCGGCTACATCGACCGCGCGTGGTTGCCCGGCAGGTTCTGCTGTTATAAGTTCGGCGATAACGAGGGGTATCTCAGCACGATCCCGGCTGTTTCCACCACTCTGTTCGGGGTGCTGTGCGGCCACCTGTTGCGCTCGTCCGTGCCTCAAATCGGAAAGGTCCGGGCGCTGCTCGCCGGCGGCGCCGCCAGCCTGCTGCTGGGATGGCTGTGGAGCCTGGCCTTTCCCATCATTACGATGCTGTGGACCAGCTCCTATGTGCTCTGGGCAAACGGCTGGTGCATGCTCCTGTTCGGCCTCTTCTACTGGATCATCGACCTGCGCGGGCGCCGGAAGTGGGCGTTTCCATTCATGGTCATCGGGCTGAACGCCATCACGATCTACGTAGTTCAGAGCCAGTTCGACTTCAGCGCAGTCTCCAACATCTTCATTCGGGGCTTTGTCAACAGCGTGGGAGCATACAAGCCTCTGGTCGCGGCGGCATCCGTGGTCGCCGTCGAGTGGCTGCTCCTGTATTTCCTGTACCGTCAGAGGATCTTCTTGAAGGTCTAAATGGAAGCGAGTGCGATTTCCGATAAAACGGCCGAGCGGCATGGGCCGGCGGCTTTGGGAGAGCGCTGTGTGTCGCTGGACGCGATGCGGGGGCTGGTGATGCTCGCGCTGTGCTGGGGCCTGCTAGCTCGCGGAGGGCCGCTGGAGGGTCCGGGCCTTCGCGCGGTCGCCCTGCATGAGTTCTTCAAACGTGTGGCCCTTTCTCATCGGTTCTGGCGAATGCGCCCTCCTTTGAGGTCCCGGTGGATCGAGTTGCCGTCCGTCGGCTGCCACCTGCGATCTTTTCAGCTTGAAAGCAAAACTCGCGTGCCGGGCATGTCGAAACGCTCGCGAAGACCGACTCTATGAAAACGGCTTCACTACCTTGTCTCCCCGCCGCGGTTCATCGGGGAAATAATTCCCTTCGCCAAGTCACCTACGACATCCCGGCCCGGAAGAAGGACGGAACGGTCTACGCGCTATCCCGGATTACCGAACAGGATCACACGCGTACCGCCCTGATCAGCGTTCCCGGGCCGCTTACGCGCCGCTTCGAGAGGGGTTACGGAAGTGAGCCGAATCAGCCGTAGAAGCTCCCTCGTCAGCACCGGCCTCACCGTGACAGCGGGCGCTGGTGAGCGGATTCAGGTTGCGGTCGTGGGCGTCCGCAGCCGCGGCCGGGACCTGATCGAGGAGTTTGCCCGCAACGGCAGCCGCGTCGCGGCTGTTTGCGATATCGACACGGCCCAGATCGAGCGCGCCGTCCAGTTCACTGAGAGACTCCAGGGCCAAAAGCCGAAGACGTACCAGGACATCCGCCGGCTGCTCGAGGACAAAGAGATTGACGTGGTCGCGATCGCCACCTGCAACCACTGGCACGCGCTGGCCACAATCTGGGCTTGCCAGGCTGGAAAAGATGTCTACGTGGAGAAGCCGGCCAGCCACAATGTCTGGGAAGGCCGGCGCATGGTCGAGGCGGCCCGTAAGTACAGGCGCATCGCGCAGGTGGGCATGCAGAACCGCAGCCTGGCCCACGTGCGGCGCGCGATTGAGCTTCTGCACCAGGGCGTCATCGGCAAGGTCTACCTGGCCAAGGGCCTCTGCTACAAGCGGCGCAAGTCGATCGGCAGGCAGCCGGACGGCCCGGCGCCCCACGTGACGAATTTCCTCCAGGCGGTGAGAAGCCGCAACCCCGCGCAGCTCACCGCCGGCGTTCTGGAGGGCCATCTGTCGGCGGCCTTGTGCCACCTGGCCAACATCAGCTATCGCACGGGCCGCAGCCTGGTTTTTGATCCGGTTTCGGAGACGTTTCCGCACGACGCGGAAGCCAACTCGCATCTTTCCCGCAATTACCGCGCGCCCTTTGTGGCGCCGGCCACGCTCTGAATCAAGGGAGGTATAGTAAATGTCTCACGACATTCTGAGAAAGGGTCGCCGGGCATTCCTGGCTGCGATTCCGGCAATCCCATTCGTCCGCCTGCGGGCGGGCGGCAACGCGAGATCTCAATCTGGCGGCCAGCCGGTCCGCGCGACGGCGCTGCCCGAGAGCTCCTACCCAGGAACGCAGTTCTACGACGAGCAGGAATACAGGGAAGTCTCCGACGTGCTCGAGTCGCGCACCCTGTTCCGCTGGTACGGGCCGAAGACCCCCAGGAAGGTGGCCCAGTTTGAAGAGGAGTTCGCCCGATTCATGGGCGCCAAGTACGCGCTGGCGGTCACCTCGGGAACGGCCGCGCTGCACTGCGCGCTGACCGCCCTGGACGTGGGCCCGGGCGACGAAGTCATCCTGCCGGCCTGGACCTGGTACTCCTGCTACAACGCCGTCCTGTTGACGGGCGCGCTGCCCGTCTTCGCCGAGGTGGACGAGTCCTTCAACATCGATCCGAACGACATCGACAAGAAGATCACCCCCCGGACCAAGGCCATAATGGTGGTTCACCTGTATGGTTGTCCTGCGGACATGGACGGGATTCTGGCCGTCGCGCGCAAGCACAAGGTCCGCATCCTGGAGGATGCCGCCCAGAGCGTGGGAGCACAGTACAGGGGCCGGCGCCTCGGCTCGATCGGGGACATCGGGATCTATAGCTTCCAGATCTCGAAAACCATCACGGCGGGCGAAGGTGGTGCGGTCGTGACCAACGATCCACTGCTGTTCGAGCGGGCGACGAGATTCCACGACCTGGGCATCCTCCGGCCCGGACACGAGACGGCGCTCGGCAAAGCCGGCATGGCTTTTTTCGTCGGCACTAACTACCGGATGAATGAGATGACCGGCGGGGTGATGCGCGCCCAGTTGCGCAAGCTGGAGACCCTGATCGGCCTTTGCCGGCGCAATCTCCGCTCTGTCAAGGAGCAGGCGGGGAATCTCGCCGGGTTGAAGCTGCGGCGCAGCCCGGACCCGGACGGGGAGATCGGCCTCGTGGTGTATCCGATCCTGAAGACAAAGGAACAGCGCGACAAATACGTCCAGGCCCTGCGCGCCGAAAACATCGCTGCCTCGGCTCCCCCCGGCTCTCCCTTCCTGCCGGCCGTCCCGTACATCGAGAAGAAGATCGCGCCGCACGCCGCCTGGCCGTCGTTCAACTCGCCGCGCGGCCAGGCGATGCGCTACGGCGTGGAGTGCTGCCCGCGCACGCTCGACCTGCGCAACCGCGCCGTCTACATCCCGATCGGACCCAAGTACACGGCGGCCGACACGAAGGACATCGCCGCCGCCATCCGAAAGGTGCACGGAGCGCTGTCGTGAGGCCGCCGGGCGGCGTTTTGCGGTTCCTGTGCGCCCTGGCTCTCATAGCGCCGGCGCTCGCGGCGGAGGCACCGTGGAAAGCCGGTCTGGCCAGCATCCCGATCACTCCCGGCAAGTCGATGTGGATGGCCGGCTTTGGCGCGCGGACGAAGCCGTCCGAAGGCGCGCTGCACGAGCTTTACGTCAAGGCGCTGGCGCTCGAAGACCGGACGGGCCGGCGCGCGGTCCTGGTTACCAGCGACCTGGTCGGCTTTTCGGCCGCGATGACCCAGCTGATTGCCGACCAGGCGCGCCGGCGCTACGGGTTGCCGCGCGACCGCCTGATCCTGAACTCGTCGCATACACATTCCGGCCCGCTGCTGGCCAACCCACTGTCAATCTGGTTGACGGGACGCTTGAGCGCGGAGCAGGAGCGCGATGTCGAGGAGTACACCCGCGACGTGGAGCAGAAGGTGGTGGCCGTTGTCGGGGCCGCGCTCGCGGACCTTCGCCCGGCGCGGCTCAGCTTCGGGCACAGCCGCGCGACCTTCGGGGTGAACCGCCGCATCAAGACCGAGAGCGGCTGGGCCTCCTTCAGAGCGAATCCGGACGGACCTTCCGATCCCGACGTCCCTTTCCTGCGCCTCGATTCGCCCGAGGGGCGCCTGCGCGGCGTCGTGTTCGGCTATGCCTGTCACACTTCGACCCTCCTTCCTGACAACTACCGGTTCAGCGGAGACTACGCGGGCTTCGCGCAGGAGTGGCTGGAGAAGCAGCACCCCGGTGCGCTGGCGTTGTTCGTCGCCGGCTGCGGCGGCGACATCGGCGCTGCTCCGCGGGGCACGGTGGAGTTGGCCCGGAAGCACGGCGAGACGCTGGCCGCCGCGGTGGGTGGCGCGATGGACGGCCCGGCGATGCCCGTTGACGGGCCTTTGAAAACAGCCTTCGAAGTGTTTCCGGTGGCCTTCGCCCCGCCGCCCAGCCGCGCGGAGTTCCAAGCCCGGTTGCAGCACAAGGATGTTTACACGCGGCAGCACGCCGAGGAGATGCTCAGAATGCTGGCGCGTGACGGCCGCCTGCCCACTGTCTACCCCTATCCGCTTCAGGTCTGGCAATTCGGTCCGGACCTGACCCTGGTCGCCCTGGCGGGCAAGGCGGTAGTGGACTACGCGCTGCGGCTCAAGAAGGAACTGAGCCGCGACCGGGTGCCCCCTGGGCGGGGAGCGGTCTGGGTGGCTGCCTACTCCAACGATGTCTTCGCTTACATTCCTTCGCTGCGCGTGCTAAAAGAGGGAGGATACGAGGGAGGAGAGGCCACGGTCGGCGCCCGGCTGCCCGGCCCGTTTGCTCCCGACATCGAAGAGAGGATCATCGGCAAGGTACATGAGCTGGTACGGAAAGTCAGGCGCCGGTAGCCCGGACCTCTGCAATGCGTTGGACGCCAGGGCCATGTTGCCCGCGCTGTTGCTGCTGGGCGCCACGCTGGCTGCCGGCGGCGATTCCGGCTACCTGGTTGGGATCGCGGAGGTGAAGATCACGCCGCCGCTCGGCACTCCCATGGCGGGGTTTTCCGCGCGTCAGGGACCGTCGAAGGGCGTTCACGATGATCTGTTCGTGAAGTCCCTGGTGGTGACGCGCGCTGAAGCGGGGCTGGCGCTGGTCACCTGTGAAGTGATAGGAGTCGAGCGGACGCTGGTCGAGGAGGTTCGCCGCCTGGCC
>JBBTDS010000209.1:1927-4288 GCA_038060875.1 Acidobacteriota bacterium | reverse complement strand
TACATCGGCTGGCTGGGGCACGGCAACCTCGGCGACGAGGTCATGTTCGCCGCCATCCGGAGCCTGCTGCCCGGTTGCGATCTGATCCCGTTTGGCGGCGTCCGCAAGGAACGCCTCCTCGCCAACCAGTGCCTGAGCGGGCGCCAGATGTTCGACGCCATTATCCTCGGCGGCGGCACTCTGATTAACCCGGGCTATGTCCCCGTGGTCCGGCTGGCCGCCGATAGGGGTGTGCCGCTCTATGCCTTCGGCACCGGCGTCGGGAGTTGCGGCTTCTCCGAAGAAAGCAATCCCGCGCTGGACGGCTGGGCGGATCTTCTTAAGCGGTTCCGTGCCGTCGGCGTACGCGGTCCCCACTCCAAGGACGCCCTGGATGAGCTGGGCGTTCCCGCCGTCCGGGTCATCGGGGATCCTGCTCTCAGCTTGGCTCCGGCCGAACTCCCGCCCCCGCCCCCGCGCCCGCGGCTGGCCGTCAACCTCGCTCTCCCCGCGAGCGGCCGTTACGGTGAAGGCGAGTACGCCTGCTATCGGCAAGTCGCCGCGATCGCACGCAAGTTCCGCCAGGACGGCGGCGACGTGGTCGGGGTGGCGCTCGGCGATGGTGACGAGCAGGCGCTCTGGCGTTTTGCCGCTGATGCCGGTGTTCCACCCGCCTGCACCGTCCGATGCCGGCGGGCCGGGGAATTCTTCCAGGCCGTAGGCGGGGCCGTCGCCTTGATCGGCGTCCGGCTGCATTCGGCCGTTCTCGCCGCCTGCGTCGGCGTTCCGGCCATGCTCCTCTCGTACCGGGCCAAGTGCCTGGACTTTATGGCCTCGATGGATCTGGGGCAGTTCGCCGTGCCGCTCGCGCCCGGTTGCGACGACCGCGTCCGGTCCTGTTTCGAAACCTTGAGAGGTTCCCCGGGATTGCGGCTCACCATGCTGGAGCGCGCCGCCGCCCTGCGGTCTGAGCAACGCCGCTTGGCCGCGCGCGTGGGCGGCGACGTGGCCGGACTTGAGCGCCTGGCCGTGGCCAGGTCCGAATGACAAGCGCCGTGTTATCCTCTGCCAGCCAGACACCCGCCGCCAGGCGTCCCCGCAGACTCGCCATCTGCCACCTTGGCGCGCGCGAGCATTACGCCTGGCCGCTGATGGCCCAAGCCAACGGGCAGCTAGTGCGGTTCATCACCGACGTCTGGCTGCCGCTGTCCCCGCTATTGAGGAGCCTCGCCGCCCAGAAGGGATCAAGCGCCGTCGCCCGCCTGGCCGGGCGTTTCCGCCCCGAGATTCCTTCTCACAAGGTGGTTGCCTTGTACGCGCTGGCGCTCCAATCGGCGCTGCGCCGCCGCCTGGTTCGCAACCGCGAAGAGCTGTACCGGCACTATGTATCAGAAGGCGCCGCTTTCGCTCAGGGGTGCATTCCTTACCTCGAGGCCGACCACGACGCCTATTTCGGCTTTTGCAGCGCCGCCTTGGAAGCTCTGCGCTTCGAGCGCCGCGCCCGGCGGACCGCGGTGGTCGGCCAGTTTGATCCCGCCCGCGTCGAACACGACATTGTCCGGGAAGAGGAAGCCCGTCACCCAGGTCTCGCTATTCCCGAAGCGCCCATCCCCGACGTGTTCTTCCGCCGGCTCGAAGCCGAATGGGACGAAGCCGACCGCATCTTCGTCAATTCGACCTGGAGCCGCAAGGCTCTCGTCGCCCAGGGCGTGCCGGACGGCAAGCTCCGGGTCGTGCCGCTCGCGTTCACCCTTACCCCGGCGCTGGCGCCCCGCCCTCGGCCCGGCGGCCGGTTGCGCGTGTTGTGGCTGGGCGCCCTTTGCCTGCGCAAGGGCCTGCCTTATGCGATCGAGGCGGCCAGGCTGCTCGAGCGCGCGCCCGTCGAGTTTTCCTATTACGGCCCGCTCGCGGTTAATCGAGCGCGGCTATCCTTGCCCCCCAATGCGACTTATCACGGGCCGCTGGCGAGGAGCCTCGCGCCATCCGTCTACCGTGCGCACGATATTCTTCTGCTGCCGACGTTGTCGGACGGCTTCGCCATCACACAAATCGAAGCGATGTCGTATGGTTTACCCGTGATCGCCACTCCATGCTGCGGCGAAGTGGTCCATGACGGCGTAAACGGCTGGATCGTCCCGCCGCGCGATGCCGCCGCGGTCGCGGCGGCAATCTCGGAGATTCTCGACAATCCCGAACGCTACGAGTCCATGTCCGCGGCGGCGCTCACCCGTTCCCGCGACTTCGTGCCCGAGCGCGTCTGGCCGTTGTACCAGCGCGCGATCGAAAACTGATGCCGCACACCGTAATGCCAAGCCTGCCGGTCACCATCGGCATCTGTTCCCGCAACCGGTCCGCCGTTCTTGCGCGGTCGATTCGGCGAAC
>JBBTDS010000209.1:0-1827 GCA_038060875.1 Acidobacteriota bacterium | reverse complement strand
GGCGCAAACGTGCGCCGCTGGGGATCCTCCCAGGCGGTGCGCAGGCCTCCACGGGGGTGGGACGATGCTAAGGCTGTCGGCCTTCCGGCAGGTGGGCGGATACCGCGAGCTGCTCGGCTTTGGCTGCGAGGACACTGAACTGGCCTGGCGGTTGATCGCCGCCGGTTTTGAGATCTGGGAGGAACCTGGTTACACCATTCTCCACGACCACACCCCCATCGCACGGGATTACGGCTGGGAAGAATGGCATTACGCAAGAAACACGGTGCTGATGCACGCTCTCAACCGGACGTGGCCGGCCGGCTTCGCCCTCGGGACCCTCAAGGGGATCCGGCGCGCCATGATCTCCCGTTGCCGCTGGTCCGCCGCTGCCGGCCTGGCCGCCGGCATCCTCGGCGCGCTCCTTCACTCCGGCTCGCCGAAAGCCATTCCCTCGCGCGCCTGGCCGGTTATCAACCATGAGTAGTTGTCCGTCAATTCTGCACGTCGCGCGTGAGCCCATGGGCGGCGTCTGGTCGGTGCTGAAGAATCTCGCCCGCGCACAAGCCAGCGCTGGATACGATGTGCGGCTTGGCCTGCTTCTCACGCCCGCCTGGCCTCACCGCCAGGAACTGGTGGGTGCCGGGCTGCCGTTTTGGGAGGCCTGGACGCCGGAACTCTTCGGCACCGCCGCCTTCAGTTTCCACCGTTGGATCGCCGCCCCGGTTGCAGGCTGGTGCGCCGAAATCTGCCGCCAGCGCTCAGCCGCGCCGGTCGTTCTGCACTACCACGATGCCTGGCTGTCCGGTTGTCTCGTGCTGCCCCGGTCGCGGGCGGCCGGCGTGGTCCAGGTCGCGACGTTTCACGGTTTCGCCGGCCGTTCGGCGCTGGAGCGCCAACCGATCAGACGTGCCCTTCACCGCCGCATGGCCCAGCGGCTGGTTCGGGAGAGATGCACCCTGATCTCGGTGGACCGGCAAAACCTTGCAGCCATCCACGAGCTTTTCGGTCTCGACCCGAATGCTTTCCACTTCGTGCCCACCGGTGTTGACCCGCCGGATGGGACGCCCAGTCGCCGCTCGCCGCCGGGCCGGCCGCTGCGGGTGGGTCACGTCGGCACCATTGATGAGGGCAAGGGGTGGCGGATCACCGCGCAAGCGGTGGAGCGCCTCATCGCCGAGGGCAGGCAGGTTACACTCACGATCGCGGGCGCCGGGCCGGAAACCCGGCCGGCGCGTGAGTGGTGCAAGGACCGCACTGGGTTCGCCCAGTTCCTGGGTTATGTTCCCAATGCCGGCGCTGCCGTTACGCCGCAGTTGGACGTGCTCTCGCTGCCATCGCGAACTGAAGGACTGCCGGTGGCCGTGCTCGAAGCGATGGCGGCTGGTGTCGTGGTCGTGGCCACGCCGGTGGGTGGCATCCTCGACGCGGTCGTTCACGGGCAAACCGGTTTCCTGGTCGAGCGGAATACACCGGCCGTTTGCGCGGCCTTGCGGCAGCTTTCGGATAGTCCCGACCTGGTCGATCGTATGGCATCCGCCGCCCTCGCTCGCTACCAGGAGCGCTACACTCCGACGGCCATGCGGCTTGCGTACGAGCACGTGTACGGCATCTGACTTGTTGTAGGCACTGGTCATGTTTCGCCGCAGCACAGCGTCTGGCGAGCGCGTTCCCGCCGCCTCCTTGGCCGTCTTGGCCGTGCTGCTCTTGAGTCTTCACTTCGAGCCGGTGAACAAGTCTATGCTGGGCGTGGTGGCCGCGGCCGGCGCCGTATTGCTGGCGCCGCTGAACCCGTTCCTTTGGATGTTTTTCGTGGCCGCCTCGCACATCGTGCCCGAGCCCGCCGCT
>JBBTDS010000208.1:0-1932 GCA_038060875.1 Acidobacteriota bacterium | reverse complement strand
ACGCAGCATTTGCGGGTGCACTCGAGATAATCTCAAGCAACGCGCGTTTGCGCTCCTCGCTTTCCTCCTCGTGCACCAGGATCGATGCATCCTGGAGCGCTGTGAACCTTTCGACGTGATGGAGGTGACGGATTACTAGCCAACCTTCGAACTCCTCGGGGCTCAGCGCCTTCACTTCCCTTAGCTCAATGCGTTGGGACTGAGCGAATTCGACCGCTCCAACCGCGAACCCAGTTGTCGAAACGGCGGTGACCTTATTGGACACGAAGCGCGTTCGTCGTCCAACAAGCTGCTCGATCCACCACCCCGGCGCAGGTCCGTCGCCGGGACGATCCCGTCCTTCGATGAGCCAGGCGATGCTGGTTGAGCCTACTTTTCCGCGGATCTCGATATCGAACTCCGCGATTTGCACGCCATCGTTGTTATAGACACGTTCGTTCGTCTTTACCTCAAATCCCTGCGGAAGAAGCGTCTTCTCGACGAACGCTACAAGGGCTTCGAGCTGCTTACCGTCTGCGGCCATATTCGATGTCTAACGGGCGGCCGGGTGCATGCCTTCGTTAGCCGGCTCGGTGCTAAAAAGGGACGTCCTCATCGCTGATTTCAACCACTTCCGGCGCCGCCGTAAATTTCGCGAGGGCTTCTGCGAAAGGCTTCCGCCATGGGTGGTCCGGCGCCCGCGCCTCAACGATGTTCTCTTGCCCCCAGCCCTCGACAGCCGTTTTGAACCGGCGATCGCCGGCTTTGAGCCCCTTCTTTACTGCCAAAATCAGGTAGGGAGATGGAGCATCGAAGCACGCATCCGCGTAACGCAGGAAGTAGTTAAACACGTAATGTTGCTCTTCGGTGTTGGGCGACCCGAGCTTGTTTACCAGAGTGTGCCAGAGCTCATCCTTGAGCGTAAATTGGTGAATGATGCTGGTCGCCCAGGTTCCCAATGCGCCTCCGGTACACCGATTCTGGCGCTCCACCCACCTGCCGTCTCTGACTGAACAAATGAGCTTATTCTCGATCCGCAGGCGTGCGATTTCATCGAGTCGGGGCCAGAGGTCGGGCGGGAATGCCCCAAGTACGAAGCGGATGGTGCCTTCGTCGTCGGTTTGCCGCAACTCTGCAGAGAGCAACTCGCATAGCTCCCCATGCTCGTCCAAAGACATGACGCTCAAGACCGCGTCAAAGAAAAACCGAAGCTTCTTTGCATCTCCTTCGGCCCGTCGCGCGAACACCTCACGACAGGTCGCGAGCCGATGTTTTGGGGGGATTTCCTTTGCGAGGAGCGTGGCGTACCGCTCCTTTGGAACGAAGTCCGGGTCCAGCACTCTTGCGACGAAGGCTGCCAACGAGAAGGGAGTGCGAGATCGATCGACTATGCGCAGTAGATAATCGAGGAAGAGGAGAATCGCCACCGCCTCACGCTCTTCGTCCTGGTAGGCATCATGGCTCCTTGGATTCCTGATCGCCTGGTACACGCCCCGGAGCAGGGCTTCAACGCCCTTCTGCACGTTTTGCTCGGATTCGGTGATCAAGCGGTTTACCTTGAGCTTGGGTGCCGTGCCGCCGAACGCCGCCCCGATTAGCGCGACACCGTCCCCTTCCAGCCCGGAGCGCTCTCGAATGACGTCGCTCAGCAAATGAATACCGTCGAGGATCGCAGCAGTGAACTTGCGGACTTCGAGGCTTGGCCGAACCGCCTCCCATAGCCTAGGATCGAGTCTGGTTTCCAAGTTCATCGGTTCCTTACATTATCCGGCTAACGACTTGGCGCTCAGGCGCGGCCCGCTTTTGGCCGTCGCCTGCAGCGCTTGTTAGACCGGATTTAGGTAGAGGGCGAGGCGCACGCATTCTTTCAGAACTCCAACGCCTGCTCAAGCTCGCGTAAGGCCTGGTCGTGGCTGCGATGATGACCATCGATTGTGGTTGTGTTCTTAAGTA
>JBBTDS010000207.1:0-5573 GCA_038060875.1 Acidobacteriota bacterium | reverse complement strand
TTGACCGATCGCTTAGCCACTTTATGCCGGCACGGGGCCGGTGTCAAACGCCTGGGGCGGGCGAAAGGGCCTGCCATTTGGCAGTATAATGGATGTCAGATGACAAGCACTGTTCTGGCGATCCTCGGTGGGAAGAGGGCGCTGGGCGGGAAAGTGATGGAAGAAAGCGATCTCATCCCCGTCCTTCGCCGCGGGCTGCCCTCCACGGCGGTGGATGAACTCGCGGCTTTGCTGGGCTTTACCAGAGAGCAGATGGCCGAATGCCTTGCCCTGTCCAAGCGCACCCTGGCCCGCCGGAGGGGCCAGGCACGGTTGACGGCGGTTGAGTCCGATCGGCTGTACCGGCTGGCGAGGGTCTTGGCTCGGGCGACGGATGTGCTGGGCAACACAGCCAAGGCCGCCCGGTGGCTACGGAAGCCAAACCGCGCGCTTGAAAGCGTTCCACCCTTGACGCTGCTCGATACTGACCTTGGGGTTCGCCAGGTCGAAGCCGTTCTCGGCCGGATCGAGCACGGGGTGTATAGTTAGTGCAAGTCTGGCGCATCTGCTCCAGGCGGCGCTCCAGGACGGCATTGCAAGGGGAGGGATCTCGGCTATACGGAGGACGCTGGAACCCGCCCGGTGTTTCCGTGGTGTACACGTCCGGCAGCCTGGCGTTGGCTGCCTTGGAGATGTTCGTCAACCTGGACCCGGAGGATATGCCGCAGGATCTCGTCTCGATCGGGGCCACGATCCCGGACGGGGTACAGACTGAGAGCGTTGCGATCGCTGACCTGCCCGCGGGATGGGAGAGAGCGCCGGCGCCGGAGTATCTTCAACTGCTCGGGGCCGGCTGGGTCCGCCGCCAGAACACGGCGGTGCTGTCGGTCCCTTCGGCAGTGATCCCGAGTGAACGCAACTTCCTGCTGAATCCCGCGCACCGGGATTTCAAGCGCATTAAGATCGGCAAGCCGGTAGCATTTCGCTTCGATCCCCGGCTCTGGAGATGAGGAGCGCCGCTTTCTTCCTCGACGCCGCATCCAGGCCCGCCTGGGCCAGACTGAGCGCGTTGACCGCCGGCGTTGTCGGCCCCGCGGCGCGAGTCTGTGCTAACCGTTGCTCGGCCACGCGGGTCTGCCGGGAGCATAAGATAGGATTCACGAACGCCCCCGCGCTCGCCGTTCGGGGGGCTGCGGGTTTGTTTCGAGAGGGTCCGCCTCCCTCTGGGGGAACGCTACGCGAGCGTTCTGATCTTCTCAATATCAGGACGGCGGTTCAGTCGTCAAGAGACAACGACGCTCGTGCAGCCGAAGCGCCTCCTCGGGCTCGACGGCTCAGGTGATCGGCAGCGCTGGGTCCGCCGCGGCCTCGTCGAGGATGGTTCTTGCTGCCTGCTCGACAAGTGATACGCAGTCCGGATGACCGATGTCAATTCGGCGAACCTGGATCGTTATTGGACTATGCCTCACTTTTATAGCTACGTCGTCATCCCACTCGGTCGCAGGGTAGAACAGGTAAGCACGGCCGCACTGCAGTGCCGTGCCGTAGGCAATCATCTGGTAAAAGTCGTGGTTCGCGAGCGTGCCTGCCAGCCGCTTGTACTTCGCATCGACAATCGCGGCCGTGCGGCCGCGGTCGCATACAGTCACATCCGGCCGAATACGTATTCGTGTGGACGGCGGTTGCGAAAGGAGGTCCGGCCTATGTGGATGCGCGGAGAAGCAGGTGAACCTCGCTACTGTCGAGAAAGCCTCAGTGACAAACGCCTCGAACAGTAGATTCATGTCCAGCAGGAAGCCCCTAAAGCGCCAATCTCCGGCGTGCTCCGTGATAGCTCCGTTCCCAAGGAACAATCGGCAGAAATCATGCAGCAGTCGGTAGTCGTCGTTCATGCGGTTGTACACCCGGCCAGAGAGAGCGCCCCGGTCTGGCGCTCGAAGGCTTACCTCCGAGAAGTGACGTAGATTGACTCGAAGGGAGTGCACGGTACGCGCAGACCAGCCATCCACTCCCGCCAGGTGCCGCAACGTCCACTTGACGATTTGGTTATCTTCGATATCAGGTGTCTGCTGGTGATAACGACAGAACAGGCGGTCCGGCCTGACCGCGTTCGCGGCGACCTGCCGTTCCAACAGGATCCTGCCGCGCATGACCGCCAGATTCTCTTCGTGCCTCACGTAGTCCTGGCCGAGGCCTCGACGCACGCGGGCAGCGACCAAGTCGCTGAAGAGCTCGACCAGAGGCTCGAAGAGTAATCTGTCGGTCGAGTAGAACACCTCAGCGTTCCGGAACACGTCCCGGTTCCAGCCGGCGTATACGTAGGCAAGCATCCGGAATACGTTTGCAGGGTTGATCTTGGGTTCAACCAGAAGAAGACTGCCGGACGGTAACGCCAGGTGTGCGACGTACTGCTTGGGGTTTGCCAGGAAATAGGCTTGGCCGGGGTGGAGGTCAGCGCCGGTCGTATCCGATGCAGCGAGACGAACAAGGTCGAAATCAAGCGTTTTGAGGAGCGCGGCGTCTTCCTCCCACAACCACACCTGCTCGGGGCATTGCTCGTGAAGCACCAGAAGCCGCCCTTGGCTTCCCTCGCTCATGTGACCGCGGCTTTCGACGACAGGCCGGCACGTTTTCGAATTGCCGCCAGCCCGTAGTTCTCCTCGATTTGGCTTGAGTTCAACTGGTATTCGTACTGAGACACCAGCGGGAGGACCTGTGATCGCCAGATGAACTCCAAGAGGTCGTCACCAAACCGGCCTGCTTTGCCAGCCTCTTCCACCATCAGATAGCTGTGCCCGACCATGAGCGCCTCTTCTTTTTCAGCAATGGCCGTGTTCAGGGCGACAAAGACCCGGTCTATCTCCTCCGCGTTTGCGATGCCGCGCGACTTGAGCCAGGCATTAAGCACCACGCTCTTGCCGTCGCGGACGGGCCAGAGCGTCATGAAGGCAAAACGGCGGCGCAGCGCGTAGTCGACGAGCGCGATGGAACGATCGACCGTATTCATCGTGCCGATGATGTAGACGTTGGGCGGTATGGAAAACTCCTGGCCGTACTGGAGCGTGATGGTCTTCTCCCGATATTCCAGAAGCCACAAGAGATCTCCGAACACCCGTGCAGTCTTGGCACGGTTGATTTCATCGATGATCAGAACGTGGCGCACCGACTTCTTTCGGGCGCTCTCGCAGAATTTCACGAATACACCATCTTCCGGTATGAAGCGAGTGCTGTTGCTCTTAGCATCGTAACGGGGCCGGATGCCATGGACGAAATCCTCGTACCCGTACGACTCATGGAACTGCACGGACAGCACGTGACCGCTTTTGCCCGCCCACCACTCCGCAAGCTTCTCGGCGACGTACGTCTTGCCTGTGCCCGGGGCGCCCTGGAGGATGAACTGCCGCTTGGATTCAAGGAGCTTCTCGCAATCGACGAAGAAGGACACAGGGAGAAACGTTTCCTTGCACAGTTGTGCGAATCGACCGCCGTTCTTTTCGGGTGGCGGTGATGAAGACGGGGCTGTACCCTGCACTTCGAACTGCTTTTTCCACCATCGCTCGAACGGTTCCTTCAACACGATGTGGTTCTGACCTGAGTCAGGAGATGAAAGCCGCTCTTCCGGCGCGCACAGGAACAGGCAGTCCCAAAGCTCCCGGGCAGCGGTGGCCCGCGGGCTTGATTTCAGCGCCGCATGCGAGGTCGTGAACCAGTTGCTGAGGGATACATACGCGACGGAAGGGAGAGGCTTCTCTGGATCTCCGACCCACGATGAAAGGTCGTCTCGGAGATACTCGCTGAAGCCAGGCTGCGCCGTGCACTCGCTTCTCATGAACTGGTCGTAAAGCTCAGCTACGGCCTCTCGATTCATGGACTCGATGTTTTCCAGCAATAGGTCAAACGAGGTCTCAGCGCGTAGCCGCCAACGCAGAACCCCGGGCGGTTGCGCGCCGGGCGAAAGTTTCTCGTACTCCTCTCGCGTCAACTTCTTGACGGTAAAGCCGAACCAGTCTGAGACTGCGTTCTGGTCGGCGATCGGGTATTCCGCCGTATGAAACCAGTCCACAGGAACACAGTGTTTGTAGTGATTGCGCTGATCGTTGAAAAAATACGTTCCTGTCACGCGTCCCACGCCGACAATGGAGGTCATACCTCGGTTGGCAACGATGATGTCACCTTTTTCAAGATGGCTGAAGCCCCAGATCTCGGAGGTTTTGCGTCTCTTGTCCTTCGGATAGGTTTCTAACATCGCTTTCGTGAGGCTCTGCCGATCGTCGTACTGCGTCAGCTCTCCGACCTCGTCCCACCCGATGCAGATATACCCGCCCGCTCTGCATTCCTCCCAGTACTTCGCCTTCTCGCCGGGGGCGATCTTCCAAATGCTGACGGGCGGGAACTTCGCGTACAGAAAGTTTGCGAAGTGAAGGTTTGACCACGCGGAAAAGAGCGGATTGGAATGCTTGTACTCGAGAAGGGCGCGGTTAAGGAGTGTTGAGGAGGGCGGGGCGGGGGGCGGGAGGCCGAACATCTGGCCGAAGTCCGATAGATTCTGGACGCTGAAGATCGGGAGGAACTTTTCGGGGAAGTACATATACAGCCACTTGCCCCGGGTCAGATTCTGCCCTTTGAACGGCGGAACGCCGTCGATTTCAGCGAACCGGCCTTGCTCCGCGAGTTCGAGCAATCTCAGCAATCCGGCCGTGACCGCCTGCAGCGCTTCGTGTTCGGATGCATAATTCTTGTACCGCCACTGATTGAGCTTGGTGTCGAAAAACACGATGTGCTTGAAGGCCGTTGCGCCTCCGATCCGACCCAGCTTCTCGGTACCGAACTCGAGCCACCAGCAGGTTCCCTTTCCTTTGCCCAGCGCGTACTCATCCAAAGTCAGCGATGGAATTCGCTCGCGCGGATAGAGCTTCAGGAACTCCTGGTGCAGTTGGTTCGCCTCGCTTTCTTCCTCCTGGCTCCATTGGAATTCCGCAGCCGCCTGCTCAATTACCTTTGCAGATAATGGCATGAGAGTGGCCTCCTTTACGCCTTAGAGATCGAATTCTCCGCTTGCCTCGACCGTAAGCTTACAGCATACAGTAAGGCCGGCTCGTGCGGAGAAAACAGCCGGCATTCGCTGACCTGACGGAGCAGCCGATCCGACGGTGACAGCCAGACCAAGCCAACAGGATCATGCGGAAGATGCTCAGCGGGAACGGGGCCGTCCGATCTCCTTATAAGGGAGGAACATCTTTCGTCTCCTGATTCGCGAGACGACGAAGAACACGTGAAGCGTCTC
This sequence comes from Acidobacteriota bacterium, assembly GCA_038060875.1. Taxonomy (GTDB): domain Bacteria; phylum Acidobacteriota; class Terriglobia; order Bryobacterales; family Bryobacteraceae; genus JBBTDS01. The sequence continues at coordinate 310 of JBBTDS010000207.1, read as the reverse complement.
CCCATCCGTCGCACGATCCGAAGTCGTGGTATGGCAACGGATTGAGAAGGGGGACATCGGAGCGGGACTGATCCTGCGACCCAAAGGAGCGTTTGGACCTGAATTGGACCAGAAACGGGGCAGCGGGGCGGAGGGAACGACGGTAGGTCTTCCAAAGGTATGGTCGGGCCGCGGGGATTTGAACCCGGGACCTCTTGCGTCCCAAGCAAGCACCCTAGCTACCGCATCGCCAGCAGCGCGGCCAGCGTCTCGATCCCGTCCCACAGGTTCTGGAGCCGGATGTTTTCGTTGTGGCCGTGCTGGTTGTTGT
>JBBTDS010000206.1:0-1196 GCA_038060875.1 Acidobacteriota bacterium | reverse complement strand
GTGCCGCCGTTGAAAACAAAGGACAATGTGCCGCGAACTGCGAAAGTCAGGCTAGAAGAGGCCTTCTGCATGGGAGCGACTGAGCGGACAGTCTTCATCAGTCACATCAGTGAAGAGGCGTTGGTTGCTGAGGAGCTCAAGCGGCTCATCGAGAGGGCATTCGGCCCCGGCTCGGCATTTCTGTCCTCGGACTACCAGTGCCTCAGGGGCGGGTAGGATTGGTATCCCGCAATTGTGCATGCTCTGAAATCCGCTAAGGTCACAATAAGCCTTCTCTCGCGGAGATCTGTTGACGCTCGCTGGACCAACTTTGAAGCAGGGGTGGCGATTGGCGCCCATGAGGTATCCATGCCGGTGATCCCAGTTGTCTTTCGTGGGCTGGCGTTGGGTGAAATTGGACATCCGCTCTCACCAAAGCACGGAAGAGACCTTGGGAATGAACGTCGAGTTGCAGCGCTTCTCGACGATGTTGCAGGGACCACAAAGGCGACGCCGATCTGGAGGCCGTCCGAGGATGACCTTCAAGAGTTTGTGGGTACGGTCAGAGCAGCGGAAAAGAAGCTTCCGCACACCGAGGTCTGCCTCCTGCCGAGGGTTTCGAGGAAGTATAAGGTCTTGGAGTTGCGCTTCCGCCTGTTGAACGCGGGTACTGATACGATCGAGCCCACGCGTCCGACGTTTGAGATTCTCGCCAGCCTGCCTGCGGAACTACGTGCCTTGCTGCTGCGTTATCGCGTGTACGCGGAGAACGTGAGCTTGCCAGAGGGGGAACTCTCTTACGAACAGATCTCCTCAACGGGCGAATAGCCCCGTGCCGGGACCTGGCGTTCAGCAGCGGGTGGGGTTTGCCCGTGCGGTGCAACGTGCCTCGCTAGGCGCAGGCTATCGGTACGCATCCTTCCGATGACGAACGACACGAACCTCCACCGTTTGATGAGCGTCGTCAATGGCGTAGATGACCCGATAGTCACCCACGCGAACGCGCCACAGATCCTATGCGCCTCTCAGCATCCGAGCACCGGGAGGCCTGGGCTCTCGTGCTAGGCGGTCCAACGTGGCGGTGATGCGATCGGCTGTGGCGTGGGGCAGGGCTTCCATCTCTTTCCTGGCGGAGCGCGCAACGACGACCCGGTACTCAGCCACACTCTTGTCCAACTTAGCTTCGTAAGTGCTGCCCGCCGCGAAGCCCGGCCCCA
>JBBTDS010000205.1:0-19293 GCA_038060875.1 Acidobacteriota bacterium | reverse complement strand
CTGCTATAAATGTTTTAACTTCAAACCGGCAAATTTCACTCCGACAGACTCCTAGGCTCCTCCGATTTCGACCGGAAACTTCACGTGTGGACGCGTCTGCCCGGGCAGAGCGGAGCGAGGCCGGACATCGTTTACTCGTTGCCCTTCTCAGCCCGGCAGAACGCCCTCGGCCGGGACCGTTTCGGGCTGGCCGGGGCCGAGCCCGACGCCGTGCTGGGGTCGGGCGCAGCGGCCCGCTACACCCGCCCGTACTCGCGCGCGGCGTCGCGGAAGTGAACCAGGTTCTCCCAGGGCGTCAGCACCGAAGTGCTGCAACTGGAGGCGAAGATGAAGTGCCGCTTGTCGCCCATCGACTCGAACAGGCGGCGCGTGTAGTCGTGGATGCGCGCCTCGGGGTCCGCGGCGGTTTCCTGCCGCGTGACGTCCATGCCGCCGTTGACGGTGAAGTTCTCGTAGCCTGAAAGCCCGCGGGCCTGCGAGAGATCGACGTTGCCGGTCGGCGGCGGCGTGATCCCTTCCAGGCAATCGACCCCGTTGCGCCCCACCAGCGGCAGCAGCACGCGGTTCTGACCGCAGGCGTGAACCACGAAGATCTTGCCGCGGCGGTGTATGATCCCGGCGGCGCGCGCGAAGAAGTCGTGGCAGTAATCGCGGTAGAAATAGGGCGGGTAGAAGACCGAATCCAGGTTGTCGAGCGAAACGAAAATCTCGGCTTCGGGGTTGTCCGCGACCCTCTCCAGCAGGGCCAGCGCCTTCCGCTCGTGGATTCGCGCCAGCGCTTGCATTTCCTCGGGATGGTCGATCATGAACAGGCTGGCGGCCGGCGCGCCGGCCAGCCAGTGGAACGTCTTGAGCGGCGACTCGGTCAGGTGCACCATCACGAGGCCGTCGTCGCCGGCCTTCTCTACCCAGCGGTGAAACTCGCCGGCGTCGAAGACATACTCGGTGGCCTCCAGCATGAAGCGGACCGCCTCGTACTCGCTCCAGTCCTTCCACCAGAACTCGGACTCGAAATCCACGCCGGCCTCGGTCATGTAGGTCCAGCAGTGCGTCAGCGTCCCGTAAGGAGTAACGAAACGCCGGCGGCGTTCGGTCCTGCCGGGGGGATAGATGTTGAAGGCGGTCGTTACCGGCTCCCGAAGATCGCTGGCGCCCAGGTACTCCTCGGAATATTCGCCGGCGGTGTAGACCTCGCGGGTGGCGCGTTGCGTGTCCCAGCGGGCCAGGATGTCAGCGCCGAGACGGCGGAGCGCGTCGAAGGGATGCCGCGCCGCGGCCAACTCCGGCGGCAGCGTGCCGTTGCGCTGGCGGGAGTAGAACCAGTGGTAGATGTTGGGGGCGAAGGGGACCGCGTCGGGTTGTTCACCGCGGAAGGCGGCCAGGATGCGTTCGCGGCCGGTCATGGCCTGCCGTCAGAGCGCCGCGGCGTTCTGGCGCACGAGCGCCAGGAACTCATCGCGGGTTTCCTTGCGGTCCCGGAAGGCGCCGCGCATGGCGCTGGTGACCGCGCCGGAGTGCTGCTTCTCCACCCCGCGCATCATCATGCAGAAGTGGCGCGCCTCGCAGATCACGCCCACGCCCAGCGGGTCGAGCGCCTCGACCAGCGTGTCGGCCACCTGCTGGGTCAACCGTTCCTGAAGCTGGAGGCGGCGGGCGAACATGTCCACCACCCGCGGGATTTTGCTCAGCCCGATCACCTTGTGCTTAGGCAGATAGGCCACGTGCATCTTGCCGAAGAACGGCAGCAGGTGGTGCTCGCACAGGCTGAAGAACTCGATGTCCTTGACGATCACCATCTCGTCGTACTTGACGGTGAACAGGGCGCCGTTGATGATCTCGTTCAGGTCGGTGCGGTAGCCGCTGGTCAGCCAGGCCAGCGCCTTTTCGATGCGCTCGGGAGACCGCGCCAGTCCCTCACGGGCGGGATCTTCGCCCAACTGGCGCAGCACCTCCTCCATCATCGCGGCGATCGAACCCGGACGCCGCTTGGCCGAAATGACTTTGACGGCAGCCTTGCGGTCAGCGCTCACAACTCCTCCATTATCTCGAAGATGTTTCTCCGGGTCTCCTGGATGCGGATTCTCGCCAGCCGCGGCCCGGTCTCGCCGAACGCCCCCGCCCAGCCGGCCCGCAACCGCCGCCGGATCTCGAGCGCCAGGTTCTCGGTGGTGGGCACGACGACGGCGAACTCGGGGACTTCGGCATTCAGGTCGCTGCGATCCAAGGTCTGCAAGATCTCGCGCTCGACCAGGCCGTCGAGGGCAGCGACGTTGACCACGCGGCCCGAGCCGGGATCGACCGGCCCTTCGACGCCGATCTCGAGCACGTAATTGTGCCCGTGCCCGAACGGGTTGTTGCACTTCCCGTAGACTTCGCGATTCCCGGCCTCGGACAGAGGCGCGGCGTGCAGGCGGTGCGAGGCCGAAAAGCGGTAGCGCCGGGTGAGGCGGGTCATGCCGCGCCCCCGTAGTAGTCCACGTACAGGTCCTCGGTCTCGTAGAGCCGCACCGCATGGAGACGAACGCCGGCGGCGCGTACGTGCGGCTCCACCCTGTTCCAGATCTCCCGTGCCAGATTCTCCGGTGTGGGAACCACGCGGTCGAACGGCGGCACCTCGTGATTCAAAAAGCGGTGATCCATAGGCCCGACGATCTCCCGTTCGAGGATCTGCTTAAGCCTCTTCAGATCGAGGACCATGCCCGTCACCGGATCGGGTTCTCCCTCCAGGGTGACTTCCACCACGAAGTTGTGCCCGTGGCCGTTGGCCTCCCGGCCGTACAGCGCGCGGTTCTGCTCGTCGGAGAGAGCGGGAGTGTAACAGGAGTGGGAAGCCGAGAACTCGACCCTGCGAGTGATGAACATCGGAAACCGCTACACTGATGATAGGGATTCTTGATGCCTGAGGTCAAAACGGAGCGTGTGCTGAAGCTGCTGATCGTCGTCTGCCTGGGGCTGCTCGTTTACGGGATTGCGATCGCGCTGCGCGAGCCGTTGGTCAACGTCGATGACACCGCGCCGCAGTTCTCGATCGTCGCCGACAACGGGCGCACCATCTCGCGTTCCGACTTCGGCGGGCGTCTGCTGGTGCTGAACTTCTGGGCCACCTGGTGCCCGCCCTGCGTCGAGGAGATGCCGTCGCTGGACCAGTTCCAGAAAACCTACGCGCCCTCGGGCGTGGTGGTGCTGGGCATCAGCGTGGACCGCAGCGCCGACCTCTACCGCAACTTCCTCGGCAAAGCCAAGGTTTCCTTCCTGACGGCCCGCGATCCGGATGCGCGCATCAGCGCCAAGTACGGCACCTTCAAGTATCCGGAGACCTACATCATCAACCAGCGCGGCAAGGTGGTCGAGAAGATGATCGGCCCGGCCAACTGGACCGACGATAAAATGGTAAGCCGCGTCAGGAGGCTGTTGGCAACGTCATGATACCGCCCGAGGCGAAACAGCAACTGGCCGCGCTGCTGGGGCCGCGCGGCTGCCTGGACCGTCCCGAAGACCTCATGCTCTACGAGTACGACGGCAGCGTGGACAAGGGGCGGCCCGAGCTGGTCGTCTTCCCGCGCTCGACCGAGGAGGTGGCCGGGATCGTGAAGATCACCGCCGCGCACGGGATCCCACTGGTCGCCCGCGGCGCCGGCACCGGCTTGAGCGGCGGAGCGATCCCGATCGAAGGCGGCGTAGTCGTGGCCTTCACCCGCATGAATCACATGCTGTCGCTCGAGCCGGAGAACGAGCGGGCCGTCGTCGAGCCGGGCGTGGCCAACCTCGACGTGACGCTCGCCGTCCAGGGACGGAAGTACTTTTTCGCCCCGGATCCCTCCAGCCAGAGGGCCTGCACCATCGGCGGCAACGTGGCCGAGAACGCCAGCGGCCCCCACACGCTGGCCTACGGCGTCACCGGCAACCACGTGCTGGGACTGGAGGCGGTGCTGGCCGACGGCACGGTCATCACCACTGGGGGCGAAGAGGCGGACCTCGCGGGCTACGACCTGACCGGCCTGCTGACCGGCTCGGAAGGCACGCTGGCGCTGGTGACCAAGGTGGTGCTGCGGCTGCTGCGGCAGCCCGAGGCCGTTAAAACAATTCTTGCCATTTATGATTCTGCCGAGGACGCCGGGCGCACGGTCACCGAGATCACCGCCCGGGCCATCACCCCGGTGGCGCTGGAGATGATGGACGGCGTGATGCTGCGCATGGTCGAGGAAGCCACGCATGCGGGCTACCCGATGGACGCCGAGGCGGTGCTGCTGATCGAGCTGGAAGGGCTGAAGGAGGCCATCGAGGAGCAGGCCCAGCAGGTCTGCGAGGTCTGCCAGGCTTGCCGCGCGCGCGAGGTGCGGCTGGCGCGCTCGGCCGAGGAGCGCGAGCTGCTGTGGAAGGGGCGCAAGAACGCCTTCGGCGCCGTCGGCCGGGTGAGCCCCTTCTATTACGTGCAGGACGGCGTCGTCCCGCGCACCCAGATCGCGCCCACCCTGCGCCTCATCCAGGAGGTCTCGCGGAAGTACGGCCTGGCGATCAGCAACATCTTCCATGCCGGCGACGGGAACATGCACCCGCTGATCCTGTTCGACGCGCGGCGCCCCGGCGATCTGGACAAGGCCCGCGCCGCCGCCGAGGAGATCCTCAGGCACTGCATCGAGGCGGGCGGGACCATCACCGGCGAGCACGGCGTCGGCATGGAGAAGATCGGGCTGATGCCGCTGCTGTTCGACGCCGACACGCTGGAGACCTTCGCCCGCTTCAAGGCGCTGTTCGACCCCGCCGGGCTGCTCAACCCGGGCAAAGTGCTGCCCGCCGCGGAGGCTTGATGCTTTCCAGACGGCAGTTTCTCATGGCCGCAGCCGCGGCCGCTCCCGCCAGGCTGACCGGCAAGGAGCGCATCGACCGCGCCCTGCGCGGCGACGAGGTGGACCGCCCGCCGTTCACCTTCTGGTATCACTTCGGGCTGGAGAAGTTTCCCGGCGAGCGGCATGCCCGCGCCACGCTGGATTTTCACCGCCGCCTGCGCACCGACCTCGTCAAGGTCATGTCCGACTACCCGTACCCCAAGCCGAAGGGGCGCTGGTACGAGCTCAAAGTGGAAGCCAATCCCTTCCCCGAGCAGATCCGCGCCCTGGAGATGATCCGCAACGGGCTGGCGGGCAAGATGTACTTCGTCGAGACGATCTTCAACTCTTACAACCAGGCCCAGAAACTTTCCTCCCCGGAGGAGGTCGGCCGGCTGAAGGACGAGCAGCCGCAGGCGCTGCTGGATGCGCTGGAAGCGATCAACAAGTCGCAGATCAACCACGCCCGGCGGGCTATGGCGGCCGGCGCGGCCGGCATCTTCCTGGCGGTCGCCAACGCCGATGCGCCGGTGCTCGCGCGCGCCGACTACCTCAAGTTCAGCGAGCCGTTCGATCGGGCGCTGGCGGAGGCGGTGCGCGAGGCCCCGCTCAACACGCTCCACCTGCACGGCGAAAAGGTCTACCTGGACCTCTTCTACAAGGGCTGGCCGCGCAGCGTCTTTAACTATTCGGCCCACGGCACGGGCGTGAGCATCGCCGAGGTGCGGCGTCACTACGCGGGCGTGCTGATGGGCGGGCTCGACGAGCGGAACTTCCGGCAGCTCCCGGAAGCGGAGCTGAAGCGCCAGTGGCTGGCGGCCCAGCAGGCCGCTGGCCCGCGCTTCCTGCTCGCCCCCGGCTGCTCGGTTCCCAACGACACCACCGACGAAGAGCTGCAAAGGCTGGTGCGCGTGCTGGGGGCGTGACGCAAAACCGGGGACAGACGGAACTGTCCCCCCTGTTGCCGGTTCCAGCAGTTGGGGAACGTTCCGTCTGTCCCCAGTTTTGCGGCGCGGTCGCTGGCCCCTGCCCACTGCCATGTATCGCCTGCACGCTTTCCGCAGCGAAACCGTCTAAGCTCTGAGAGGAGCTGACGCCAATATGTGCAACAGAGCCGTTAAGCTCGTCGTGACTGCCCTCATCGCCTCCGTTGCGCCCGGGCAAATCCCGGCCGAACCAATCCTCAATCGAGTCTTCCAATCCGGTCACACCCAGGCAGACCAGGATCTCCAAGAAATCGTTACTGTGATTCGCGGGATAGCGGATGTTCGGCAGGCATCCATCGATAATGCCCCGGGATCCGTCGCGGTCCAGGGAACGGCCGCCCAGGTCGCGGTCGCCGAATGGCTGTTTTATGAGCTGGACAAGCCTGCCAGCAGAGTCACGCCCCCACCCACGCGCGAATACCGCTATGCCAGCGATGACATTGTGCGGGTGTTCTACCTCAGCCATGCTGGAACCCCGCGCGACTTGCAGGAAATCGCCACTAACGTCCGTGCGACGGCGGACATCCGGCGTGTGTTCCTTAACAGTGCCCGAGGAGTGGTGGTGGTGCGTGCCACCGCCAACCAGATTGGGATGGCCGAATGGCTGCTCAGCGAACTCGACAAACCGGCAGGCCTACGGCCGGTTGCCCAACAGGGCCAATCCCCGGCCAAACACGAATATCGGGTGCCAGGCGCCACCGATGATGTCCTGCGGGTCTTCTATCTGAGGCACGCGCGGACGGCGCAGGATCTTCAGGACATCGCTACCCTGATTCGCGCCACGGCAGACATCCGGAGAGTATTCACTTCGAGCGCTCGAACAGCCGTGGTGTCGCGCGGGACGGCCAGCCAGATCGGGATGGCCGAATGGCTGGTTGACCAACTGGACAGGCCGGCAAGCCGTCAACCTGTTGCGCAACAGGGCCAACAGTCGGCTACACACGAATACCGGCTCCCAGGCGAGGGCGATGATGTGGTGCGGGTGTTCTATCTACCACCCTTGACGACAGACCGGGATCTTCGGGAAACCGCTGCCGCGATTCGCGCCGCGGCCGGCATTCGGCGGTCCTTCATTCAACGCGCCCAACGAGCCGTGGTGTTGCGCGGGACGGTCAGCCAGCTTGTGCAGGCGGAGTCGCTGATTAAGGAACGCGACAAGGCTAACTCGCCGAACAGCGCTCGCTGATCTCCCGGCCGTTGCGCCCGAACCGGACCGGAAACATGCAGGCTGTCCCCGGTTTGGCTACAGCCCTTCCAGCAGGTGGCCCAGCTTTTCTTTCTTGGTGCGGAGGTAGGCGGTGGTGGAGTCGGTCGTCTCGGCCTGGCAGGGGATGCGCTGGATGACGCGAACGCCGGCTTCTTCCAGCGCCCGGATCTTGTCGGGGTTGTTGGAGAGCAAGCGCACGCGGGAGAGGCGAAAGTAGCGGAGGATCTTGGCCGGCAGGCGGAAGCCGCGGTGATCGGCCTTGAAGCCGAGCTGCTCGTTGGCCTCGACGGTGTCGGCGCCGTTGTCCTGGAGCTCGTAGGCGCGCAGCTTGTTCAGCAGTCCGATGCCGCGGCCCTCCTGGTGCTCGTAGATCAGCAGCCCGCGGCCCTCCTCGGCGATCCGGTCCATGGACAGCTCGAGCTGGGCGCGGCAGTCACAGCGCAGGCTGTGGAAGACGTCGCCGGTCAGGCACTGGGAGTGGATGCGGACCAGCGGCGGCGGATCGCCGGCCACCTCGCCCATCTTCAGCACCACCGCTTCCTCGACCCAGCCGGCGCCGCGCGCTTCGAAGCCGTAGATGCGGAAGTGTCCGAAGCGGCTGGGAAAATCCGCTTCGGCCACCTTGCGAAATCCGTGGCTGGGCCCGTTGCGCGACATGGCGGCGGAGACTGTTCCGATTGCTTAAATTATAATTGACAGCGGACCCCCGCGGGGCCGGCTGGCCTGATGCTGGAACAGTACCTCATCGTTCTGCTGGTGAAGGCGGGCGTGGTGGCGGCGCTGGCCAGCATCCTGGTGCGCTCCAACGCCTTCCAGCGCATGCTGCTGCGCGAGCAGCGCACGCTGAACCAGCGGCTGCTGCTGGCGCTGAGCTTCGCCAGCATCTTCGGAGCCGGAGCGGCCATCCGGGTGGTGACCCGAGGCGTCTACCAGGCGGTGGACCTCGGCCTGGAGGCCAGCCTGCTGGCCGGCCTGCTGGGCGGCTACGTGACCGGCTCGCTGGCCGGCGCGCTGATCGCCGTGCCGGCCATGTTCAAGCACGAGTACCTGACGCTGCCGCTGCTGAGCGGGGTGGGCGCGCTCGGCGGCTTGCTGCGCGACCTGGCGCCGGACACCGAACAGATCTGGCACTTCTCGCCGCTGTTGGACCTCCGTATTCACCGCTACTTCCGCCGCAACCACGAACACAAGCGGGCGGCCTTCCAGATGTTCTTCCTGCTGGCCATCATCTGGTGCGAGTTCCTGCGGCTCACGCTGGACCACTTCTTCCCGCGGCGGCTCTTCTCCATTTATCCCTCCTGGCCCAACCCTCACCCGCTGAACATCGTGGCCGTCTACGCCACCACCGTGTTCGCGGTGACGCTGCCGCTGAAGATCTGGAGCAACACCCGCAACGAGCGGAAGCTGGAGGAGCAGAAGCGGCTGCTGATACAGGCGCGGCTGGACGCGCTCAGCCGGCAGATCAACCCCCACTTCCTGTTCAACACGCTGAACTCGGTCTCCTCGCTGATCCGCACCGACCCCGACCAGGCGCGGGCGGTCGTCTACAAGCTATCCACCATCCTGCGGCGGCTCTTGCGGAAGCACGACAATTTCAGCCCGCTCGGCGAGGAGTTGGACTTCATCGACAACTACCTGTCGATCGAAATGATACGCTTTGGAGATAAGCTGCGGTTCGACAAGCGGGTGGACCCGGCCACGCTGGACCGGCTGGTGCCGAGCATGCTGCTGCAACCGCTGGTGGAGAATTGCGTGCGGCACGGGCTGAGCAGCAAGGTGGACGGCGGCACCGTCCGCCTGCGCAGCTCGCTAAAAGACGGGCGGCTGCGCCTGCTGGTGGAGGATGACGGCGTGGGCATACCGCAGGCCCGGTTGGCGACGCTGCTCGAACAGGGCATCGGCGTCAGCAACGTGAACGAGAGGTTGAAAGTGCTGTTCGGCCCGGATTATAAAATGTGGATTGACAGCAAGCCCGGTCAGGGCACCCGGATCGAAATCGAGATCCCGGAGTTGCACGCTGGAGTGGCGCACGCACGCTGAGCCAGACTTCGAAAGGCACACATGGCGGACTTGTTAGAAACACCCGCACTCCCGTGGCGGGCGAATGGATTACCGAAGACCCTGGCTGCGCGGACCCGTAGCGTCTACGACCGGCTGGCCACCGTGTATCCCGTCCCCACCTTCCTGTTCCACTCCCAGGCGCACCGCTGCGCGCTGGACCTGGCCGGCATCCGCGACGGCATGCGCGTGCTGGAGGTGGCCACCGGCTCGGGCGAGATGTTCCGCCGCCTGGTGGGGGCGAACCGCGGCGGGGCGACCGTCGGCATCGACATATCGCCCAAGATGGCAGCCCGCACGCACCGGCGCATCCGCCGCAAGTTCCCCCAGGCCCGCACACTGTGCCAGGCGGTGGATGCGCGCCAGATGCCCTTCCGGGACGAAACGTTCGACGCCGTCGTTTCCTGTTACCTGCTGGAACTGCTGTGCCTGGAGGACATCCTGCGGGCGCTCGGCGAGTTCCGCCGCGTGCTGCGGCGCAAGGGGAAGCTGACGCTGGTGTGCATCGGGCAGGACACCAGGCTCTTCAACCACATCTACAAGGTGGCCGGCGGGCTGGCGCCGGCGTTTTGGGGCCGCCAGGTGGAGCACTATTTGCCGCCGTTGCTGGAAACCGCCGAGTTCCGCGTCGTGGCCGAGCGCACCCTGCGCCAGTCCTTCTACCCCTCGCACGTGGTGCTGGCGCGGAGAGCGTAGCACATCCCCGGCCCCGGTTCCGATAGAGTAAACCCGAAGGAGTCATCATGGACCAACATCGAAGGAACTTCATCAAGGATTCTCTGGGCGCGACGGCGGCCATCGCGGCCGCCCCGATGTTCGTGCCGGCCGGCGCGTTCGGCGCCAACGAGCGCCTGGCCTACGGCCTGATCGGCGCCGGCGGGCGGGGCCGCTACATGAACCAAGTGTTCCAGAAGCTCGGCGCGCAGTGCGTGGCCCTGTGCGACGTCTACGAGCCGTATCTGAAGCTGGCCCAGGAAAAGGCCCCCGAAGCGAAGACCTACACCCATCACCATGACCTGCTGGCCCAGCCGGGCATCGACTTCGTGGTGATCGCCACCCCCGACCATCACCATTGCCCGAACCTGCTGGACGCGCTGGCCGCCGGCAAGGACGCCTACCTGGAAAAGCCGATGTCGCACTCGCTCGAACAGAGTAGGAAGATGATCGAGGCAACGCGCAAGACGAAGCGGATCGTCCAGATCGGCATGCAGCGGCGCAGCGCGCCGGTAATCGCCCAGGCCGAGAAGCTGATCGCCGATGGGGTGCTGGGCAAGATCGCGATGGTCAAGCCGATGTGGAACTGGAACATCTCGCGCCCGCTGGACAACTCGCCGCTGCCCGGCAGCCTGGACTGGCAGCGTTTCCTCGGCCCGGCCAGGAAGCGGGACCTCGAGCCGATGCGCTTCCGCACCTGGCGCTGCTTCTGGGACTACTCGGGCGGCCACATGACCGACCAGGGCACCCACCTGATGGACTGCGTGCAGCGCCTCACCAGGAGCGGTCCGCCGCGCGCGGCGGTCTGCTGGGGCCAGGTCGTCAAGATGACCGGCTCGGAGGCGCCCGAGGTCTTCTGCGCCGTCTTCGAGTACGCGAGCTTCGTGGCCACCTGGACCCTCAATTACTGCAACTCGTACGAGAACGGCTGGTCGATCCAGTACATGGGCGACCAGGGCACGATGATCCTGGACGAAGAGGGCTACCGCGTCTACAAGGAGCCCTGGGCGAAGAAGGAGAACCGCACGCCGATCTACGACGTCGAGCAGGGCGTGCCGATCGAGGCGCACGTGCAGAACTTCCTGGATTGCGTGAAGTCGCGCCAGGAGCCGAACTGCCCGGTGGAGATTGGCGCCCAGGCGGTCTCCGGCCCGCACCTGGCCAACCTCGCATACCACAAGGGCCGCCAGATGCACCTGAGCCCCGACGGCTTCAAGGCGAGCTGAGGCCCGCGCGGTCGCCAACGGGGCCGAGGTCGAGATCCTGCGGTACGCGGCCTAGGTGCTGTCCACCAGCCGGGGCCCGTCAGCGCGCTTCCACTTTGGTGGTAGGTCACCCCCTCAAAGCCGTCCACCGCGAACTTGAGGCCGCCGGCCAGCTCGACCACGCGCTAACAGACAAGGAGATCGCGGCACTCCGCAACATCCGGGTGCGTAGGGGTCGGGCATGCCCGACCCCTACGCCCGGCCCGCGGGCTGGAAGCCCACCCCACCACAAGAGTTGGGTTATACTGAAGGAAAGGCTGGTATGAAAACCTACGGGAAGTTTGCGGTGCTGATTGTCGTCATCGTCGGCGCTCTGGTGTGGCTGGCGGCGGGCGGCATCAGCGAGACCAAGACCTATTACAAGACGGTTGCCGAGCTGAATCAGATGGGGCAGGCGGCGCTGAGCAAACGGCTGCGTGTGGCTGGCGACGTCGAGCAGGGATCGATCCGCCGCGCGGGGACCGAAGTCCGGTTCATCCTATGCCAGGAAAAGATGCGGTTGCCGGTTGTATACACGGGCAGCGAACCCCTGCCGGACACCTTTCGCGACGGCGCGCAGGCGCTGGCCGATGGCAAGATGAGTTCCGACGGCGTCTTTCAGGCGGCCAGGATCCAGGCCAAGTGCGCTTCCAAGTACGAAGCCAAGCCGGGCGCGCGGCCAGGCGAGATAGTGGTCCCGCTCAATAAAGCCGGCACGTAGAGAAAGCTCGATATGGAAAATCTGGGCGCCCTAGCAGTCCTGTTGGCATTCTGCCTCGCCGCTTACGCCGCTCTCGGCTCGATCGTCGGCGGCTGGCGGCGGAAACCCTTCCTGGTGCACAGCGCCGAGCGGGCCGTTTACGCCATCTTCTTCCTGGTCACGCTGGCCTCGGCGATCCTGGTGCAGGCGCTGATGGCCGGCGACTACCGCCTCGCTTACGTCGCCGCGCACAGCAACCGCACCATGCCGCTGCTGTACAAGTTCGCCGCCTGGTGGGGCGGGCAGGAAGGCTCGCTGCTGTTCTGGAACTGGCTGCTGGCCGGCTATGCCGTCGTGGTCGTCTACACCAACCGGCGCAAGCACCGCGGCATGATGCCCTACGTGACCGCCACGCTGATGATCACGCAGTGCTTCTTCCTGATCCTCAACGCGTTCATCGTCAGCCCGTTCCAGGTGCTGGCGGTGGGGCGCGGGATCACCGCGGTGGCGGACGGCAATGGCCTCAACCCGCTGCTTCAGTACTGGGCGATGGCCATCCACCCGCCGGCGCTGTACCTGGGCTTTGTCGGCTTCACGGTGCCGTTCGCCTTCGCCGTCGGCTCGCTCGTCACCCGCCAGCCAGGAGACGCCTGGATCCACACCACCCGGCGCTGGAGCCTGGTGGCCTGGCTGTTCCAGAGCTGCGGGGTCCTGCTGGGGGCCGGCTGGGCCTACGCCGTGCTCGGCTGGGGCGGTTACTGGGGCTGGGACCCGGTGGAGAACGCCTCGCTGCTGCCCTGGCTCACCGCCACCGCCTACCTGCACTCGGTGATGATGCAGGAAAAGAAGGGCATGATGAAGGTCTGGAACATGGTGCTGATCGCGGCCACCTTCCTGCTGTGCATCTTCGGCACCTTCATGACCCGTTCCGGCCTGGTCAGCTCGGTGCACAGCTTCGCTCAATCGCCGATCGGCAGGTGGTTCGCCGGCTTCCTCATCCTGAGCACCGCGGCTGCCATCTACCTCATCCTCGATCGCCTCGACTACTTGAAAACCGAAGCCCGTCTGGAGAGCGTGCTCTCGCGCGAATCCAGCTTCATGTTCAACAACCTGATTCTGCTGGCGAGCTGCTTCGCGGTGCTTTGGGGCACGTTGTTTCCGGTGATATCCGAGGCGGTCACCGGCGAGAAGATCAGCGTCGGGCCGCCCTTCTTCAACCGGATCAACATTCCCATCGGACTGTTCCTGCTGCTCCTGACCGGCGTCGGCCCGCTGTTCGCCTGGCGGCGGACGTCGCTCGACAGCTTGCGTCGCAACTTCCTCTGGCCGGCGCTGGGCGCGGTGGTGCTGGCGGCCGGGCTGCTGGCGGCCGGCGTGCGCCATCCCTACGCCTTGATGTCCTTCGGGTTGTGCCTGTTCGTCGCCTGGACGATCGCCGCCGAGTTCTACAAGGGCTCGCGCGCCATCAGCGCCCGCACCGGCAGGAACCTCATAATGGCCGCGGTCGAGCTGACCCACCGCAACACGCGCCGCTACGGCGGCTACCTGGTGCACATGGGCGTGGTGTTCATGTTCATTGGCTTCACCGGCGCGGCCTTCAACAAGGACACGACGGTGGAGGTCAAAGTCGGCGACGCCATCAAGCTCGGCCGCTACGAGCTTAAGGTGCAGGCGGTGAACGAGGGCGAGAACGAGAACTACAGTTGGCACAACGCCCGCGTCGAGGTGTTCAAAGGCGGGGCGGCGCGCGGCGCGCTGGCGCCGGAGCGGCGGCTCTACAAGGCGAGCCGGCAGGGCACCTCCGAGGTGGCCATTCGCCGCGGGATCCAGGAGGACCTCTACCTGAACTTCGCCGGCATGTCGGATGACAACCAGCGGGCGGTGATCCAGGCCTACGTCTTCCCGCTGGTAACCTGGATCTGGATCGGCTTCGTGGTGCTGGTGTTCGGCAGCCTGATCTGCCTGGTGCCGAGCAAGGTGCGGATGCAGGCCGCGCGCCCGCCGGTCGTGAAGGTTACGAGAGAGTATGCCACGGTTGAGAAGTAGCCTGCTGGCGCTGGCGCTCGGCCTGGCCGGCTTGCTCCAGGGCGCTTCACCGCTCGCCAACCCGCACGTCCGGCGGCTGGGGGAGGAACTGAAGTGCCTGTGCGGTTGCGGCAGCACCATCACCTCCTGCAACATGCTGCATTGCCACTTCTCCGACCCGGCGCGGGAAAAGCTGCTGTCGATGGTCAACACCGGTATGTCGGACGCGGACATTATGGCGGCCTTCGTCAAGGAGCACGGGACGCTGGTTCTGCTGAAGCCGCCGGCCGAGGGGTTCAACCTGATGGGTTGGATCATGCCGTTCGCCGCGCTGGCCGCGGGACTCTGCTTCACCTGGTGGATCATGCAGCGGTTCCGCCGCAAGCCGGCGTCGGCCATGGGACCGGACCAGAATGGGGCCGTGCTGGCCCGCTACCAGCAGCGCATCGATAAAGACCTGGAGAACCTGGACTAGAAGTGCTCACACTGTCCGCCGTCGTGGTGACCGTGGCCGTTTTCCTCTACACGCTTTCGGTGCGTGCGAAGGATCTGCCGGCGCCGGAACCCATCTCCCCGTTCAAGCACCTGGAGGAGCGCAAGGCCGCCATCTACGACAACCTGCGCGATCTCCAGTTCGAGTATCGCCTGGGCAAGTTGTCCGAGCGGGACTACCAGCAGACCAAGCAGGACTTGCAGCGCGAGCTGGCGGCGGTGCTGGCCCAGATCGATCGCGGCGGCGAGGCCTCGCTGCCGGCGCGACCAGCGCCCAAGCCGGCCGCGGCGGCCGCCGCCTGCCCGCACTGCGGGGCGCGGTTCGACAAGCCGATGAAGTTCTGCGGCGAGTGCGGCAAGCCGCTGGCCCGGGAGGGCGCATGAAGAGGCTCGCGTTGTGGCTGGCGCTGGCTGGCGGCGCCTTCGCCGCTGTTGATGGCACGGTTTGGAACCGCACTACCGGCAAGCCGCAGCCGGGGACCACGGTCACTCTGATCAGCATGGGCCAGGGCGGCCTGGAGCGGCTCGGCAGCGTCACCTCGGATGCGCAGGGCAGGTTCTCGCTCAGCCAGGAGCCCGGGCAAGCGCACGTCCTGCTCGAAGCCGCCTTCGGCGGCGTCACTTACAGCCGTGTGCTTCCGCCCGGCGGGCCTTACAACAACCTGGAGCTGGAGGTCTACGACTCCTCGCGGAAGCCGGAGAGCGCGCGGATCGCGCAGCGCATCGTGTTCCTCGAGCCGGGCGCCGGGCAGTTGTCGGTGAACGAAGCCTGGCTGTTCCACAACGACGGCAAGCTCACTTACAATGATCCGGAAGGCGGCACGCTGAAGTTCTTCCTGCCCGAGGCGGCCGGCGGCAAGGTCCGCGTCACGGCGACCGCGCCTCAGGGGATGCCGCTGGAGCGGGCGGCCGAGAAGACGAAGCAGGCGAACATCTACAAAGTGGACTTCCCGATCAAGCCCGGCGAGACGCGCATTGACCTCACCTACGCGCTGCCGGCGGCCGGAACATTTTCCGGCAAGACGTTGTATGCCGACGCGCCCACGCGGCTGGTGGCGCCCGCTGGGGTGACCCTCGCCGGCGAGGGACTGGCATCGCTTGGCCAGGACCCGGCGATGCGGGCGTCGGTCTACGAGATCAAGGGCCGGAGCGAATTCGCGGTGCGGCTCGAGGGAACGGGTTCGCTGCGCGCCGCCGAGACGGCCGAAGACGCGGGCCCGTCAATCGAGCGGATCCTGCCGCGGATTTACGACAACCTGCCCTGGATCGTCGCCCCGGTGCTGGCGATCCTGGCGCTCGGCTTTGCGCTGCTGTACCGGATGAGCCCGCGGCCCCAGGCGGCCGCGCCCAAACGCCGCGGATGAGCGCCATCCACGCCGACGGCGTATGGAAATTCTACGGGGACTTCCCCGCCCTCCGCGACATCAGCCTTCAGGCCGAGCCCGGCGCCTGCCTGGCGCTGCTCGGCCGCAACGGCGCCGGCAAGACCACGCTGCTGCGCATCCTGGCAGGCCTCGCGCGGGCCGGCCGCGGGCGCGTCAGCGTGCTGGGCCGCGAGCCCCGAGAACGGGCGACGCGGCGACGCGTCGGCGTGCTCGGCCACGGCATCGCGCTCTATGACGAGCTTTCGGCGCTGGAGAACCTGATGCTGTTCGGGCGCCTCTACGAATTACCCGAGCCGCGGAAGCGGGCGCTGGAATGGCTGGAGCGCACCGGCCTGGGGCCGGTGCGGGAGGGGCTGGTGCGCGAGTTCTCCCGCGGCATGCGGCAGCGGCTGGCGGTAGCGCGCGCCTTCCTGCACGAGCCCGAGGTGCTGCTGCTCGACGAGCCGTTCACCGCGCTCGACGACCGCGCCATCGCCGTGCTCCAGGGCCTGCTGCGCGATGGGCGCGCCGCCGGGCGCACCATCGTGATCTCCACCCACCAGTTGCGCGAGGCGCTGGAGCTGGCCTCGCACGTGGCCCTGCTGGTGCGGGGCAAGGTGGCCTACCGCGGCGAACGCACCCAGCAGATGCTCGACGACACCGGCTGGCTGTACCGGAACTACGGCGAGGCGTGATGGCGTCCTTCTTCCGCTCCAGCCTGACCATCGCCGCCAAGGACCTCCGCGCCGAGCTGCGAACCAAGGAGGCGATCAACGCGTCGCTCGCCTTCGCGCTGGTGATCCTGCTGCTGTTCAGCTTCGCCTTCGATCCGACCGCTGACCAGACCCGCGAGATCTCGGGCGGCCTGCTGTGGCTGGTGTTCGCCTTTGCCGGCGCGCTGGTGTTGAACCGCAGCTTCGCCCGCGAGCTACCCAACGACTGCCTGGACGCGCTGATAGCCGCCCCGGTCTCCGGCGCGGCGCTGTTCTTCGGCAAGGCGCTGGCCAACATGGTGCTGCTGATGGCGGTGGAGCTGGTGAGCCTGGCCGTGTTCGGCGTTTTCTACAACGTGGCCTGGACGCGCCAGTTCTGGCCCTTGCTGCTGGTGCTGGTGCTGGGGACCTGGGGGCTGACGGTGGTGGGGACGGTGTTCAGCGCGCTGACGGTGAACCTGCGGCTGCGCGAGCTGATGCTGCCGATGCTGGTCTACCCGATCATGATTCCGGCACTGATGGCGGCCATCCAGCTTACCTCCCCGCTGGTGCTCGGCCAGCCGCTTGCGGGTGATATGATCGTCTGGCTGCGCCTGCTGGTGGCATTCGACGCGATCTTCACCGCGCTGGCGCTGGCGCTGGTGGAGACGGTGTTAGTAGGGTAGGCAACCATGCGACAGAAACTGATGATCGTTCTTTGCGGCCTGGCCGCCGCGCTGCTGGCGCGCAACCTGTTCGTGATGCTGCTGCGGCTGCCGGACGAAGCGGCCCAGGGGCCGATCTTCCGCATCATCTTCTTCCACGTGCCGGCGGCCTGGACCGCCTTCCTGGGCTTTTTCGCCGCCATGGTGGCCAGCATCCTCTGCCTGGTCAGGAAGGACCTGCGGTATGACGCGGTGGCCGTGGCGGTGACCGAGGTGGGCCTGGCTTTCGCCGCCGCCAACCTGGTCACCGGCATGATCTGGGGGCGGATCATCTGGGGCATCTGGTGGACCTGGGATGCGCGGCTCACCTCGATGCTGGTCTGCTGGCTGCTTTACGCCGGCTACCTGATGCTGCGTCACGCGGTAGAGGAGCCGACCCAGCGCGCGCGGATCGCCGCCGTCATGTCGATCTTCGCCTTCGTTGATGTGCCGATCGTGTTCTTTTCCATCAAGTGGTGGCGGACGCAGCACCCGCAGCCGGTGGTCTGGGGCGGCGGCTCGATGGACCCTGCTTACTGGAATATGCTCTTCCTGAACTGGGCGCCGCTGCTCGCCCTCGGCATTGTGCTGGCGATGATCCGCATGCGCCAGGAGCAGCAACAGCGTGAGATCGACGCGCTGCGCCGCTGGGCGCACGCGCTCTAGGAGTTCCCATGGACACTCGCAACTTCACCTTCATGTTTTACGGTTTCCTGGCCGCCTGGGTCATCCTGGCGGCTTACGTGGTGGCCCTGGTCCGCAGGGAGAACAGGCTCAAGCGCGAGCTGGAGAACGTCAAGCGGATGCTCGAGGAGAGGGCCAGGAAGTGAGACGGCGAGACCTGTTCCGCGTGGCCGCCGCCGGGGCGCTCGGCGGCGCCATCGGCAAACGGGAACTGGCGGCGCAGGAGCGGGTGGAGCGCGCCACCCGCGGGATGCCATCGCCGCGCATCAAGGACGTCAGCGTGATCGCCACCGCGCCGGCCGGGCTGCGGCTGGTGGTGGTGAAGATCACCACCGACCAGGACGGCCTGTACGGCTACGGCTGCGCCACCTACACGCAGCGCGCCGACCTGGTGGTGCCGGCGGTCGAGAAGTACCTGAAGCCGCTCCTGGCCGGCAAGCCGGCCGACCGCATCGACGACACCTGGCAGGCCTGCTACAACAGCTCCTACTGGCGCAACGGGCCGGTGCTCAACAACGCCATCAGCGGGGTGGACCAGGCGCTGTGGGACATCAAGGGCCGCCAGGCCGGGATGCCCGTCTACCAGTTGCTAGGCGGCAAGTGCCGCGAGGCGGCCGATTGCTACGGCCATGCCTCCGGCGCCGAGATCGCGCAAGTCATCGACAGCGCGCGCAAGCTGATGGAGCGCGGCTTCCGCCACGTCCGCGTGCAGATCGGCATCCCCGGCATGAGCGGTTACGGCGCGGGCCGCGGCGAGGCCCGTGTGCCGGCGCTGCACGACGGCCCCGTTTACGAGCCGGCCGTCTACATCCGCCGCACGCTGAAGATGCTGGAGGAGTGCCGCAAGCAGCTCGGCGACGAAGTGGAGCTGCTCCACGACGTCCACGAGCGCATCAGCCCCACGCAGGCGCTGCAACTCGCGCGGGACTGCGAGCGGTTCAAGCTGTTCTTCCTCGAAGACCCGTTCTCGCCGGAGGACATCGGCTGGTTCCGCATCATGCGCCAGCAGTGCTCGACGCCGATCGCCATGGGCGAGCTGTTCAACAGCCCGCACGAGTGGACGCCGCTGATCGCGGAAAGGCTGATCGACTACCTCCGCGTGCACGTCTCGCAGGCCGGCGGCGTGACGCCCTGCCGCAAGATGGCCGCCCACGCCGAGATCTACGGAGTCAAGACCGCCTGGCACGGCCCCGGCGACGTTTCGCCGGTCGGCCACGCCGCCAACGTCGCCCTCGATCTGGCCTGTTACAACTTCGGCATCCAGGAGTACTCGGCCTTCAACGAGCGGGTGCAGGAGGTCTTCCGCGGCTGCCCGGTCATGAAGGACGGCTACCTCTACGCCAACGAGGCGCCGGGCTGGGGGATCGAGGTGGACGAGAAGGCGGCCGCCAAGTATCCCTTCGGCAGCTCCGAGCGCGGCGACCGCCAGCGGCTGAACGGCGGCTGGGGCGAGGTCCGCCGCCGCGACGGGACCATCATCAAGCAGTAGGGGTCGGGCATGCCCGGCCCTTACCGTCAAACAGCAGTTTCGGAACCCCACCTGATCCCTCGACCCGTAAGCTTTTGAAGCTCCTGTAGTAGGGCTTGGGCTGCCGAG
>JBBTDS010000204.1:0-1942 GCA_038060875.1 Acidobacteriota bacterium | reverse complement strand
TCCTCGGCCCGGCCCTGGCGCTTCAGGTCCACCGGCAGCAGGTCGGGGCGGCAGGCGCGCAGGGCGGCGGCGACATCGGCATTGCGGTGCCGGATGTATAATCGTCGGGGGCAGATGCCGCTTTCGGCCAAAGAACTGCGCGACGGACTCGGGCGCATTCAGGATCGCATGGACGGGCTGGAATGCGCGGGTCACGCCGGTGATTTTAGGAGACGGGTCGAGGGGCTTGGGCGGCGCGTTGAGAAGGCCCGCCGCCAGGGGAAGTGGATCAAGACTCACTTCAACGTCTTCGACGTGCTCGGCCGTCCCCGGTTGGAACTGGCGCACTCAGGCGTCCTGGCTTGGTTGCTCGATCCGGAGGAGGCCCACGGTCTCGGCGACGCCTTCCTCCGGGGCTTTCTGCGCCGCGTGGCGCCTGGGAGCCGGTTCCGCACGGGCTCCGTGCGCGTGCAACGGGAGCGCAGAATCGCGGAGGGTTTTCTGGACATCAATGTCCAAGGGCCGGACTGGCGGCTTGTGGTTGAGAACAAGATCGATTGTCCGGAAGGCGAGGACCAAACTGAAAAATACTGGCGATGCCTCAACAAGTACGGGCGCAGAACCCGTATCGTCGCCGTCTTCCTGACGCCGGACGGCAGGAAGCCGCAGTGCCCCCGGTTCAGGCCACTTTCCTGGCGCAAGCTGGAGTCGTTGCTCTGCGACTTGAATGTCAGAGGCGATGCCGCCGTCGTGATACGGCATTTCGCCGAACACACATGCACCTTGTGATAGGCACGATGCAAAGATCGTTCAGCTTTTCGCCCAGGGTTGCCGCAGTGCTGGACAACCTCACTACGGTTCGCGCGATCTACGACGTCTGTGAAAACGGTGATCTGGATAAAGCGCTGAACCTGCTTCGCGACCATATCCGCAAGACCGTGCTGCGCGAGGTGCGCCCGCTTGCAACCTGGGCGGAGCCTGAACTCCAAGACGGCAGCATCTACTTCAAGCCGGACGCGCGATGGGATGTGCGGAAGGACGACTGCATCGCGGTGTGGATCAGCTTGGGAGAACCGACCTCACTGCACCCCTTGGAGCATGACGCCTGGGTCGGCCTGTATGTCCCGGAAAACTGGCGAAAGCGCGAACCGTTCATTCAGGCGCTCCAGAAGCACAAGCCCAAGGGGTTCATCCACCTGCATGAAGTTGAGGATCCGGGGTCCTACGCGCAGTACCGCCCGCTTTGGGCGACGGTCCCATACGTCCGGGCCCGCAAGAAGACGTTCGATGTTGTTGCTTTCATCGCCGATATCGTCCGGCATACCAAAGCGCTGGTGGCGCTGCGGCCGAAGATCGACAAGCTGCTTCAAAGCGCGAAAAGCACGTAGCGGGCTGAATCATGGATATTGAAGACATCCGGGACGCGATCCACGCCGGCCGTGTCCGCATTACCGACCATGCCTACGAAGAAGCCCAAGTGGATCGGCTGACGATCGACGGGGTCTATTCATCGGTGCTCCGCGGCGAGGTCATCGAGGATTATCCTGGTGATAGGCCCTATCCGAGCTGCCTGATCTACGGCCGGACGCCGGCGGGTGAAGACGTGCACAGCGTTTGGGCGCACAACCGGGACAACGGATGGGCGGTGTTGATCACGGTGTACCGGCCTGATCCCAACAGGTGGATTGGCGGTCGCCAGAGGAGAAGGCGGGATGATGCCCTTTGAGAAGTGCCCGGTCTGCGGCGGTGAATTGGCCCGAAAAGAAGTGGAAAAGCTGCTTCGCGGTGGCAACAACATGGCGGCCGTGAGGGTCACCGCCGAGGTCTGCTTGCGATGCGGAGAGCGCCTGTATTCCCCAGAAACCGTTCAACGGTTCGAGGCGGTCAAAGTTAAGTTGGAACGAAACGAAACGGCGGAACTCCAGCCCCTCGGCATCTCCTTTGAGGTGCGGTGAGACTAGCC
>JBBTDS010000203.1:0-2531 GCA_038060875.1 Acidobacteriota bacterium | reverse complement strand
CTGTGAAGTGATAGGAGTCGAGCGGACGCTGGTCGAGGAGGTTCGCCGCCTGGCCGCGCAGCAGACCGGCCTTCGCCCCGAGCACATCCTGGTTGCGGCGACGCACACCCACTCCGGCCCGGTGGTCCGCGGTGAGTACGAACGGTTCCTGATCGCCAGCGCGGTGGAGAGCATCGTTCAGGCGTGGCGGTCGCGCCGGCCGCGGTCTATCGGAACGGGAACCGCCACGCACCGCGGCTGGGTCGGCATGAACCGGCGCCGCTTGGAAGCCGGCTTCAGCCCGGTGGATAAGGAGATTCAGCTACTCACAGTGACCGGCTCGCGCGGGCGCGTCGAGGCAGTCCTGTTCAATTACCCCTGCCATCCCGCCTGCCTCGGTCCCGACAATCTCCTGATCACGGCCGACTGGCCGTTCTTTGTCTCGGAACAGATCAAGGAGCGGCTGGGACGGGATGTGCCGGTTCTCTTCTTCCAGGGCACGCAGGGCAACATCAACACCGGCTACTCGGCCGGTCTTTCCGCGATCGGCGTGCCCATTCCCACGCGCACCTTCGCCTACGCGCAGGAGTTGGGCGAGACGATCGCCGCCGCCATGCTGGCCAGGCTTCTGGACCTCCCCCGGCAGGCGGACGGTCCTCTGAGCGGCCTTAGAGAGACAGTGGCGCTCGAACGCTACGTTCCTTCGACGCTGGACGAGGCAAAGGCGAAGCTGGAACAGGCGCAGCGGCAACTCGAGCAAGCCGAGAAAACAGGCGCGCCTCTCCCGCACCTTCACGCCGCCCGGGTCAATCGCGCCTTTGCCCAGTCCAGCCTCGAGCGCCTTCAGCGCAATCTCGAGGCCGGGCAGCGCCAGTATGCGGCCGAGCTCCAGGCTTTTCGCATCGGCGAGGCCGGCTTGGTCAGCTTCCCCGGCGAGTTCTTCGTGGAAGTAGGACTGGAAGTCAAGAAGCGCTCTCCTTTCCGGACCACTTTTTGTCTGGGCTTAGCCAACGACACCATCGGCTACATTCCGACCGAAGAGGCCTACCCGGAAGGAGGATATGAGGTCTCCGTCACCCGTTTTGGGCCGCAGAGCGCAGCACGATGGCAGGACGCCGCCGCCCGGCTGCTCGGGGTGCTGGCGTCAGCCGGCGCGCGGTGATCACCAGGCGCGCCCGTAGTTCCGGGATGCCATTGCTGTGGCGCTCCTGGATCCGGGGCGCGGCGCCCGCCCGCAGGACTGGGTCCTTCCCGACGGGTGAATCCGGCGCGTGGGACGATGGCACAACTTCGCCAGCGACAGGAGGAACAACAGGTCGCCCGGTGGTCGGTAGTGGGCTTGGAGGACGGTTGCACTCTCAATGGCGCCGGCACGCCGCCCAGATCGTCGCTTGGGTCCCGGCGGAAAAAGCCGGTAAGCCGGTGTGCGAAGTCCGGGTGGCGCTGCGCGCCGCGTTCCCGTTCAGTTCTACGAACACGCGGCGGGTGGACACTTCAGGTCCGAGCAGCCGACTTCGCATGTCATTGTCGATTCCGACGACCTGCCAGCCCTCGCCACACAGGAGGCGGGCGCATTCCGATCCGATCAGACCATCCGACCCGGTCACTATTGCTCGCACGGCTGTCTCCACCCGACCGGCGCCGTTGGCCCTGTTCGTCCCGGGCTAATGACCGGCGACGGCGCCGTCGGAAAGGACGTAGTTGGGACGGTTGATCGGCTTGTAGGGGTGCTGGGCGGCGACTTTCTCGTTTAGGTCCACGCCGAGGCCGGGTCGATCGCGCAGCTCAGCGAATCCGTCTTTCACCTTCACCGCGCCCCCGTTGAACAGATCCTGGACCCACGGATCGCGCGGGGGATTGTACTTCAGAGCGGTGGCGGCCGGAGTGGTGGCGTTCAGGTGAAGCGAGGCCAGGCTCCCGACCTCGCTCTGCGGGTTATGGGGCGCCATTTCACTACGGCCTGCCGGTACCGCGCCCCAGGATAGCGGAATCGGACCGCGCACTTCGTCAGGGAATTGGTGCGCTGGAAAGGATCGCAACGCGGCCTGATAGAGCCATGCCCGCAGCGGCCGGATTCGATCGCGGCTCCCGTCCGGCAAACGCGCGGTAAGCGTGCGGTAACGCCAGCGAAGCGCGATGAAACTGGCTATCAGATCACCGACAGGGCGGCAGTAGAATCAGTTAGTCAGCACCGGCTGTCAGTTGTTGGCACGCCAGGCATAGGATTCGAATCCCGCTAGCGCGGGTAGGGTTTTCGGGAAGCTGCGATGCTGCTGGGCTTTGCAGACGTCTGCCGCACGCTGGCTGACGTCAGCCGGCGCTCGCGGCAACGGCTGGGCGGAGTCACCCGGTTCGACACGTGTCCACGACGGGCGCCCAGATCCCACTGGCCAACGTACGGGAGCCTTGGAATTGGAGTGCCAACGGTCCCGAAGACGTGCCGCCTCAGCAGCTTACGCCGGATCGGCCGGCAAATCTTGTGGCCCGGCGCCTGGTTCGAAACCGACGTACCGCACCGCCAGCGTTCGAAAAGTGTCCACGACGGGGAGCCA
>JBBTDS010000202.1:0-9687 GCA_038060875.1 Acidobacteriota bacterium | reverse complement strand
CCCTCGATCGAGGCGATATGCAACCGTGCCATGGGCTATCTGGAGGCCGGCTACGCCTGCCACTTCAGCGGCGCGGCCGGCACCGGCAAGACGACCCTGGCCATGCACGTGGCCGGGCGGCGCCGGCGCCCGGTGATGCTCGTTTACGGCGACGAGGAGTTCGGCACCTCGGATCTGATAGGCGGAGAAAAGGGGTTCCTGTCCAGCCGGCTGGTAGACAATTACATCCATTCGGTGCTTAAGACCGAAGAGAGCTACCGGCCCCAATGGGTCGATAGCCGGGTCAGCACTGCTTGCAAGCACGGTTACACCCTGGTCTACGACGAGTTCTCGCGCTCGCGGCCGGAAGCCAACAACGTGCTGCTCACGATCCTGGAAGAAGGAATCCTGGCCCTGCCGGAGAGCCACTACGGCGACAGCTATATGCGGGTGCACCCCGATTTCCGGGTCATTTTCACCAGCAATCCCGACGAATACGCCGGGGTACACAAGACCCAGAACGCCCTGCTGGACCGCATGATCACGATCGAGCTAGGACACTACGACCGCGAAACCGAGATCGGCATTACCAGTGCCCGCGCCGGCGTGGCCCCCGAGTCCGCCGAAACGATCGTGGACCTGGTGCGGAAGTTCAGGGGGTTAGGCGGCGTGGCCACTTGCCGGCCCAGTATCCGGGCCTGCATCATGATCGGCAAGGTGGTGCGGCTGCGCGGGGGGACGATACACCCGGATGACCCCGTCTTCCAGGAAACCTGCGTGGATGTGCTGGGCGGCGACATGGTCAAGGTGAGGAAAGAGGGGATCTCGGTCGCGGCCGACGAGGTCCGGCAGCTCATCCAGGAGCTCGCATGAGCTCGAGGTGGTCATCATGAAGAGGCTCGAACACATTCCCACGCTGCGAAATCAAACCAGCCCGTTCCGGGCGAAAACGCCCGCCGCGGCCATGATGGCTGCGGGACAGATCAGGAACGAAAGGCAGCGGCTCGAACAGGAAAGGGAGAACTGGCAGGGCCGAATTAAGAGCATTGACGCGCGCCTGAAGGAGATCGCCCGGATGGAGCACCAATTGTTGGTGGTGGCGGGCGTGAAGCGCGGCAAATGCCGCGGCGCTAGGGAAGGTCCCCGAAGCCTGCCCCCCGGCTTCACCGAATTCACGATGAGGTATTAGCGGAGCGGTCCAATGCCGGCCCCTGGGAAGTATCTTTACGGGTTCGCCGACCGCGGGTTTAGCCTCGCCGGCGGGCTGCTGGGTCTGGCGAACGCCCCGGTGCACCTGATCCGGTTCGAGGAAATCGCGGCCATCGTCAGCGACCACCCCGTCGAGAAACTCTCCCTGCTCCGGCGCAACATTGAGCCCCACCACCGGATCATCCGCGAACTGAGCAAGCAGACCACCGTGATTCCGGCCACTTTCGGCCACATTACCGAGAGCGAAGCGGAAATCGTCGAGCTGCTCCGGGAAAACCACGGGGCGATCCGGGAGGAGCTGGCGCGCCTGGCCGGCAAGGCGGAGATGGGGCTGAAGCTGCTCTGGGACGTGGACAACATCTTCGACTACTTCGTCGGGCAGGACCGCGAGCTGAGAATGCGCCGCGACCGCGTGTTCGGCAAGTCGCGCGTCGCCATGGGAGAGAAGCTGGAATTGGGTGCGTTCTTCGAGAGGCGGATCAAGCAGGAGCGCGAGCGCCTGAGCGCCCAGATAGTGGAAGCGCTCCGGCCGGTGGCCTGTGAGGTCCGGGAGAACCCGGCGACCGACGAGAAGATGGTGCTGAACGCGGCCTTCCTCATCGAGCGGGCGCGGGAAAAGGAGTTCGAAGAAGCGCTGTTGCGGGCGGCGGCCCTGTTCGACTCGAATTTCGCGCTGGACTATAGCGGCCCCTGGCCGCCTTACAACTTCGTCCGGCTCAGCCTGAAAGTGCCGGCGCTGGAGGCGGTGGCGTGAGGGGAGCGGCGTGCTGCTGATTGACGACTTGCTCCTAGCGCCCGGCAAGGCGTTGCTTTTCGTTGTGGAGGAGATCGCCAAAACCGCCGATAAAGAACTGTTCGACGATGAGGCCGTGCGACAGCAGCTCCAGTTGCTTTACATGCACCTGGAAACGGGGCGGATTTCCGAGCGCGAGTTCGACGAGCGCGAGCAGGCGCTGGTCCGCCGGTTGGAAATGATCGAACGCAGGAAAACAGGATCCCCGTAGGGGCGAGGCATGCCGCGCCCAGGGACGAGGCATGCCTCGCCCCTACCCAGCGGCCAGGAGGTATTGAGAGATGAGCAGCATCGCGATGGTGGACAGCCCCAGGTTGGAGCTGCCGGATGTCATGCGCCGGGCCACCGAAAGCCTGTGCATGTTGAACCTGAAGTGCTCCGGGGTGACCGGAGTTTCGAAACTCGACGACGGCTGGCGCGTCACGCTCGAGCTGGTGGAAAGGAAGGCCGTCCCCGACACGATGGACCTGATCGGGGTTTACGACGTGCACCTGGACACCGGTGGGAGCCTGACCGGCTACGAGCGCATACGTGTACGCCGCCGGTGCGACCTGGAAGGCGCCTGAGCGGCCGCGGCGGCAGCAGCTAAATGGGTGTATGCGACCTCACGCGAGCGCTCCGTTTCCTCGAAGATGAGCGGGTCCGGCTCATCCTGGTGGGCGGCAAGGGGGGCGTAGGCAAAACCACCATCGCCGCCGCCCTGTCTCTGCGTCTGGCCGAACAGTTTCCCGGGCGGCGTTACCTGGCTGTGTCGGCCGGGCCGGCCCACGCGCTGGCGCGCACGTTCGCTTGCCCGCTCGACTCCGCTCCCCGGCCGGTTAACGGAAAAGCGAGTCTCTACGCCGCCGAACTAGATGCGGCCAGGCTGTTCTCCGATTTCAAGGCCCGCTACGGCCAGGCGCTGCGCGCGATTCTCGGCCGGGGGACCTACTTGGACGACGAGGACATCTCAGCTTTCCTGGACCTGTCCTTTCCGGGCCTGGACGAGCTGATGGCGATGCTCCAGATCATCGAGCTGCTCGAGAGCGGCCAGTATGACAGTGTGATCGTCGATACCGCCCCGACCGGGCACACGCTGCGGCTCCTCTCGCTGCCGGCGCTGACGCGCGCCTGGGTGTCGGTGCTGGACCGGATGCTCGAAAAACACCGCTTCATGAGCCGCGTTTACACCGGCCGCTACCGCAGGGACGAGGCGGACGAGTTCGTCGAGATGTTGAACCGCGACCTGGCCCGGCTGGCGGCGATCCTGCGCAACCGGGAGACCTGCCAGTTCCTGCCGGTCACACTGCTGGAGCCGGTGGTGCTGGCCGAGACCGAGCGCCTGCTGGCGAGCCTGGTCGCGCAGGGGATATCGCCCAGGGCGGTGGTGGTCAACCAGGTTATGCCGGCGCCGGACGGATGTCCCCTTTGCGCCTCCGCCAGCTCCCGGCAACGGCGCTGCCTCGCCTCGCTGGCCAGCCGGCACCCCGAGCTGGAGTTCGCCAGCTTCTCTGTTTCTCTGGAGGAAGTCCGCGGAGAACAGCGCCTGCGCGCCCTGGCCAGCCAGGCCGTCCCGGACGCACCGCCGGCGCCGGCGCCGCGCCTCTTGGCCAGGCGGGAGCCCATCGAAATCGCCGCGCCCGAACCGGGCCTCCGCTTCTTCCTGTTTTGCGGCAAAGGCGGGGTCGGCAAGACGACGCTCTCCTGCGCGTTCGCCCTCCAGCTCAGCCGGCTCTTCCCGGAGAAGAAAGTCCTGCTGTTCTCCACCGACCCAGCCCACTCGCTTTCCGACTGCCTGGCGCAGGAGGTCGGCCCGGAAGAGCGGCGCGTCGATGGAACGGCCAACCTGTTCGCGGTCGAGATTGACCCCGAGGTCCTGTTCGGGCAGTGGAAGCAGACTTATGTCAGGGAAATCGAGGAGGTCTTCGACGACTTTTCCCAGCGCGTCGGAGTGGAGATCCAGTTTGACCGCCAGGTGCTGGCGGGGCTGCTGGACCTGACGCCGCCGGGGCTGGACGAGCTGATGACGCTGGCGGAACTGGCGGTCCTGGTCGAGCAGGGGCGCTACGACTATTACGTGCTGGACACGGCTCCGGCCGGCCACACGCTGCGGTTCCTGGAACTGCTCACCCTGGTTCAGGACTGGTTGCGGACCTTCTTCGAGATTCTGTTGAAGTACGGCCAGGTGGCTCGCCTGCCGAAAGCGTCCGAGATGCTGGTCGAGACGTCGCGGCGCATCAAGCGCATCCGCCGCATCCTCACCAACCCGGCGCGATGCGAGGCCATCCCGGTCACCGTGCCGGCCACGGCGGCGCTCGAGGAGAGTGAGCGGCTGCTGGCCGCGCTCGACCGGATCGGGATCCGGTATCGAAGCCTGCTGGTCAACCAGCTCATTGCCCGCGCCGACGGGTGCGCGTTTTGCCAGACTCTGGCCGTGCAACACCGGAGCCAGCTTGGACTTTATCGAGAAACCTTCCCCGGCCTGGAGATCATACCTCTGCCGCGGTGGCCCACTGAGCTCCGGGGAACTGACGCGCTGTTGAGCTTCCTGCGGTTGGCCCCGTTCGCCGAGCGGCATCCGGCAGACCGCGCCACGGCCACCGCCGGGGAGATGGCCATCGGGAGAGCCTCATGAGCTGCGCCTCAATCCACAGACCTCACGCCTTCGAGGCCCCGGTTTCACTCTCGGAGGTCCTGGACCGGGTGCTCAACACCGGGGTGGTGGTCACCGGCGAGATCGTCATTTCGGTGGCCGGCATCGACCTGCTCTACCTCGGCCTGAACCTGATGCTCACCTCGGTGGAAACCGCGCGCCAGGCCATCCGGGCCACGGAGTCACGCAATGAATACACCCAGTAAGTATAGGGTCGCCTTCGAGATCGGCGAGGAGCCGGCCGCCGTGCCGGGGCCGCGCACCCGCATCAATGTCGATCCGCACAAGGTGGAGCAGGGGCTGCTCAAGCTGGTCTTGGCCCTGGTCGAGCTCATCCGCCAGCTCCTGGAAAAACAGGCCGTGCGGCGGATGGAAGCCGGCAGCTTGAGCCCCACCGAGATCGACCGCCTCGGCGGCACCTTGATGCAGCTTGAGGCCAAGATCCGGGAGTTGCAGAGGCAGTTCGAGATCGACGACCTCAACATCAACCTCGGGCCGCTTGGGAATCTGCTGGACCAGTAGGAGAAGACTATGCCGCAAATCGCCCACTCCATCCAAGGGACCAACCTCGCCGACCTGCTGGAAAGGGTGCTCGACAAGGGCATCGTCATCGCCGGCGACATCCGGATCAAGCTGGTCGAGATCGAGCTGCTCACCATTCAAATCCGGCTGCTGATCGCCTCGGTGGATAAAGCCCGGGAGATGGGCATCGACTGGTGGGTGCACAGCCCCTTCCTGAGCAGTGCCGCCGGCAACGGCGCCGCCTCACCCCAGCGCGAGGCCGAGATCGCCGACCTGAAGCAGCGGCTGGAGCGGCTGGAAGCGCGCTGAGGCCACGTCCGGCACGGGAGGTGTTATCGTACCTCCATGCCCGTCTTAGGCATCGACATCGGGGGCACCAAGATCGCCGCCGGAGTGGTGGATGAGACCGCGGCGGTACTGAGTTCGCTGGTCGTTCCTACCCGCGCCGCGGAAGGCTTTGAGGTTTCCTTCGGCCAGCTTCGCCGCGCCATCCAGGACTGCCTGCGCGGCGACATCACCGCCATCGGCATCTGCGCGCCCGGCCCTCTGAATCCGAAGACCGGGGTGATCATCAACCCGCCTAACCTGCCGGGTTGGAGAGACATCCCGCTGGCGGAGATTATCGCGCGCGAATTCGGGCTGCCGTGCCGGGTGGAGAACGACGCCAACGCCGCCGGGCTGGCCGAGGCGCGCTTCGGCGCTGCCCGCGGCTACGCCAACGTCTTCTACGTCACCTGGAGCACGGGAATCGGCACCGGCATCGTCCTCGACGGCAGGATCTACCACGGCAAGAATGGGGCGGCCGGCGAGGGCGGGCACGTCACCATCGACTACCAGAGCCGGACGCGGTGCAACTGCGGCACGCCCGGCTGCGTCGAAGCGCTCGTCTCCGGCAGCGCAATCCTGCTCCACACCGGCCGCTCACCGGAGGAGATCGGCCGGGCGGCAGGCGCGGGCGATGCGGCGGCCAACCGGATCCTGGACGAGACCTGCCTGATGTTCGGGGCCTGGCTGGGCAGCATGATCAGCCTGCTGGATCCCGACATCATCGTGATCGGCGGCGGCGTCGCGCAGATCGGCGAGCCGCTGTTTGAGCGCTTGCGGCGCGTGGCGCCTGGGCGCACGATCAACCAATTCGCCGCGGCGACTCCGATCGTGCCGGCTGCGCTGGGCGCCAACGTGGGGATTCTCGGGGCGGCGGCGGTGGTGCTGGAATAACCCAAACTTCCTCAAGTTTCTCACTACTCGGGCCGATATAGCGGATGAGATTCGCCCTGTGCGGGTCATGAGGGGGTGCTGTCCCCAAAAGAGCAGCACCCGCGGCAACGACGATGAGCAACACCGAGAAGACCTTCGGGCGGCGCCATCAGGACCGTAATGGATCACCAGGCACAGCCCGACGCGTCCTCGCCATGAAGATCACCCTGCCGCTTATTTTGCTGACATGCGGTGGGTTGCTCGGCCTCGCCACGTTCTACCGATTCCTCGCCCAGACCAGCAAGGCCGCGGAGTTCTTGGAGATCGCCGGGCGCCAAAGGCTGCTTTCCCAGCAGATTTACGATTATGCCCACATGGTGGCCATGGGGCAGGACGAAGACCGGGCGGGGCTTCGAGCGCTGGTGAGTGAATTCGAGCAAGCGCTTGCAGCTATGGAGCACGGCGGCCGGCTGATGGATGAGGATCTTTCCCCGGCCCCGCCAGAAGTGCGGGACCAAATCGAAGCGGTCAAGCGCCTGTGGTCCGAGCTCAAGAGTCCTCTGCTTTTGGTTGCTCACCGGTCTAGCGACGACCCGGCGGCCCGGCAGGCGTTCCGGGAAGTGGAATCGCGCATCCCGTCTCTGACCAGGGCCGCGCACCAGGTCGTGACCGCCTACGTCGCCAGGGTTCGCACTATCAGAGAACGCGTGTTTTACACCCTGGTGGCGATTTCCGTGCTTAACCTCCTGTTGCTCTTTGCGATGCTCTGGGCTACGAAGCGCTACATCGTCCGTCCGGTTGTATTGATCGAGGCGGGGACCCGCCGTATCCAGGCGGGAGATTTTTCCCACCCAATCCCGGTTGTCACCAGGGACGAACTCGCAACCCTGGCCCAGTCCTTTAACGAGATGTCCGAAGCGTTGGCCGAGCGCGAAGAGCAACTGCGCGCGGTGGTGGACTCGGCGGTAGACGCCATCATTTCAGCCGACAGCGGCGGGACCATCATTTCGTGGAACCGGGGAGCGCAAAGGGTCTTTGGCTATGCCGAAGAAGAGGTCGTGGGCAAGCCGCTCACCCTGTTGATGCCCGAGCGATACAGAGGCGCGCATCGAAGCGGACTGGAGCGCCTGGCCTCAACCGGTGAGAACCACCTTGTTGGAAAAACGGTCGAATTGGTTGGATTGAGGAAAGACGGCAGTGAATTTCCCGTGGAAGTTTCCGTCGCCGCCTGGAGCCGGGCAGGCAAGAGGTTTTACACCGGTATCCTCCGCGACATCACCGAGCGCAAGTGCGCCGAGGAGGCATTGCGCGGGAGCGAGGAGCGGTTCCGCAACCTATTCGAAGACGCCCCGGTGGCCTACCATGAGATTGATCGAGGGGGCGTCGTACAGCACGTCAACCGGGCCGAGTGCGCACTGCTGGGCTATGAACCTTCGGAAATGCTGGGAAAACACATCTGGGACTTCGTCGCCCCGGAACAGCGGGAGACGAGCCGGGAGGCAGTGCTCCAAAAAGTCTCGGGCCGGCGGCCGCTGGCGCCGATTCAGCGGGAATACGTGCGCAGCGACAATAGCCGTCTGACCGTGGAAATCCACGAGAGTTTCATTCGGGATGCGAACGGCGCGATCGTGGGCCTCCGTTCGGCCATGCTGGACATCAGCGCTCGCAAGCGGGCGGAGGAAGCCTTGCGACAGGCCAAGGAGGCGGCCGAAGCGGCCACGCGCGCCAAGAGCCAGTTCCTGGCCAACATGAGCCACGAGATCCGCACCCCCATGAACGGCGTCATCGGCATGACCAGCCTGCTGCTGGATACGCCGCTGACCGCTGAACAGCGCGAGTTCGTCGAGACCATCCATAGCAGCGGCGAGGCCCTGCTCACCGTCATCAACGACATCCTCGATTTCTCCAAGATGGAAACCGGCAGGCTCACCCTGGAAGTCCTCGACTTCGACCTTGCGAAAACCATTGAGGACGCGGCAGGACTGCTCGCGGAACAGTGCCGGGCCAAAGGCCTGGAGTTATCGCTCCTCATTCCGGCCGGCGTGCCCGCTCGCTTGCGTGGCGATCCGGGACGCTTGCGACAGGTCCTGGTCAACCTGATGAGCAATGCGGTGAAGTTCACCGACCGGGGTGAGGTATTCGTACAGGTGGCAACCGAGCAAGAGAGCGAAGAGCACGTAGTGCTGAAATTCTGCGTGCGGGACACCGGCATTGGTTTGCCGGCAGAGGCGCGGAACTGGCTGTTTCAACCATTCACCCAGGCTGACGGCGGCGCGACCCGAAAGTACGGCGGCACCGGGTTAGGGCTGGCCATCTCCAAGCACCTGGTGGAGATCATGGGGGGCCAAATCGGCGTGGAGAGCGAAGGAGGCACAGGCTCCACCTTCTGGTTCACCGCCCGGTTTGAAAAGCAAACAATGGATCGGCCTCGCTCGAGCGAAAGTTGGGAGCGCCTCGCCGGACTGCGCGCGCTGGTGGTCGATGACAACGAAACGAATCGCAAAATCCTGCATCACTACCTGGCCCGCTGGCAGGTTCGCTCCGAGGAAGTTGCCAACGGCCGCGAGGCGCTGGAGGTGATGCGCGGGGCGGTAGCGGCTGGCGAACCCTTCCAAGTCGCTATCCTGGACAGGTCAATGCCCGAGATGGACGGGCTTGAACTGCTGAAGGCCATCAAGACCGATCCGCTCCTTTGCCGGACGCCACTGGTCCTGCTCACCTCGTTGGGAGACCTCCGTGATGCGGATCTACTGCGCGAGGCCGGAGCCCCGGCTTACCTGGTCAAACCCGTGAGGCAGGCGCAGCTTTTCCATTGCCTGGCCTCTGTTCTGAGTGGCGAAGCCCTATCGAAGAGCGATGACCAGGCAAACAAGGCCCTTCATCAGACGGTTCGCCAACACAGGCCCGCCGGGGAGGGAGATCGAAACCTCCGGGTGCTGGTGGTCGAAGACAACGTGGTCAACCAGAAGGTAGTGCTGAGACTGCTCACCAGGCTTGGGTGTTCGGCCGAGGCGGTTGCCAATGGGCTGGAGGCTGTGCAGGCGGTGAGCCGGGCTGGCTATGACCTGGTTTTGATGGACTGCCAGATGCCGGAGATGGACGGCTTCGAGGCTACCGCCCGCATTCGTCAAGGAGAAGGGGAGCTCCGTCACACACCGGTCATCGCGCTGACGGCGAATGCCATGCAAGGTGACCGGGAGAAATGCCTGCGGGCAGGGATGGATGATTATCTGAGCAAACCCGTGGGGCTGGAAGCGCTGGCGGAGGTCCTGGAGCGCTGGGGGAACAGGATCGAAAAGGAGGCTCTATAGCAGGATTTGTGGGTGAGCGCGGTGGGGCGTGTCGCCCTTGTGAT
>JBBTDS010000201.1:0-21561 GCA_038060875.1 Acidobacteriota bacterium | reverse complement strand
ACTGGAAGGCGCCGAACGGACAGAAGAAGGCGCACTGGGTGCGCTTCTTGGTGAGCACCGGCAGCGCCACCACCAGCCCGGCGAACAGGCTCAGGAAGATGCCGGCTTGCACCGCGGTTTCGAGCGACCGGACCTCGACGTACTCGGTGACGGTCTTGAAGGGACACAGCCACGTGCAGTAAACAGGCTCAAAGGTGGCGGCCGACAGCAGCACGATGGCCGCCAGCACCGCCCAAGGCACCAGCCGCCACTTCGCGCTGATGTTGCGGATGCGCGCCTTCCTGGCCAGCGTCGAGAACCCCTCCTCCAGGCCCCCGAAGAAGCAGCCGAAGCTGCACCAGCCCTTGCCCAGTACGATGGTGGCGGCCAGCCACAGCCCGATCATGACGGCGATGGAGTGGGGATTGCCGGGAGTGGGCAGGATGGTGCCGGGGAAGATGATGGTCCTGGTGAGCGCCGCCGGCACGATCATCATCGGAATGGCCAGGAAACAGAAGGGCGTGTTGCCGGCGAGCATCTGCTCGATGGGGATGCTCATCGAGCCGCGCACGGCGATCAGCTCCCAGACGAACCCGATGGGGAACAGGAAACCCAGGGCCACGAAGAACACGCGCCGCCAGCGATGGGTCTCTCGGGTGCGCATCATCAGCAGGAACAGCGTGACCATGAAGCTGAGCGCCAGCAGCGCGGCGGCTTTCGAGGCGCGGCCCGGCAGCATGAGGGTGCCGGAGAACATCAACAAAGCCCACAGCAGCACGGGCAGCGTGAGCAGGAGCGACTTGGCGAGGCGGCGGGGCGGCGGCTTCTCGATCCGGTTAGGCACTGAGCAGGACTCCTCCAAGGCTGATCAAGCCCAAGTAGGCGTAGTAGGCGGCGAGGATCACGAGGGTGATCCGCGCCACTTGGGCGACGGCGGTCCTCCGCCGCAACGCGCCCAAGAGAATCAACGGCGGGAACCACACCAAGGTTCCAAAGAAAAAGACGAAGAAGAACAGCAGGGCGGACGGCAGGCTGGGGCTTTCGGCGGCGCGCACGGCGGCGGCCAGAAAGGGCGGGCAGAGGTTGAGGCCGGTGAGCAGGCCGAGCAGCGCGGGTGTGCTTCGTGGCCCAGGCGGTTTCGCCTGCAACGTGACCAGGGCGGCCGGCTGAAGGCCGGCCCCACGCCGGCGCGCCAGCGCATACCAGGCCAGGGCGGCGGCCAGCGCCAGGTGCACGGCCCCGAAGATCAGCGCGCGCGGCCGCGGCGGCATCGGCAGCGCCAGCCCCAGCGTCCAGAGAAGCGCGGCAAACAGCAGATAGCCCGCCAGGCGCCCGCACAGGAATACCGCCAGCCGGACGGCCGTGCCCGCGAATCCCCGCCCCTCGGCCGCCAGCCAGGGAACTACTACCGGTCCGCAGGAAGTCAGGCAGGCCGGACCCGAGGAGAGTCCCAACAGCACGGCTTCGGCGGCGTAGGGCACTACCTGGTCCGATCCCTTGTCAAGTCGCCCCAGGGCATCCCGCCATTTTATACTCATGTCGTCATGCTGGTTGGCCTCCTCGCGCTGGCGCTCGCCGCTCAACCCGATTGCCTTGACTGCTATCCGCCAATGGCGGATAATTGAACGAAGTGGAGCTGATCGAAACGTCCATCTTCACGAGGCAGATCACGGCTCTGCTCAGCGATGAAGAGTACGGGCAATTACAGTCCCGGCTGGCAGCGAATCCAGGTCTCGGCGCTCTCATCAAGGGCGGTGGCGGCATACGCAAGATTCGCGTAGCAGTTGGTTCGCGCGGCAAGCGCGGGGGCGCCCGCGTCATTTACTACTGGGCGGTCCGAAGAGACTTGATCCTGCTCCTTTATGCATACCCTAAGAATGTGTCGGCTGATCTGACCCCGAGGCAGGTGGCGCAACTCGCCAAGGTAGTCAAGGAGGAGTTCAGCGATGAAACCGACGATGTTTGAGGAACTGCTGGGAAGCATACGCGAAGGCGGAGCGATTCTGCGCGGTCAAAGGAAACCCTCGCGCCGGTTTGAAATCCGATCTTCCGTGATACGGGCGATTCGCGAGGGAACCAGCCTCTCGCAGTCAGAGTTCGCGCGCTTGATTGGTGTCAGCGTGAAGACGCTGCAAAACTGGGAGCAGGACCGGCGCCATCCAACCGGGCCGGCAGCTACCCTGTTGAGGATCATCGCGTACGAGCCACAGCTCGCGGTGAAGGCGATTCATCGTAAGTAGAGGGTACAAGCAGCCGCCGGCCCGGGAGCGGGTCCACTTTCGGCCCGCCACAGTTTTATACTCATGTCGTCATGCTGGTTGGCCTCCTCGCGCTGGCGCTCGCCGCTCAACCCGATTGCCGCGACCTGCGGGTCGCTCCCACTCACGACTACGCGTTCCTGGTCGGCAGCGCGCCCGGTCCGGGCGGCGCCTGGCGCTGGCTGCGCAACGGCCAGCCCTACCAGACCGGGCAATCGCCGCAGCTTTTTCTGCTGCACGCCGATGGCGACGGGGCGGCCACTGGTGGCGAAGCTCCGCTGCGCGCCGACCGCGTTTCGTTCCACCCCGGCCGCTGGGGCTCGGCGCTGGCCATCGAGGCGGGCGGGCTGCTCGCTTACGCCCGCGAGGGCAACCTCGACCTGAACGAGGGCACGCTGGAGATGTGGGTGGCGGCGCGCGCCGATGGCGACGATCCCGTCTACGCGGCGCGCAACCATGTCCTGTTCCACTACCGCGCGCCGAACGGCGACAACATGGCCATCTCCCACTCGCGCACGGCCGGCCTGCTCTACGCCGGCGGCACGGTGCGCGGGCAGTGGGAGAGCGCTTACGGCGGCGCGGCCTCGATGCGCGAGTGGCGGGCCGGCGAGTGGCGCCATGTGGCCTACACCTGGTCGGCCGGCCAGAACCGCATGCGGTTTTACGTTGACGGTGTGCTGACCGCCGACACCAACGAGCGGCGCTACTGGCCCCCCGATGCCGGCGGCGACCGCTTCTCTCTCGGCGGGGACCTCTCGGGCGCCGCCGCGCACTTCCTCATCGACGAGGTCCGCATCTTGTCTCGCGCCATGGAGGACGCCGAGGTCCGCGCCAACGCCAGGCGACTCGAGGCGCCCCGCGACAACGAAGTCTGGCTGCCGCTGGCTGACGTGGCGGCGGGCGACAGCCTGGTGCTCGAGTTCGCCGGTTGCTCCAGTCGGCCTTACGTGTATCCGGGCATCCTGTTGAGCGATCCCGATCCGCCCAGCACGCTGCTGGCGGCGGGCACCACCGAGCTGCCGTTCTCGGTGCGCTCGCGCGCCGCAACCTCGTGCGCCTGGGCGGTCGGCGCGCCGCTCGATTACACAGCGATGAGGACGTTCACGAGCGGCGCCGGGACCACCACGCACCGCACCACAATCACCGGCCTGTCACCCGACCCGGCGCGGGTCAACGACGTCTACGTGCGGTGTGCGTCACAACCCGACTATCTGCTGCATCTCCGGTACCGCGCGCTCACGCGCGTCAATCCGCCCTTCCCCCGCACCGGAAACCTGTGGGGCTCGTCCGGCGTGGCCGCCAAGGGCCTGGACTATGCGGCCCGCATCGACCTCTACCTCGGCGCCAACTTCACCGCCGCCCAGATCCGCAAGCTGCGCGAGCTGAATCCGGAGATCCTGGTGCTGACCAGCATCAATGTGGTCGAGAACCACGGCCTGCCCGACGACTACTACCTGAAGACGATCGAAGGCAAGCTCATCGAGGTCTGGCCGGGCACTTACCGGCTCAACCTCACCAAGCGCTACGTGGCCGAATACCAGGCGCAGTACGCCTACCAGCGCATCCTCGACAGCGGCCTGATGGTCGATGGCTGTTTCTTCGACAACTTCTTTACTTCGCAGTCGTGGCTGCGCGCCGACATCCATGGGAACCGGGTGCAGCTTGACGCCGATGAGGATGGGAAGGAAGACGACCCGGCCTGGCTGGACGCCGCTTGGCGCGATGGCGTGTATCACGAGCTTCAGACGTGGCGCAAGCTGATGCCGCACGCGCTGGCCTCCGGCCACCTGCCGCGCCCGCCGGCGCCGGAGTTTGCTTCCATCTACAACGGCGACAGCATCGGCTTCCTGACCGCCGACGTGATTGAGGGGAAGCGCGCGTTCCAGGACCTCTGGCAGGCTTACCACCGCTGGTGGGAGATCGGCCGCCAGCCGCCGCTCGTGATGGTCGAGTCGGCCCCGCCGGACCAGATCGCCTACGGCTACGATTACAGCCCGCTCCAGAAGATTCCGCCCTCGACGCTGGAGTTCGCGCGCACTTACTATCCCTACGTCCGCTTCGGCCTGGCGCTGACGCTGATGCACGACGGCTACTTCGCCCACGAGTTCGGCGACACCTGGCACGGCAACGACTGGTGGTACGACGAGCTGGATTTCGATCTCGGCTACCCGCTCGGCCCGGCGGCGCGCGTGCCGGTAGAGGGATTCACTGCAACGAACCAGATCGAGAACGGCAGCTTCGAGGAGCCGCTGGACAGCATCTGGCGGCTGACGCTCAACACCAGCGCCGACGCCGTTGCTACCGTCTCGCGCGATACCGGCACGGCCGCCGAAGGTCAGGCCTCGGCGCGTATCGAGATCGCCTCGGCCGGCCAGGGCGTGGAGTGGCACGTCGATTTCAACCAGCGCGACCGCTCGCTGGTGCGCGGCGTCCAGTACGACCTCGCGTTCTGGGCGAAGGCCTCGACGCCGCGCTCGATCCGGCTCAGCTCGCAGAAGGGCAGCCCGGACTGGCGCAACTACGGCCTCGCGGCGCAGGTCAGCCTGACCATCGAGTGGCGGAGACACGTGGTCGCCTTCGCGGCCAACGAGACCGTCTCGGATTCGCGCATCCAGTTCTTCCTCGGCGGGCAGGCGGGTGTGGTGTGGATCGACGCGGTGAGTCTGGAAGAGCACCCGCCCGACGTCTACCGCCGCGACTTCACCAACGGCGCGGTGATCCTGAACGGCACGCGGCAGCGGCAGACGGTGACGCTGGGGCCTGGCTACAACCGCATCCGCGGCGAGCAGGCGCCGCGGCATGAGTACATACTGGACGACGCCGAGGAGGGCTTCACCGCAACCGGCAACTGGCGCGCCGCGGTTTACGACAGCGGCGAGTGGAAGGCCGCCGGGCCGTTTTATCACGACTGGGGCCCGGGGTGCCGCCAACTCGACGGGCGCGAAGGCGTGGCGGAGTGGAAGCTCGCGCTGCGGTCGGACGACACTTACACGATCGCGGCCTGGTGGCCGGCGGCGCCGTCCGCCCCCGCCTGGAGCCGCCGGGTTGTGTACGAGGTAGTGGCCGGCGGACGGGTGGTCGCCTCAGCCGCCGTGGATCAGACCACCGGCGGCGACCAGTGGCATGTGATCGCCGAGTTGCCGCTCTCGGTGGCCGACGATGCGGTGGTCCGCATCCGCAACGAGGGTGACGGTCCCGCGATCGCCGACGCGCTGCACGTGCGCTCGGCGTCCCGCTACAACGACGGCTCCCCCGCCGCGGAAGTGACCCTGGAGCCGATGGACGGGATTGTGCTCCAGTGGGATAAGCCTCCTGGCTTGTCCGTCCCGGTTGCCGGGCAGGCCGTTGACAAGTCAGGAGACTTATCCTACCGTTCAGCGCCCGCGTCTGGTATACTTCAGGTGGATGGTCCCGCCTTCTCCGCCAACGCGGAAGGAACGAATCTCCCGCCCGAGAGTTGTCGTAGTGTGCGTCGTATGAGTCATCCAGCCAGGGAGGTAATAAGGCTTCAACCCGAATGAGAGTTTCTGTTCAGATCAGCCGGGGAATTGAGCCCCTGTTCGGAACGCGCGACGAGAATATACGGCTGCTGGAAGCCGGCCTGAACGTCCGCACCCAGCTTTTGAACGACTCGATCGAGATCGAGGGTGACGAGGCCAGTGTGGCCCGTGCCGAGGCGATCCTGGAGGACTACATCGCGCTGGTGCGGGAGGGGCACGTCTTCTCCAACGGCGACCTCAACAGCCACCTGCGCATCGTCACCGAGGATCCCGAGATCACGCTGCGCAACCTGGTTCTCAGCGGCCGCCAGCGCAACTTCGGCAAGAAACCGGTGGTGCCGAAGACCATCAACCAGCGGCGCTACCTGGAAGCCATCGAGCGCAACGACCTGGTCTTCGGCATCGGCCCGGCCGGCACCGGCAAGACCTACCTCGCGGTGGCCATGGGCCTCTCCTACCTGCTGAGCAAGAAGCTGAGCCGGATCATCCTCACCCGGCCGGCGGTCGAAGCGGGCGAGAAGCTCGGCTTCCTGCCCGGCACGCTGCAAGAGAAGGTCGATCCCTACCTGCGGCCGCTCTACGACGCCCTCTACGACATGCTGGAGATCGACAAGGTCGAGAAGCTGCTGGAGCGGTCGGTGATCGAGATCGCGCCGATCGCCTTCATGCGCGGCCGCACGCTGAACGACAGCTTCATCATCGTGGACGAGGCGCAGAACAGCACGCCGGAGCAGATGAAGATGCTGCTGACGCGCCAGGGCTTCAACGCCAAGATAGTGGTGACCGGCGACGTCACCCAGATCGACCTCCCCTTCGGCAAGAAGAGCGGGTTGCTGCACGCCGAGGAGGTTCTGCGCGGCGTCGAGGGAATCAGCTTCGTGTATTTCGACGAGCGCGACGTCGTGCGCCACACCCTGGTGCAGCGGATCGTGAAGGCCTACGAGCGGCATCAGGAGTCGAGCGGCACCCGCCAGTTGACGCTCAAGCTGGGCGAGTCGGCGGCCGAGCGCGGCGGAATCGAGCCCGCTCCGGAAGAGCCCCGGGCCTGAAGCCCACCCGATGTCCGATCCATTCAGCAGCGTGATCTTCGGCAGCCCCGCGC
This sequence comes from Acidobacteriota bacterium, assembly GCA_038060875.1. Taxonomy (GTDB): domain Bacteria; phylum Acidobacteriota; class Terriglobia; order Bryobacterales; family Bryobacteraceae; genus JBBTDS01. Next base: position 14,722 of record JBBTDS010000201.1, on the reverse strand, counting down.
GCGGGCTGGGCCGGGGCGCGCTGCGTCAGTTCGCCTTACGGCTGGAGGCGGAGGTTGCCGGCGGCCGCCGCTTCCTGTGCCTGATTACCGGCGACCGCGAGCTCCGCCGCCTCAACCGCCAGTTCCTTGGGCGGGACTATCCGACTGACGTGCTGGCCTTCCCCGAAGGGGAGGCGCCGCCCGAGGGGCCGCTGGGCGAGATCGCCATCTCGCTCCGGCGCGCCGCGGCGCAGGCCGCCGAATTCGGGCACTCGGTCGAGGACGAGATCAGGATCCTGATGCTGCACGGGCTGCTGCACCTGACGGGGCTGGATCACGAGACCGACCGCGGCCGGATGGGCCGCGCCGAGACGCGCTGGCGCAAGAAGCTCGGCCTGCCGGGCGGCCTCGTTCAACGGGGGCGGCGGTGACCGCGCTGCTGATCTCCGCCATCGCGCTGGCGAGCCTGCTGCTCGTGCTGGTGACCTTTGTGCAACTTCTCTACCTGGAATCGCTGCGGCTGCGGGCTCGGGAGCGTCCGGCGCTGGAGTTCTTCAAGGAGACGCTGGCCGGGCGCCTGCGGCTGGATCTGGAGCAGGGCGTGCTGGCCTTCTCGCTGATCAAGCACGCTCTGCTGGTGCTGCTGGGCGTGCTGTTTCTCGGAGTGGCCATCGACGGCGGCGCGCACCCGCTGCGGTCGCTGGGCGGCGCTTTTCTCGGCGCGCTGTTCGCCATGCTGGCGGCCGCCTATATCGCCCCGCATCTGCTCTACCGCAAGACGCGGGCGGCGTGGCTGGCGCCGCTGCTGCCGGTGCTGCGAGCGCTGGCGCTGGCCGCGCGCCCCTTCGTGTACATGTTCGAATTCCTCCAGTCGCTGGTCGAGCTCGGCGATCAGGAGCCGCAGGCGCCCGAGGCGGCCAGCCCGGCCGAGAACATCGACGTGCTGCTCTCGGCCGGCGCCGAAGAGGGCCTGATTGAAGAGAGCGACCGCGAGCTGATCCAGTCGGTGGTGGCCTTCGGCGACAAGACGGTGCGCGAGGTGATGACGCCCCGCCCCAATATCGTGGCTATCCAGGCTGAGCGCTCGCTGGAGGACCTGCGCGAGCTGGTCATCAACGAGCAGTATTCGCGCATCCCGGTCTACGAGGATTCCATCGACGAGATCCTCGGCTTCGTCCACGTCCGTGACATGTTCGAGCTGGAGGAAGAGGAGCGCGGGCGGCGGCCGGTGCGCGAGCTGGTGCGGCCGATCCGCTTCGTGCCCGAGACCAAGCCGGTCAACGACGTGCTGCGCGAGATGCAGCAGGACCGGGCGCACATGGCCATCGTCATCGACGAGTACGGCAACACCGCCGGCCTGGCGACGCTGGAGGACCTGCTCGAGGAGGTCTTCGGCGAGATCCGCGACGAGCACGAGCCGGGCCTGGACATCGCCGCCGAGGACGGCGGCGCCTACGTGGTCTCGGGCAACCTCGACCTGGGGCGGCTGACCGAGCTGCTGGAATTCCGGCCCCAGGAGGCGCCGGAATCGACCACCGTCGGCGGGCTGGTCACCGAATGGCTCGGCCGGGTGCCGCAGGCCGGCGAGGCGGTCCAGCGCGACGGCATCCGCATCGAGGTGCTGGCCGCAAACGAGCTGCGGGTGGAGCAGGTGCGGGTCTCGCGGGCGAAGGCGGCCAACCATGTCTGAAACAGAAAAGCTGGATTTTGTCTCGGGCTTCGTTTCCATCCTCGGCCGGCCCAACTCCGGCAAGTCCACCCTGCTGAATGCGCTGATGGGGACCAAGCTGGCCATCGTCAGCGACAAGCCGCAGACGACGCGCACCCTCATCCATGGCGTGCTTACTCTGCCCGGGGCGCAGATTGTGTTCGTGGACACCCCCGGCATCCACAGGCCGGATTCGCGCTTTAACCAGCGGATGATGGAGGCCATCCGCGCCGCCCTGGAGGAGCGCGACCTGCTGCTTTACCTGGCCGACACCACGCTGCCGTTCAGCCCCGAGGACCGCGAGGCGGTCGAGCTGATCCGGCAAAACCGCGCCACCGCTTTCCTGCTGCTCAACAAGATCGACCGCTTGAAGAACAAGCGCGCGCTGCTGCCGCTGATCGAGCAGTACCGCTCCCTCCACGAGTTCGCCGAGTATCTTCCCATCTCGGCCCTCCAGGGTGACGGTCTGGATACGCTGCGCGCGGCCATCCTCAAGCGGCTGCCGGCGGGGCCGGCCTATTTCCCGCCCGATCACCTGACCGACCAGCCGGAGCGTTTCTACGCGGCCGAGCTTATCCGCGAGAAGATCCTGCGCGAGACGCGCCAGGAGGTGCCGCACGCGACGGCGGTGCTGGTGGACCGCTGGGAGGACACGCCGCGGCTGCTGCGGATCGCGGCCACCATCTACGTGGAAAGGGAGGGGCAGAAGGCGATCGTCATCGGCGCCGGCGGGGCGATGCTGAAGAAGGTCGGCGCCGCCGCCCGCCTGGAGATGGAAGCCTTCTTCGGCCGCAAGATCTTCCTGGAGCTGTTCGTCAAGGTGCGCCCGCGCTGGCGGGAGGACCCGCGATTCCTGTCCGAGCTGGACTGGCGCTCGATGGCGGGCGGGGAATGAGTGGCGGCGCGCCGGAAGTGATAGATTGTCTGTTGTGAGGCGCGCTGTTTCCGCACTGCTGATTTTGGGACTGCTCCTGCCGGCCTGCCTCCCGGCGCCGGCACAACAAGAGAGCCCCGACGACCGGCTGTACGACCAGGTCCGGCGGCGGCTCGCCAACGACCCGGACGTCAAGGGCGGAGCCATCGAGGTTGAGGTCAAAGAGGGGGTTGTTACCCTGCGCGGTAAGGTCCGCGAAGAGAAGCAGAAGCTCAAGGCCGAGCGGATCACCAAAAAGATCAAGGGCGTCAAGAAAATCGTCAACGAACTGCGGGTGGGCACGGCGATCGAGTAGGGCCCCCCATGTCATCGACAATCATGGCCATCGCCGCCCATCCCGGCGACGCCGTTTTCACCATGGGCGCGACCGTCGCCCAGCACATCGCCGCTGGCGGCGGCGGCGTTTTTCTCAACCTCTCACTGGGTGAAAAGGGCCACCCCACCATGCCGCCGCGGGAATACGGGGCCTTGCAGCGCGCGGCCATGGAGAAGGCGGCCAGGCTCCTCGGCGCCGGGGCGGCCTTTCTCGCTTATCCCGACGCCGAGATTCCCTTCAACGATGAGGCTTGCTTCGCCGCCTGCGACCTGATCCGGGAGCACAAGCCCGACCTCGTCGTCACCCACTGGAGCGGGAGCTGGCACAAGGACCACCAGAACTGCCACCTCATCGTGCGCGACGCCATCTTCTACGCCGGCCTGGCCGCCATCCGCCGCAAACTGCCCGCTCACCAGGTGCGGAAACTCTTCTTCGCCGATAACTGGGAGGACGCGACCAACTTCCAGCCGGACACTTATCTCGACATCGGCCAGGTGTACGAGAAGTGGCTCGAAGCCTGCGCGGTGTTCCCCATGTGGCGGGGCGAGAACAAGTTCTTCCGATATAACGACTACTACCCCAACCTGGCCCTGGTGCGCGGCTGCCTCGGTGGAGCGAAATACGCCGTGGCGCTGATGTCGGACCCCAACCAGCGCTTCGTTCGGGTGCGTTCACTCGCATAGCCCGGCGGCGCGAACAGCGCCGCCGGCGTGGCGGCGCACAGAAACCAGCGTCTGTTCATGGACGCATTATAGCCCGCGATCGGGTGGGGTCGCGGGCGTTGTTCACGCCCGCAGGTACGGCTTCAGCGCCGCGAAGTTGAACTCGATCTCCCGCACCGCTTCGGGCGTGAACTGGAAATCGCGCTGCCGGGAGACGGCCGTCTTGAACACGCCGCGCTTGCGCATGATGTAGGGCCGGACTCCGGGGATCTGCTGGTCCAGGTTGATCATCAGCAGCAGCTTGCTGAAGACCTCCCGCGCCCGGTCCTCGCGCTTGCGCTGCCACTCCTCCCAAATCCGGGCGTAGACATCGGCGTAAGGCGCGCCGGGCATGGTGCCGTCCATGCCGAGGCGCAACTCGAACAGCAGGCCACGGCCGGCGTTGCCGCTGAAGATCGACTTGATTGGCGGCCGCTGCCTGGCCAGCGCCAGCATGCGCTCGATCACCGGGCTGGCCTCCTCCTTCACGTATCCCAGGTGCGGGAACTCGCGCGCCATCTCGACGAGGAATTCCACCGGCGGCGTGAGACCCTTGGCCCCGCCGGTGGTCTGGATGAAGAAGGGGCGCTGGGTGGCGCGCGCCAGGGCGCGGTAGTATTCGCGGAAATCGCCGAGCGAGCGGGCTTCGGCAGGCGGGATCGCAATCACCGCGTCCGGGCCGAGCTTTTCGGCGTGGCGCGCGTACTCGAGCGCTTCAGCCGTGTTCGGACCCTGAATGCCCAGCACCAGCGCCGGCTTCTTGCCGCTGGCGGCCTTGGCCAGCACCTCCATTCCGCGCAGCCGCTCCGGCTTGCTCAGCTCGGTGTACTCGCTGGCAAGCTGCGGCCAGACCATGCCCTGCACGCCGCAATGGTCCAGGAAATCGACCTCGCGGGCCAGGTCCTCGAAGTCCACGTCCTTCGTGGCGGTGTACGGCGTGGCCATGATGATGAAGATGCCGCGCATCGGCTTGGCCGGCGCCTGCGCCCCGCTTACGGGGACCAGGCCGAGCGCCGCCGCGAATTCGCGACGCGTGAAGGTGGTCATGACAGGGGCCCGCTGAACTTCGACCGCAGGAACTCGAGCACGAAGCGGTCGCGTCGTTCGATGACGGCGCGGAAGTCCCGCTTGGACCAGTCATAGAAGCCCCGGCCGGCCCGGGCGCCCAAGTGGCCGCGGCGGATCATCTCCGGCATGATGTCAGGCGCTTTCCGCTCGCTATACAGGTCGCGGGCCACGTAATCGGTGACGGCGTAGGCCAGCTCCAGCCCGACGGCATCCATGTGCTCGAAAATGCCGTATACGGGCAGGCGCAGCCCGAAGCCGGTCTTGGCGGCCAGGTCCACCTCCTCGGGATCGGCGATGCCCTCCTGGACGATGTAGAGCGCCTCGCGCCACAGCGCGTGCTGGAGGCGGTTGCCGAGCTGCCCGGGACGGTCCTTCTTCACCACTACCGGCACCTTGCCGCAATCAAGCAGGAGCTGGCGCACGGCGGCGGCCACCGCGTCGGACGTCCTGGCGCCCTTCACGATCTCGACCAGCGGCATCAGGTGCGGCGGGTTCCAGAAGTGGGTGGTGAGCACGCGCTCAGGCCGGCCGCACCGCGAGGCGATCTCGGTGATGCTGAGCCCCGACGTGTTGCTGGCCAGCACCGCGCCGGGCTTGGCCAGCGAATCCAGGCGGGCGAACAGCTCCTGCTTGAACTCCATGTTCTCGGGCGCCGATTCGATCACCAGGTCGGCGGCGGCGATGGCGGCCTCGAAATCCGTGCCAGCGGCAAGTTCGTGCCCCGTGTGGCCGGGCCGGGCGAGTCCGTTCTCCTCAAGCAGCTTGATCTGGGCGCGGGCCTTCTCCAGGCCCTGCGCGGCGCCCCCTTCGGTGCGGCTGAGGATGGTGGTGCGCAGGCCGCCCAGCGCCAGCGTAACTGCGATCCCGGGCCCCATCATTCCGGTGCCGATGACGGCGGCGGCGCCAAAGGTGTGTTCGGACATTCCTACTTGTATAGCAGATACCTCTCGCGGGTGCGGCGGAAGGCGCCTACGCCGGCCTTCAACGTTTCGGTGATCCGGGCGCCGGTCTCGCCGCGCTTGAGCCGGGCGGCGGTGTCATCGCTGCCGAGCAGGCGCATGACGCCGTCCACGTTGAACTCGCCGGGATGGAACTTGAGCGTCGCATGCAGCAGCTCCAGGCCCATGCGCACCGCATCGAAGACGTCGCGGGCGATGAGCTGGATGTCCAGCCCGTCGCAGTCCTGGTCCTTGTGCACGGACGCGGTGGGGCGGAAGCGGCGGGCGATGAACCGCACGCCGGGGACGCCGCGCTCGTTCAGGTAGTCGGCGACCTCGCGGCCCTTGAACCACGGCGCGCCGACGATCTGGAAGGGCGTGTCGGCGCCGCGGCCCACCGAGACCTGCCGCGACTCCAGCAGGCACGCGCCTGGGTACAGAATCGCCTGCGTCAGGTTGCGCATGTTCGGCGACGGATTAATCCATTCCAGGCCGGTCTCATCGAACCACATGGTGCGCTTCCAGCCCTCCACCGGAATGACGTGCAGGTCGGCGCCGAGCTTGTTCTCGCCGTTGTACATGCGGGCCAGCTCGCCCACCGTCATGCCGTGCCGGATGGGCATGCGCATGTAGCCGACGAAGGAGAAGTACTTCTCCTCGAGCAGCGGGCCCTCGACCGCCACGCCGTTGATCGGGTTGGGCCGGTCGAGGACGTAGTAGGGAATCCCGGCTTTGGCGGCCGCCTCCAGCGTGTAGCCGAGCGTGGTGATGTAGGTGTAGAAGCGCGCGCCGATGTCCTGGATGTCGAACACGAGCGCATCCACGTCCTTCAGCGTCTCGGGCGCGGGCCGGCGCGAGTCGCGCTGGTAGAGGCTGTGGATCGGCACGCCGGTGGCTTCGTCCTTGCCGGATTCGATGCCGGGATCGTCGCGCAGCCCGGTGATGCCGTGCTCCGGGGTGAAGATGGCCGCCAGCTTCAGCTTGGGCGCCCGGGCGAAAACGTCGATAATCCGCTGGCGATCGTAGGTCAGCCCGGTGTGGTTGGTGATCAGCCCGACCCGCTTGCCCGCCAGCGGAGCGAACTGCTGATCGACCAACACGTCGAGGCCGGTCTTGACCCGGCCGGCCCCGGTCAGGCAGCAGAAGGCACACAATCCGAGAAGCGCGCGACGGCCCATATTACCTCCATGTGGGTATTCTAGTACCGCCTAGGTTTTTTTTCAGAGTCACGGCGGGTGCAGGTGTGTTACAAAGAGACAGGTTGGGTGTTAAATTCGAACAAAAGGACCTCTTATGCTCAAGCGCTTGACTTGCCATTTCCGACCGCGTTTCTGGCTGGCCCTGTTGGCACTCGCCGTCCTGGTGCTAAGTATGGGGGCCGTGCTTGGCCTCAGCCAAAACGCGCCATTCGGGGGCGACAGCCTGCCCCCAGTCGTGTTCGTTTCCCGAACCCGCTTAGAGACCCTTAATAACTATGATGTTGGCCCGCCTACCGAGGTTCTCGCCCGCGAGATGACCGTCGGCGGCGCCCTGTACCTGCTCCGGCCGAACATGGAGCTGGTGGCGCTGACCGGCCCGCACACCGGCATCTTCGACGTGCAGCGGCCGATGGTGTCCCTCGACGGCACGCGGGTGGCGTTTTCCGGCGTCAAAGCCCGCAACGGGATGTGGCGCATCTTCGAGGTGAACATCGACGGCAGCGACTTGCGCCAGGTCACTCCGGAGGAGCGGGGCGTGGCCATCCCCGATGACCCAACTCGCCGCGGGCAGAATGCGTCCACTTTCAACCGGTTCGGGGACTTCTCGCCCGCCTGGTTGCCCGACGGGCGTATTGTCTTCAGCTCCTCCCGCTACCCTTCGGTCAGCGGTTCGTGCGGCCAGCGGGCGCTGAACCTGTATGTCATCGATCGCGACGGGCGCAACATGCGCCGCCTCATCACCACGCGCTCCGGCGCCATCAACCCTTACGTCATGGCCAATGGCCGCATCATCATCGGCCTCTGGTTCGACAACATGAACACCCCCGCCTACGACACCGCCGGCCTCCAGCCGCTGGAAGAGGACGTGAACTTCCAGTCGAGCTTCCTGGAGCCATGGTCGGTGAACCCGGACGGGACCGGGGCGGGCCGGATGGGTTACACCGGAGGCTTCCTGACCCACGGTGTGGGCGGCGGCATCCATTATCGCGAGATGCCCAACGGCGAGATCGTCTACACGCGGCGGGCCAGCGCCAGCTTCCTCAGCCACCCGCTGACCTCGGCCATCTCCAAGTTCCGCCCCGGCGACGGGGCACGGAACTCGCCGGAAGGCATCGGCGACCCGGCCAAGCTCGACGGCCCGCACGCGATGATGCCCACGCCGCTGCCCGACGGGCGGATCCTGTTCTCCTATACGCCCGACTCCAAGGCGTGGACCGACGAGAGGCACCGCACCTTTGCCACCTTCGACTTCGGCCTCTACATCTGTGACGGGGACTTCAAGAATATCCGGCTGCTTTACAACAACGCGGTCACGGACGAGCTGGACGCGGTCGCGGTCTACCGCCGGGAAGTGAAGACGCTGCCCGAGGAGCTGCTGCCGAAGCTGCCGGAAGACCCCACAGCCGCCCCGCAGGGCAAGGCAGTAATGATCAACCGCAACGTCTACGCCGACCTGGATCGCCGATTCACCACCAATCTCTCGCCGATGCCGGGCTCGATTGTGGCCATGGATGTCTACGACGACGCGCAGACCTTCTACACCACGCCGGAGTTTCCGCTGCTCCGCAAGCAGATGCCGCGCCCGTACGGCTCCTTTCCGGTGGCCGAAGACGGCTCGGTCCGCCTCGAGCTTCCCAGCGACAAGCCGGCCATCATTGTGCTGCGCGGACCCACGGGTGTGGCGGCCCGCTATCCCGGCTCGCTGGGCGAGATCCGCACTCCTTTCTTTGCCCACGAGATCTTTCGTCCTGGCGAGGTGGTCTCCGGCTGCTCCGGTTGCCACCGCGGCCACATGATCCGGCCGGATATCAACGCCAGAGCGAAGACGAACCTGGCCCGGCTGGCCAATGCGGTGGGCTCCTCGACCCGGAATTCTTCTTACATGGCGGCGGGGCGGGTCAACGACAGCCACATCGGCCTCGCCAATGGGTACTACCAATGGGTCCCGGCGGCCACTGACATCTGGCCCTGGGTCCGGCTGATGTGGGAGCGGCGCATCACCGCGCGGGAGATCATGATTTACCCGCGACCTGGCGTCAGCCAGCCGGTCGGCGACTTCGAGATCTACCTGAGCGACGGCAAGCGGCTGAGCGCGCGCTCCGACCCGGCGCGGCCCGAGGAACCGATCACGGTGGCCATCCCCAACCCCGGCCCGGTCACCTGGATACACTTCCAGTTGCTCGGCTACTGGAACGGCGAAGCGCCGGGCATCGCCGAGATCAGCGTCGCCGGCGACCCGGTGCGGACCGTGGGCGCAACGCCGCCGGCGCCGGTTCCATCGGTGGCGGTGACGCCGGGGACCTTGCGGCTGAGCTGGGCGCGCAGCCCCTCGCGCTCGGTAATCGGCTACAAGATCTTCGCTGGGAAATCGCCGAATGACCTGCCCATAGAGTGGGACGTCAGCAACGTCACCAGCTACCAGCCCGAATACCTGGAAGCGGGCGCGACCTATTACTTCCGGGTAGTGCCATACGATGCGGAGCAGTTCGGCCCGCCGCAGGTCAAGGAAGCCTCCGGCGCGCTGGTTCCGCCACGGGTGGACCGCATCATGCCCGTCAGCGGCCCGGTCTGGGGGGACACCGACGTCACCATCGAGGGCGACGGCTTCCTGCCCGGCCTGGCCGTCAAAATCGGCGGCCAGTACCTGCGCAACGTTAAGGTGGTGAGCCCGCAGAAGATCACCGGGACCACCTACCGGAACTCGGCCGCCTTCCACGACGTCATGGTGCGCAACGCCGGCAAGCAGATCAGCGTGCTGACCAGGGCCTTCAAGCACGAGTAGGACAGGCATTCCTGCCTGTCGCCACCTCGAAGACGAGATGCGGCCGTCGTATCTCGATTACGCCATGAGCGTGATCATCGGCCGCGCGCTGCCGGACATCCGCGACGGCCTGAGGCCGGTGCACCGCCGCATCCTTTACGGCCTGCACGGGATGGGGCTGGCCTTCAACCGGCCCACCCGCAAGTGCGCCAAGATCGTCGGCGAGGTGCTGGGCAAGTATCACCGGCACGGGGACGCGGCCGTCTACGACGCGCTGGTGCGCATGGCGCAGCCGTTCACCATGCCCTATCCGGTGGTGGACGGGCAGGGCAACTACGGCTCGGTGGACGGCGATCCGCCGGCGGCCATGCGGTACACCGAGGCGCGTCTCTCGCGCCTCGCCTCCACCATGCTGGCCGACATCGACCCCGACACGGTCGACTTCCGCCCCAACTACGCGCCGCTTCTGGAAAATGAGCGGCACAAGCCAGGGTTGGCGACTTCTCGCTCATGTGGTATGGTGTTAATATAATCCGTTCACAAATGCCCAACCAACAGCTACCCTCCATCGACAGCAAAGCCGCCCCATGGCTGCCCGTGCTTAACGAGCAGACAGGCGTCACGTTCCACATCAAAGAGTTATTTCGGGATCCAGACACCGGCATGGGGGTATGTATAGTGCGCTACCCTGCCGGGTTCATCAATCCTTGGCACACTCACCATTGCGCCCATGGCATGTACGTGCTCGAAGGAACGCTCGTCACCCACGAGGGTCGCTACGGTCCAGGATCGTTCGTCTGGTTCCCTGAAGGGCCTGAAATGCAGCACGGCGCTACGGCGGAACAGGACGTCACGGTGTTATTCGTAACCAACAAGCCATTTGACATACACTACCGCTGAACGAGAGAGCGGGGGAAGCCCGGGCCAAGCGAAAGACAAGCGCGCCTCACGGCTTGGCCGAGTGCTCTTTAGGACTCACTGCCCGCATCCCTTCGAGCAACGCGTGTTTTGCGAAGCCGATCGGACTGCACCAGCACATCGTCGAGAATGAGCGATGGTATAGACTCGGATCATGAATGAAGCCAGCGACGGCAGGATTAGGCCGGCCGACCGGTCGGCCTAAGACGGGAGGGCAAGTTCTGGGATATGCCAGAAGTGGTTGTAGACGGAATGGTTGCTGGCCCGGCCGCTGGCGGGAAGTCCGTGTTAGGCCGACCAGGATCGGTTTTATCCAGGTCAACCTAGCTAGAAACAAGAATTAGCCATCAGGAGGTCGCGCGATGAACATAAATTACGCCTCTCAGCAGGAATCTGTAAGACCCGCCGATTTCATTGGATTTCTGTGAACAGCGCGTTTCGGGTAGACTCGGCAGGGTGCGGGATACCGACTGGACGAAGATTCTGGGATGGCCGGGATACCGGGTGTTCCAGCATGAGATCGATGAGGAGCAGAAGCGGCTGAAGCTGTGGGTGCGGCGCAAGCGTGGCAACCGCAAGCTGGTCTGTTCCGGCTGTGGTCGGCGGGTGTACCAGTTCGTGGAGGTGTACGAACGGGAGGTGCGGGATCTGCCGTGCTTTGAGTTCCGGACCACGGTGGTGATCGAACTGCACCGCATTCGCTGTCCCGACTGCGGGGTGAAGGTCGAGCGGGTGGACCAGTTGCCCAGCAAAGCGCCGTTTTCCAAGCGCTTCGAGGAGCTGGTGGGCCAGGCGTGCGAAAGTGCCCCGGCTAGCCAGGTGGCTGGTCGGATGGGACTGGCGGAGAGCACGGTGCGCGCTCTCGATCTCCGTTACCTGGAGCGGTGGGAGGCGAGTCGACGCCGGCCGCCGCTGCGGCAGATGGGAGTGGACGAGCTGTTCAAGGGCAAGAAGGACAAGTTTCTGACGGTGGTGTGCAACCTGGAGACGGCCGAACCGTTGTGGCTGGGCAAGGAGCGGAAGAAAGAGACGTTGGATGATTTCTTTCGTAGCCAGTTGACCGCTCGCCAGCGGAGACGGATTGAGGCGGTCTGTGTGGACATGTAGGAGCCGTTCCGGCTGAGCCTTGAGCAGTGGCTGCCACGATGCAGGATCGTCTATGACCGGTTCCATGTGATGCAGCACGCCAACGCCGCGGTGGACGAGGTCCGGCGGGCCGAGTTTTTCCGTCAGGGGCCGAAGAAGCGAGGGCTGATCAAGGGGAAGCGCTGGCTGCTGCTGAGCCGCTGGAAGAATCTGAGTCTTCCGCAACGAGGCGACTTGAACCGGCTGTTTCAACTGAACCGGCGCCTGTTCAAGGCCTACCTGTTGAAGGAGAGTCTGGAGCGGCTGTGGCAGTACCGCTATGAAGGGGCGATGAACAACTACCTGCGAAGGTGGATCGATCAACTGAGATGGCAGCGGCTGAAGCCGTTTGAGAAGCTGGCCATGATGCTGGTGGAGCATCTGGACGGCCTGTTGAACTACTGCCGGACGAAGGTGCGGTTTGGGGTGGTGGAAGCCGTGAACGCGAACCTTCGTCTGCTGATCAACCGCGGCCGGGGCTACAAGAACCTCCGCTATCTGCTTCTGAAGGCTAAGCGAATGGCGGTGACGAACACGGAACTGGTCGCTTTTCGTGTGGTGAGAAAAGCCGCGTAAAATGGCACCCTCTTACAGATTCCTGCTGAGAGCCTAAATTACTTTGGGACAAGAAGAAGCGGGCGCTATACCAGCATCGCGCCGCCCTGAGCGAGCCTCCGGCGCGATCGGTCGCAAAGAAGGGGGTGATTGTGACGACGAAGGATTCACGTTCCGGCCAGTTGACGCGTCGCGAAGCCATCGGCGTGATCGGTGCGGCAGCGGGGAGTCTGAGCGGGGTGGCAGCGGCCGTCGCCAGTCCTTTTCGAGGGAGCAGCGGCGCGCAGGGCAGCTCGGCCGCAGCGGAGGAGAAAGCCAGGCAGTGGCTCGCGCAGGTCGTCGAGCCGGTGATCGAGCCGGAGATCCCCATCCTCGACCCGCACCATCACCTCTACAATCGTCCCGGCGGTTCGCGGTACATCCTCGAGGACTTCCTGGCCGACGCCAACGGGAACAACATCCGGCAGACGGTATGCGTCGAGGCCAGGTCGATGTACCGCGCGGACGGCCCGGGGGCCTTTCGCTGCGTCGGCGAGGTCGAGTGGGTGAACGGCATCGCCGCCCAGAGCGCCAGCGGGCTGTGGGGTGAGACGCGGGTGGCGACCGGCATCGTCGGTGGCGGCAATCTGCTCCTCGGCGACGACGCGGCGCCCGTGCTCGAGGCACAAATGGCGGTCAGCCGGCGGTTCCGCGGCATTCGCCAAAGCGTGGTGTGGACGAATCCGCCGGTGCGTCCACAGAGCACCACGGGGCACATGATGGCGGATCCGAGGTTCCGCAAGGGCTTCTCGCACCTGGCTCGCTTTAACCTCTCGTTCGAGGCGTGGCTCTATTACAACCAGCTCCATGACCTGGTCGACCTGGCGCGCGCCTTCCCGGAGACGACGATCATCCTGAACCACTTGGGCGGGCCGCTCGGCGTCGGCGCCTGGGAGGGTAAGATTGAAGAGGTGTTCCAGGCCTGGAAGCTTGCAATGAAAGAGGTGGCGACCTGCGAGAACGTCTACGTGAAGGTGGGCGGCCTTGGCATGGACTACCTCAATGGTTTCGGTTGGTCACAGCGCGCGAAGCCGCCGACGAATGACGAGCTTGCGGAAGTGAATCGCCGCTGGGTCGAATACGCGATCGAGGTATTTGGTCCGAAGCGGAGCATGTTCGAGAGCAACTTCCCGCCGGACAAGAGGTCGTCCTCGTATACGGTGCTCTGGAACAGCTTCAAGAAGCTGACCAAGTCGTATTCGAAGTCCGAGCGCACGGCGCTGTTCCACGACACCGCGATACGCGTCTACCGGCTCTCCAGCGTGTAGTGCGCGCCAGAATTCGGGGACTCAGACGGATCCCCTGAAAGGTAGTAATTTGCTTTTCCCGGTTAAGGCACGTCAACAGTCTTGATCGGTATCAATCTTTCTTTACTTTCGTCTTCCGAAGGTATGGCTAACACTGCGTTCCAAGGGACGCCCTACATGCCGCTTCGCGGCATTCCGGGTGCCCCTTAACTTCTACGTTAGGGCCACGAAGCGACTGACACGAAAGGGTTTGTGCAGGATCCCGCGACTCGGAAACAATCCACTTGGACCTAACACGCCCATACCGCCACTGTGGCTCCTCGATGAAGTGGAACTCTCGACTACTCAGAGAGTTGCAGGCAATTCAGCCCCGTAGGGACGGAGAATGACAGCCAGCAACGAGCGAACCTTGTGTGATCACTTGCAGGATCGGGCATTCCCGGCGGCGTGGGGTGGGGCAGATGCGCGCCCAGGTTGGCGGCCCCGACCACCCCACACCGCCTTCACGCCACCGCCAGCCAAAGCAACAGTCACAAGCCAGCCCGCATTTCTTCTCCTTTCCACCTCAATGCATTACCGAAAACCAACCAGCCCCGCCGCCCAGAACCGGGTGTTGAATACCATTATGGGCGGCTTCGCGGCCACAAACACTGGAAGGTGCGCCGGCCGAACAATCCCAACGCACGGCAAATCCCATATAATCAGCGACTTCCGATTTCTTTTCGGAGGAACCCACTCAACGTCAGGGCTGTCGTCAGGCCCGGGCTGCTGCGCGGCTCCCGGCGCAAAAACGCGCACCGCCGCGCGACTTAGCGCCGGGGGGCGCAAGTTCACCCAACCTGACCTAACATGCGCCACCAAGAACGTTAAGTGCCCACAGAACCAATCGCGTGGAGATGATGTTACTTGACAACAAAAATCGCTTAACATGCGCCACCCAATGTATTTGTCGTTTGCAGGTGCCCGCCCCACCTATCCGGGCATGGGGCGCGAACGAGCGGCCGAAGAATCATTCTCGGAGGAACCCAATTTCGACCACCCTCGCGGCCGGCTGCCCACGCAAACCGAGCCGCGACCGCAGAGTGGCGGTTGGGCGCCCCAACCACCTTATGGATCAATCGACTGTGGTATAATTGAACTTCTGAATTCAGCGCCCGCCACAGGCGAACAAAAGGAGTAAGCTTGGCCAATTCCGACCGTCCCGAACTGCCGCCGACACCACCGCCTTCCGGCC
>JBBTDS010000200.1:0-9428 GCA_038060875.1 Acidobacteriota bacterium | reverse complement strand
CTGTGCTAACCTCATGGTCTTTGGAGTTTTCCACCCTTGGCTGAGGAACAGAAGCCCGCCGCCCCGAAAGCGCCGCCCACGATGGCCACCACGCCGTGGGAAGATGAGCTGACCGAGCAGCTCAAGCGGCAGTTCGGCGACCGGATCTCGGAGTTCACCATCGGCCTGGGACAGAAGTTCCTGGTCCCCAGCCCCGAGGCGGTCATACCCATCCTCGAGTACCTGAAGCTGGAAGCGGACTTCGACTACCTGGTTGACGTGACCGCGGTCGATTACCCGAAGCGCGCGGAGCGCTTCGACCTGGTCTACATTCTTTACAGCTTCGCCGGCAACGAGCGCATCCGCATCAAGACGAGGATCGCCGAAGGATACAAGCCGGCCACCGCGGTGGGCGTGCACCTGACGGCCAACTGGCTGGAGCGCGAGGTCTTCGACATGTTCGGCATCGAGTTCGCCGGCCATCCCGACATGCGCCGCATCCTGCTGCCGGAGGACTGGGAGGGCTACCCGCTGCGTAAGGACCGCGGCATCCTCCAGATGGACGACCGCTGGGTGAAGGAGCACCTCGGGATCGAGAGCGGACAGTAACGCCATGCCGGATTCCACTTTTCTCGACGCCAGCGAACTGGTCCTCAACATGGGGCCGCAGCATCCTTCGACCCACGGCGTGCTGCGGGTCATTCTCAAGCTGGACGGCGAGAAGGTGATCGGCACCGAGTGCGTGATCGGCTACCTGCACCGGGGGGTGGAGAAGATCGCCGAGAACCGCACCTACGTACAGTTCGCGCCCTACGTGGACCGCATGGACTACGTGGCCGCGGTCTCCAACGGCCTCGGCTACTGCCTGGCGGTGGAGAAACTGCTGGGTGTGGAGGCGCCGCCGCGCGCCCAGGTGGTCCGCGTCATCCTCACCGAACTGAACCGCGTAGCCAGCCACCTGATCTGGCTGGGCACCCACGCGCTGGACATCGGCGCCATCACGCCGCTGTTTTACACCATGCGCGAGCGGGAGGAGACCCTCAACATTTTCGAGAAGTACTGCGGCGCCCGGCTCACCAATCACGCCTTCCGCATCGGCGGCCTGCAATACGAGACCTACGACGGTTTCGAGCGGGAGGTGAGGGCGTGCTGCGACCTGCTGCTGCCGAGGATCGACGAATACGAAGAGCTGCTGACCGGCAACCGCATCTGGATCGGCCGGCTGAAGAACGTCGGCATCCTCAACGCCGAAGACTGCAAGGCTTACGGAGTGACCGGGCCGATGCTGCGGGCCGCCGGCGTGAAATGGGACATCCGCAAAGCGCAACCGTATTCCGGCTACGAGCGGTACGAGTTCGAGATTCCGACCGGCGTCAACGGCGACACCTACGACCGGTACATGGTGCGCATGCTGGAGATGCGGCAGTCGGTGCGCATCATCCGGCAGGCGGTGGACGGGATGCCGGCCGGCCCGATCATGGGCAAAGTGCCCAAGGTGATCAGGCCGCCGGTGGGCGAGGTCTACGTCTCGATTGAGGCGCCGAAGGGCGAGCTCGGCTACTACGTGGTGAGCGACAACTCGACGCAGCCGTACCGGGTGCGGGTGCGTCCGCCTTCGTTCGTCAACTTGCAGTCGCTGGACAAGATGGCGCGCGGCTCGCTGGTGGCCGACGTAGTGGCCATCATCGGCACCATCGATATCGTGCTGGGGGAGGTGGACCGATGATGCGGGTGCTGCGGACCATTTTTCTGTTCGACCTCATCGAGGGCCTGTGGGTCACCTTCCGCTACCAGCGGCCGAAGCACATTTACACCGAGCAGTACCCCGCCCAGCGGCCCAAGGTGGCCGAGCGCTACCGGGGCGCGCCGCGGCTGAACAACAATCCCGAGACCGGCGAGACGCTGTGCATCGCCTGCAATCTGTGCGCGCTCGCCTGCCCGGAGACCCTTATCGTCGTCGGCAGCGAGCGCAATGAGCAGACGCGGCGCAAGGAGCTGACCACTTTCACTTACGACATTTCGCGCTGCATGTTTTGCGGGCTGTGCGAGGACGCCTGCCCGGTGGACGCGCTCGAGCTGACCCAGGATTTCGAAATGGCCGCCTACTCGCGCGAGGGCGCCATCTGGGACCGCCAGATGCTGGAGGAGGGTCCGCGGCCGACGAGGTATAAGTTCTAGCGGTAACCGGTAGGGGCGAGGCATGCCTCGCCCCTACGATCGTGACCACCATGTGGGTTGATACGGCTTTCTTTTATTTCTTCGCGCTGATGACGCTGGCCGGCGGGGTGCTGACCGTCACCCGCCGCAGCGCAGTGCACAGCGCCATCTCGCTCATCCTCTCGCTGATCGGCGTGGCCGGGCTGTTCCTGCTCCAGAAAGCGGAGTTCCTGTTCGCGGTGCAGATCGTGCTGTACGTCGGCGGCATCATGGTGCTGTTCCTGTTCGTCATCATGCTGGTCAACCTCGACCAGGCGGCCCGCGAGCGCCAGTTCAATCGCCAATGGTGGCTGGCGCTGGCCTGCGTGGCGGCCGTCGGCGCCGAGGTGGCTTACGTTCTGTACCGGGGCGCGGGCGCGTTCCGGCTGGGCGCGCCGGCCGCCCCGGTCTCCAAGATGGGCAACACCGAGATGGTCGCCGATGTCCTGTTCAAGCAGTACCTGCTGCCCTTCGAAGTGGCCTCGGTGCTGCTGCTGGCGGCGGTCATCGGCTCGGTGGTGATGGCGAAGAAGAGGATCTGATGCTGCACCCGATCACCACCACCCATTACCTGGCGCTGAGCGCGGCGCTGCTGCTCATCGGCACGATGGGCGTGCTGGCCCGGCGTAACATCGTCATTATCCTGATGTCGATCGAGCTCATTCTGAACGCGGTCAACATCAACCTGATTGCCTTCTCCAACCACCTGCGCAACGTCAACGGGCAGGTGTTCGCCATCTTCGTGATCACGGCGGCGGTGGCCGAAGCGGCGGTGGGCCTGGGCATCCTGATCGCGCTGTTCCGCAACAAGGAGACGTTGCAGGCCGACGAGATCGACCTGCTGAAATGGTAGGGCGCGCGCGATGAATTTCCTCGACTCGATCTGGCTCATCCCGCTGTTCCCGCTCGCGGGCGCGGTGCTCATGCTGTTTCTGGGCAAGCGGCTCGACCCGCAGGGAGGACAGGCGGGGACGCCTATCCCACCGCGCAAGGCGCTGATCAGCCTGCTGTGCCCGGGCACGGTGCTGGTCTCCTTCCTGTTCTCGGCGGGCGCGGTGGCCCAGCTTGCCTCGCTGCCGGAGAAGGTCCACGAGGTGGTCAAGTTCACCTGGCTGACGGGCCTGCCCTTCATCACTCAAGGAGGAACCACGGCTCAGTTCGCCGCCGACTGGGGCTTTCTGCTGGATCCCCTGAGTTCGGTGATGATCCTGGTCGTCACCGGCGTCGGCTTCCTGATCCACGTCTACTCGGTCGGCTACATGGGGCACGAGGGCGGCTACTACCGCTTCTTCGGCTACCTCAACCTGTTCGTCTTCTTCATGCTGATGCTGGTGCTGGCGAACAACTACGCGCTGATGTTCGTCGGCTGGGAGGGCGTCGGGCTGTGCAGCTACCTGCTGATCGGGTTTTACTTCCACAAGAAGTCGGCCGGCGACGCCGGCAAGAAGGCGTTCGTGGTGAACCGCATCGGCGACGCCGGCTTCATCCTCGGCATCCTGCTGATGTTCGCGGTGTTCGGCACGGTGCGGTTCCTGGACGTGAACAAGGCGCTGGCCGGCGGCGGGGTGCCCTCTGGGCCCGCGGCTGAGACGGCCGGCTTCGGCGTGCTGAGCGCGATCACGCTGCTGCTGTTCATCGGGGCCACCGGCAAGTCGGCGCAGTTCCCGCTGTATACCTGGCTGCCGGATGCGATGGAAGGCCCGACGCCGGTCTCGGCGCTGATCCACGCCGCCACCATGGTGACCGCCGGCGTCTATATGGTGGCCCGCTCGCACCACCTGTTCCGGCTGGCGCCGGAGACCTCGATGATCGTGGCCGTGATCGGCGCCTTCACGGCGATTCTCGCGGCCTCGATCGCGCTGGTGCAGAACGACATCAAGCGCGTGCTGGCTTACTCGACCATCAGCCAGCTCGGCTACATGTTCATGGCCTGCGGCGTCGGCGCCTACTGGGTGGCCATCTTCCACCTATACACGCACGCGTTCTTCAAGGCGTTGCTGTTCCTCGGCTCCGGCTCGGTGATTCACGCGCTCGGCGGCGAGCAGGACATGCGGAAGATGGGCGGGCTCAAGGACAAGATCCCCGTCACCCACTGGACGATGTTCGTGGGCGCGCTGGCCATTGCCGGCATCCCGGGCCTGGCCGGCTTCTTCTCCAAGGACGAGATCCTCTGGCAGGTTTACTCCAGCCCGCACGGCATCAAGGCGGTCTACATCGTGGGCGTGATCACCGCCGGCATGACCGCCTTCTACATGTGGCGGCTGATCTTCATGACGTTCTACGGCGCGCCGCGCGCCGATGCGCACACGATGGCACACGTGCACGAGTCGCCGAAGGTGATGACGATCCCGCTGGTGCTGCTGGCCGCCGGCAGCGCGCTAGGCGGCTGGATCGGCGTGCCCAAGCTGTGGAGCTTCCTGCCGGAGACTTTCCGCGCCTTCGAGCACTGGCTGGAGCCGTATCTCAGCGTCGAGGCGGCCGGCCACGCGGCCGAACACCACGCGGCATCGACCGAGTGGCTGCTGATGGGGCTGTCGGTGGCGGTAGCGCTCACCGGCATCGCGATCGCGCGGCGCCTCTACGTGCAGCGGCCCGAGCAGGCGGAGGCGCTGGGCCGGGCGGCTGGGCCGGTTTACACCTGGGCGCTCAACAAGTGGTACGTGGACGAGGCGTACGATTTCCTGTTCGTGAACGGTCTTGGCAAAGGCGGCGGCAACGCTTTGGTCTCCTTCGACAACCGGGTCGTGGACGGCGGCGTCAACGGGGCCGGCTGGGTGACGCGGCTCACCTCGAGCCTGAGCATCTGGTGGGACACCTGGATAGTCGATGGCGCCGTGCGGCTCACTTCCTTCACCGTAAAGCTTTCCTCTTATCCCATGCGCGTACTTCAGACCGGCTCGGTACAGGCCTATGCGCTGGTGATGGTGCTGGGGGCCGCGGTGCTGTTCGGATATTACTTGATGCGGTGATCCCATGAGCGAGCACTTACTCAGCCTGGTCCTGTTCACGCCGCTCGCCGGCATGCTGATCCTGCTGCTGATCCCGGGATCGAAGAAGAACCTCATCCGCGTCTGGGCCAACGTGGCCGCTTTCGCCGGCTTGCTGGTCTCGCTGCCGCTCATCTGGCGGTTCGACAAGAACGCCTCGGGCTTCCAGATGGTGGAGCGGGTGGAGTGGATCCCCAGCCTCGGCGCCCGCTACATCGTCGGCATCGACGGCATCAGCCTGCTCCTGGTGCTGCTGACCACGGTGGTCGGGTTCCTGGCCATCCTTTCATCGTGGAGCGCCATCGAGGAGCGGGTGAAGGAATACTACGCCATGTTCCTGTTACAGCAGACGGGGATGATCGGCGTCTTCCTGGCCCTGGATTTCTTCCTCTTCTTCGCCTTCTGGGAAGTGGTGCTGGTGCCGATGTACTTCATCATCGGCGTCTGGGGCGGGCCGCGGAGGCTTTACGCGGCCATCAAGTTCTTCCTCTACACGCTGGCCGGCAGCGTGCTGATGCTGCTCGGCATCCTGACGATGTATTTCCAGCACTTCAAGCAGTTCGGCTACTACACCTTCGAGATCGCCGACCTGATGAAGCTGGACATGCCGCTCGGCGTTCAACAGTGGGTGTTCTGGGCCTTCTTCATCGGGTTCGCCATCAAGGTGCCGATGTTCCCCTTCCACACCTGGCTGCCGGACGCGCACGTGGAGGCGCCGACGGCCGGCTCGGTGGTGCTGGCCAGCGTCCTGCTGAAGATGGGCACTTACGGCTTTCTGCGCTTCTCGCTGCCGCTGCTGCCGCGTGCCTCGATCGACCCGCTGATCGTGCAGATCCTGGCCGGGCTGTCGATCGTGGCCATCATCTACGGCGCGCTGGTGAGCCTGATGCAGCAGGACTGGAAGAAGCTGGTGGCCTATTCCTCCGTCAGCCACCTCGGCTTCTGCACGCTGGGCATCTTCTCGCTGAACCCGAACGGGCTGGCCGGCAGCGTGCTCCAGCAGATCAACCACGGCATCTCGACCGGCATGTTGTTCCTGATTGTCGGCGTGATCTACGAGCGGCGGCACACGCGCGAGATCAAGGAGTACGGCGGCCTCGCGCACGTGATGCCGAAGTTCGCCACCGTGTTCGCCATCGCCATGCTGAGCTCGGCGGGGCTGCCGCTGCTGAACGGGTTCATCGGCGAGTTTACCATCCTGCAAGGGGCCTTCGAAGCCAACCGCGCCTGGGCGGCGCTGGCGGTGACCGGCGTGATCCTCGGCGCGGCGTATCTGTTGTGGCTCTACCAGCGGACCATGCTCGGCGAGGTCACCAACGAAAAGAACCGGCGCCTGCCCGACCTGAACCTGCGCGAGCTGGCGGTGTTCCTGCCGCTGCTGGCCTGGGCGGTCTGGATCGGCATTTATCCCAAGCCTTACTTTGACGTGCTGGAGAAGCCGGTGCAGGAGATTGTCCAGCGGGTGCGGCCGGAATACTACAGGGCCGTAGCGGCGGCAGAACCGGGGGCCCACCGATGAGCGCCTACTACACCTCGATTGACCACTTCGCGCTGATCCCGGCCATCATGCTGGCGCTGTTCGGCTGCGCCATCTTCCTGTTCGACTTTCTGATCTTCCCCGCGCCCAAGCAGCGCAAGTGGCTGCTGCTGTTCCTGGTGCTCGGCGTGGCCTTCGCCGGCTTCGGGCTGTGGCGCCAGCAGCAGTTCCTGAGCGCCCAGGGCGTGCCCGAGTTCACCGCCTTCAGCGGCGCGCTGACCATCGACGGCTTCTCGATCTTCTTCAACTGGATCTTCCTGGTCGCCACCTTCATTGTGGGGCTGGCATCGTACAACTACCTGGAGATCGAGGGGGAGCACCACGGCGAGTACTACGGCCTGATCATGCTGGCCAATTGCGGCATGTACTTCCTGGCCACCGGCACCGACCTGGTGACGCTGTTCATCGGGCTGGAGCTGATGGCGCTCTGCTTCTACATCATGGTGGGCTTCTTGCGGGGCGACAAGCGGTCCAACGAAGCGGCGGTCAAGTACCTGCTGCTCGGCGCCTTCTCCAGCGGCTTTCTGGTCTACGGCTTCTCGGTGATGTACGGGCTGGCGGGATCGACGCGCCTCGGCGACATCACCGTCGCCATTGCGAGACGCGAGACCTGGGATCCGCTGGTGTTCCTGGCGCTGGCGACCACGACCATCGGCCTGCTGTTCAAGATCTCGGCGGTGCCCTTCCACATGTGGGCGCCGGACGCCTACGAGGGCGCGCCCACCACCGTGACCGCCTATCTCTCGGTCGGCTCCAAGGCCGCCTCGTTCGCGTTCCTGGTGCGCATCTTTCTCGGGCCGCTGGCCCCGGCGCGCGAGGTCTGGCTGCCGCTGTTGAGCGCGGTGGCCATCGCCACCATGACGGTGGGCAACCTGGCCGCCATCAGCCAGAGCAACATCAAGCGTCTGCTGGCCTACAGCTCGATATCGCACGCCGGCTACATTCTGCTCGGCCTCGTCGCCGGCAATCCCACCGGCATCAAGGGCATCGCCGTCTACGTGCTGGTCTACACCTTCATGAACCTCGGCGCGTTCCTGGTGGTGGTGGCGCTGCGGCGCAAGGACATCCTGGGCGAGAACCTGGAAGACCTGGGCGGTCTGATGCAGAAGAGCCCGGGCCACGCCATCCTGATGCTGATCTTCCTGCTCTCGCTGGCCGGCATCCCGCCGACGGCCGGCTTCCTGGGCAAGTACTACATCTTCCTCGCGCTGATCCAGACGGGCCATTACGTGCTGGCGGTGCTCGCGGCCACCTACGTGGCCGTGGCCGTCTATTACTACTTCCGCGTCGTGCGCAGCATGTTCATCAGCGAGGAGGCCGACCGCGTCCCGGTAGCATCCAGTTTCGGCCTGCGGCTGGCGCTGGGACTGACCGGTGTGCTGACGCTCGCGATCGGCGTTTATCCCGAACCGTGGCTGGAGCTGGCGCAGACTTCGCTGCTGCTTCGTTAGCGTCCTATGGAAAGCATTCTTCAAAGCCCGCTGCTGATTCCGCTGATCATGACGGTGGCGCTGGTGCTGCTGCTGCCGCTGGCGGCCGGCTACATTGTGCTCCTGGAGCGCAAGGTGCTGGCCGACTTGCAGGTGCGGCTGGGGCCGATGCGCGTCGGCCCGCACGGCCTGCTCCAGCCGATCGCCGATGCCGTCAAGCTGCTGCTCAAAGAGGACCTCATCCCCGCCGGCGCCGACAAGCGCATCTTCTGGATGGCGCCGGTGATCTCCACCTTCACCGCGCTGGGGGCCTTCGCGGTGGTGCCGTTCAGCGAGCATCTCCGCGTGGCCGATGTGAACGTGGGCCTGCTGGTGATCAGCGCGATGTCGGCGGTCGGGATCCTGGGCATCGTGCTGGGCGGCTGGTCGTCCAACAGCCACTATGCGCTGTTGGGCGCGCTGCGCAGCGGGGCGCAGTTGGTCAGCTACGAGGTTGCGCTAGCCTTCGCCTTGCTGTCGGGGGTGATGGTGGCCGGCACGCTGAGCATGGTCGGCATCGTCCGGGCGCAGATGGAGCGCCAGATCTGGTTCGCCTTCGAGAACTACGGCCTGATGCTCGTGCCCTTCTTCCTTTACCTGATCGCCGCCATCGCCGAGACCAACCGCGCGCCGTTCGACCTGCCGGAGGCGGAGTCCGAGCTGGTGGCCGGCTTCCACACCGAATATAGCGGCTTCCGCTTCGCGCTGTACTTCCTGGCCGAGTACTGCAACATCTTCGTGATCGCCTCGGTGGCGGTGACGCTGTTCTGGGGCGGCTGGCTGCGTCCGTTCCCGAACGTCGCCTGGCTGGAGTACCCGCTGAACTTCGGGGTCCCGTTCGCGCTGATGGCCGCCTCGGGGGCGCTTTGCTTCCGGCTCTTCGGCCGGCTGAAGAGCCGGGTGCAGCGGATCGGCCTGGGGTGCGTGGGCCTCGCGCTCGTGGGCGCCGGCCTGCTGTTCCTGGCCCCGCCGGTCAACCGCGCGGTTATCGGGCTGTTCTGGTTCCTGCTTAAGGTGGCCCTGATCATCTACACGCTGATCTGGTTCCGCGGCACCTGGCCGCGCTACCGTTACGACCAGTTGATGAACGTCGGCTGGAAGCGGCTGATCCCGCTCGGCATGGCCGCGGTGCTGGTGAACGCGGTGGTGGGGATGCTGAAGGGGTGAGAGGTTCGGTCGGGATACTTGGAGTACTTGGAGAGGAGTCGAAATCCGCAGCGTCCGCAGGACCGTTAAGGCGTGACGATGGCCCAGATGGGT
>JBBTDS010000199.1:11545-21780 GCA_038060875.1 Acidobacteriota bacterium | reverse complement strand
TCGCGTCCGTGGCAATATGGTAGTCAGGATGGGAGGAGGGGACGTGAGCAACCGCCGCAACTTCTTTCTGGCCCTGATCTACGGGCTGTGGGGGCTGATCGCCGCCGCGCTGGGACTGCCGGCGGCCGCCTATCTGCTGTTGCCGCCGCGCGCGCGAAAGGAACCGGAGTGGGTGGAGGCGGGCAGCCTAGCTCAGCTCCAGACCGGCGTGCCGGAACAGGTGGTCTTCCGCCGCAATCGCGTGGATGGCTGGAAGGTCTCCAGCGAGAAAACCTCCGTCTGGGTGCTGAAGAAGGCGGACAACCAGGTGCTGGCCTTTGCGCCCCAGTGCACTCATCTTGGCTGCGGGTATCACTGGGATGAGCAGAAGCGGCACTTCCTCTGCCCCTGCCATTCCTCGACCTTCTCGATCGACGGCGCTGTGCTGAGCGGCCCGGCGCCCCGCCCGCTGGACCAATACCCGGTCAAGCTCGAAGGCCAAAAGCTGTGGCTGGGCCCAGTGGGCAAGCCGGCCGAACCCTCCGCATGAGAACCCTCAGACAGCAAGCCGCCGCCGCGCTCCAGCGCGTGCTCAGCGCGGTCGAGCATCGCACCGGGGTGGAGACGCTGGCGCGCAGGTTCCTCTACGAGGAGATCCCCGCCTCCTCCGGCTGGGCGCAGGTATTGGGCAGCGTGGCCGTCTTCCTGTTCCTCACCCAGGCATTCACCGGCATTCTGCTCTCCTTCAATTACGCGCCGACGCCGGGGGAAGCGTATAACAGCGTGAAGTTCATCATGACCGAGGTTACGGCCGGCCGCCTGGTGCGCGGGCTGCACCACTGGGGCGCCAGCCTGATGGTGGTCGTGGTCGCGCTTCACATGACGCAGGCCTTCCTCTGGGGCGCCTACAAGAAGCCGCGCGAGGTCACCTGGCTGGTGGGCGTCGCCCTGTTCATGCTCACCATGGCCTACGGCCTCACCGGCTATCTGCTGCCCTGGGACAACAGGGCCTACTGGGGCACGGTCGTCACGACCCAGATGGCAACCAAGGCCCCGCTGGCCGGCGCGTACCTGACGCGGCTCATGGGGGCCGAGAACGGCATCGGGGTGGTCACCTTCGCGCGCTTCTACAGCCTGCACGTGTTAGTGCTGCCGCCCTTGACCACGCTGCTGATCGCGATTCACATCTACCTGGTGCGCAAGCACGGCGTCACGCCCGCGCCCGGCGACACGGCCCCGCGCGTGAAGTTCTTTCCGCGGCAGGTGGTCAAGGACACGGTGGCCGTCTTCGCCGCCTTCGCCATTCTGTTCGTCATGGCGGTGGCGGTGCGCGCGCCGCTCGAGACGCTGGCCGATCCCACCAACACTACCTACATCCCGCGCCCGGACTGGTACTTCCTGTTTCTGTTCCAGACGCTCAAGCTCTTTGAAGGTCCGCTGGAGGTGGTGGCTAGCTCGGTGCTGCCGGCGCTGGCGGTGTTGGCGTTGCTGGCGATCCCGTTCGTGGATCGGCGGCCCGTCCTCCGCTGGACCCAGCGGACGGCCGCCTTCGGACTGGTCGCGCTGGCGGTCATCGGGTGGGGGTCGCTGACGGTCGCCGCGGTGGTGACGACGCCGAAGGCTGCCCCGCAGGCTGTGGTCGCACTGGCCACAGCGCAGGGGTGGCAGCAGCTCTCGCCCGAAGAACTCGCCGGCGCCGGCTACTTCCGAAAAGAGAACTGCGCGAGCTGTCACAACCTGGGGACGGGGACCGCGAAGGTCGGGCCCGACCTGGAAACGACCGCGGAGCGTAAAACGGCTGCCTGGATGATCGAGCACTTCAAGCGCCCCGCCCAGATGATGCCGGGCACGGCCATGCCGCCCATCCAGCTCACGGATTCGCAACTCAACGCGCTGGCGGCGTTCCTGCTCAAGCTGACGCCGGCGAACGCCGCGGCGCTGGAAGCGGCCCCGCAGCTCGCTGTCGAGGGTGCGCTGATCTACCAGGCGAACCGCTGCGGCGCCTGCCATACGGTGAACGGCGTTGGCATGAAAATCGGGCCGCCTCTGAACGGCGTCGGCAAGCGGCGCGACCGCGAGTGGATCGAAAAACACTTCCTCGATCCGCCGGCGCTGTCGCCCGGCAGCACCATGCCTCCTTACCGCTTCTCGCCGCGCGAGATGGAGTACATCGTTTCTTATCTCGTGGCGCTGCCGGACTGAGGCGTCCTGGAGGCGGTAGAATGCCTCCCATGCGCTCGAAGCCGATGCTGGTTCTCTTGTTACTCGCCGGCGTGTGTTTCGCCGCCGACTACGACCTGCTGCTCAAGGGCGGCCACGTCATCGACCCTAAGAACGGCGTGAACAGGGTGATGGACGTGGCGGTGCGCGGCGGCAGGATTGCGGCGGTGGCGGCGGAGATAGACGCGGCGCGCGCGAGCAAGGTGGTCCGGGTCAGGTCCCTCTACGTGACGCCGGGGCTGGTGGATCTGCACACGCACGTCTTCGTTGGCAGCGGGCTCCAGGGCTCGCTGCCGGTCGATCAGAACGTCGACGCCGACAGTCACGCCCCGCGCAGCGGTGTCACCACGGTGGTGGACGCCGGCACTACGGGGTGGCGGAGGTTCCCCGAGTTCAAGAGCCGCATCATTGAGAAAGTGAAGACGCGCGTGCTGGCCTGGCTGAACATCGTGGGCGCGGGGCAGACGGGAGGCGCCGGCGAGCAGAACGCGCCGGACATGGATCCCGAAGCCGCGGCGCGCATGGCCCGGCAGCACCGCGGGCTGATTGTCGGCATCAAGACCGCGCATTACCGCGGGCCGGAATGGACGGCGGTGGAGCGGGCGGTGCGCGCGGGCGAGCTGGCCGGCATCCCGGTGATGGTGGACTTCGGCGACTTCCGGCCCGAGCGCCCGTTCCAGGAGCTGGTGCTGAAGAAGCTGCGGCCCGGCGACCACTACACCCATACTTTTCACCGGTCGGTCCCGATGCTCGACGACCAGGGCCGCCTGCTGCCCTACCTGGCCGAAGCCCGCAAGCGCGGCGTGAAGTTCGACGCCGGCCACGGCGCGGGCAGCTTCCTGTTCCGGCAGGCGGTGGCGGCCATCCGGCAGGGCTTCGTCCCCGATTCGATCTCCACCGACCTGCACACCGGAAGCATGAACGCCGGGATGAACAACATGCTGAACGTGATGTCGAAGTTCCTCGCGATGGGGCTGCCGCTGGAAGACGTGGTGCTGCGCGCGACGTGGAACCCCGCCCGGCAGATCGGGCGCACCGACCTCGGTCACCTCAGCGCCGGGGCGCCGGCCGACATCGCGGTGCTGCGGCTCGAGCGGGGAGAGTTCGGCTTCGTCGATGTTTTCGGTGCGCGAATGAGCGGGCGAGAGCGGCTGGCCTGCGAAATGACCGTGCGCGATGGGCGCGTGATCTACGATCTGAATGGCCTGGCGAGGACGGAGTGGGACCGCCTGGGCAACTACCAGTCGCAAGCCGAGCCGCTGTGGGATGGTATCCTGACGGCGCCGGCGGGGAGGAAGTAAGTCATGATCCGCGCCAGACGGCGCGAGGCGCTAGGAGCGGCGGGGGTGACGGAATTGTCGCACAATGGAAGCATGGTGACGCTGGACATTCTGCGGGCACAGAGGCGGGAAGAGATCCTTCGGGTGGCCGAGCGGCACGGCGCACGCAACCTGCGTGTGTTCGGTTCGGTGGCCCGCGGGGAGGCGAACGCGGCCAGTGACATCGATCTGCTGGTGGACTGGGAACCCGGCAGGAGCTTGCTTGACCATGTCGGGCTGGTTCAAGACCTCCAGGAGCTGCTCGGAGTTAGGGTGCAGCTCGGGACCGAGAGATCACTTCACTGGTATGTGCGGGACAGGATTCTCCGCGAGGCGACGCCGCTGTGAAGGATGACCGGCTGTACCTCTACCATATGGTGGAGCGCTGCCAGCGGATCGCTCGCTTCATTGGCCACGGCGGGCGTGAAGGCCTGCGCGGGCGCGAAGGGTGCCGCGAAGGGCGAAACCCGGCGAGGGGCCTAGTGATACCATGGCTCTGCTATGGACGCACCGATTTCCCGCCGCGCCACGCTTTGCTCGCTGGCCGGGCTGGCCGCTCCGGTCGAAATGGCCCGCACCGGGGCCGGGTACGTGCACGCGCGCAAGGTTCGGTTGTGGGAGAACACCCGAAAGGAATTCCGGGAGTCGCTGGAGGGCGGCCTGCTGAAGGCGGTGATCGTGCCCACCGGCAGCACCGAGCAGCACAACGAGCACCTGGCGATGATCCACGACACCGCCAGCGTCACGCTGGTGGCCGAGCTGGCCGCGCTGCGGCTGTATCCGCAGGTGCTGGTGGCGACGCCGGTCGCGGTGGGCATTTCGCCGCACTGGATGGACCGCAAGGGCACGCTGAGCCTGCGCAAGGAGACATTCCTGGCGGTCGTCTACGATATCTCGGAGAGCCTGAAGACGCACGGCGTCAGCAACATCCTGATCCTGAACGGCCACGGCGGCAACCAGCAGCCGTTGCGGGAGGCCCTGCCCGGCTTCCGCGACAAGCTCGGCATTAACGTCGCGTTCAGCTCTTACTGGGAGGCCTATACACCGGAGATCGTCCGGAAGCACCTCGAAAGCAACAAGGCGCCCGGCCACGCGGCCGAGTTCGAGACCTCGTTCGCCATGGCGGCGTTCCCCGAGCGCATCCACTGGGAGGGCGTGGACTACGAGAAGGCCAAGCCGCGGCTGGGCATCAAGGACCCGGCCTCGGCCAGGCAGGAAGAGGAGTTCGCGCGCGAGGCCAGGCTGGCCACCACGGCCAAGGGCGAGGCGATGCTGGAAATCGCCGTGGCCTGGACGGCCGAGCGGCTGCGGCGGCTGGTGGCGGGCGCGCCCTGAGAATGAGTCGAGCGCCCCCCGGCATTCATCCGATAAGTCAGTTAGGCACGACATGGTTGTACGGGGAGTTATGGGCTTGCTGGGCGCCAGCCTGATCGCGGCGGCGGCGGTGGTGCCGCTGCCGCTGGGCGAGGCCGGGCGGGGCAAGGAACTGTTTCGCATCCACAAATGCGTGGCTTGCCACGGCGTCAACGGCGAGGGCGGCCGCGTGGCGCCCGACCTGGGCACGACGGTAGGGCGGGGTTACAGTCCCTCCGAAATGGCCGCCCGGATGTGGAACCACGCGCCGAAGATGTGGGCAGCGCTCGAAAAGCGGGGCCTGGCGCGGCCGGCGCTCAGCGCGCAGGACGCCGCCGACCTGTTCGTCTATCTCTACGCGGCGCGGTACTTCGACGCCGCCGGCGACGCCGGGCGGGGCCGGCGCTTGTTCCGCTCCAAACGCTGCGCCGAATGTCATGGCATCACCTCGGCCATACCGGGCGGCGGCAAGCCGATCAACCAATGGGACGGCCTGCATGATCCAGTCGTGCTGGTCGAGCGCATGTGGAATCATTCGAGCCAGATTCTGGCCGCGCTGGCGCGGAAGGGCATTCCTTACCCCCGGCTCACCCCGCAGGAACTGAGCGACATACTCGTCTATTTGCGGGGCCTGCCCGAGGTGCGGGCGCGCGCGGCTGCCTTCGCGCCGGGCTCGCCTGAGAGCGGCCAGGCGGTCTTCGGCGCCAAAGGCTGCGCCGGCTGCCACCAGGGCGCGCTTTCGCTGGAGCGCCGGTCGGCCCGGTACGGGCTGAGTGAGTTCACCGCGGCCATGTGGAACCACGGGCCCACGCTGGCGGCGCGCGCGCCGCGACTGACACGCGGGGAAACCAGCGGGCTGGTCGGCTATCTCGTCTCCTTGCAGTTCCTGGAAGAGCGCGGGAGCGCGGAGCGGGGGCGGCAAGTGTTTATGGCCAAGCGCTGCGCCGCCTGTCACAACGATCCCGCCAGCGGCGCGCCCAACCTCTCGGTGCTGCGTGGCGAGTTCAGCGCGCCGGCTATGGTGCGGGCCCTCTGGGAACACGGCCCCGAGATGTACGGGCGGATGCGCCGAAAGGGCATCTCCTGGCCGCGGTTCAGCGGCGCCGAGATGGCCGATCTTACGGCCTACCTGCGCGGGCCGGAATTCAAGCGCCGGGCGATGCGCCGCTAGCCTGGCAACCGGGACCGTTCTAGAATGGTCCCAATGACACGCCTACACCTCAGAAGCGCTTCAATTGTCCTGGCTTTGGCCGTGTGCCTGCCCGGCCGGTGCGCGGCCGCCGAGAAACCGGCGCTGGCGGTGGTCGAGAAAATCGCCGGCAACGTCGGCTTTTACACCGCCGACGGGAAGCGCCTGGACGGCGTGAAGGCCGGGCCGGTCCCGCACGAAATCGTGCTGTCGCCGGACCGGCGCTACCTCTACGTCACCGACAACGGCATCCTCTGGATGACCGACCCGGGCGAGGGCGGCAACACGATCACTATCGTTGACGTCGCGTCCAGGAAGAAGGCGGGCGTAATCGATCTGGGCCAGTACCGGCGCCCGCACGGCCTGGACATCGATGCGAAGTCGGGGCGCATGGTGGTGACCATCGAGAACCCGGACGGGCTGCTGCTCATCGACCCGGTGGCGCGGAAAGTGCTTAGGAAATACGACGTCGAGGGCGCCGATCCGCACATGGTGCTGTTCGGCGCGGACGGGAAGTGGGCCTACGTCAGCAACACCGGCACGGCCACGGTGGCCGCGGTGCACCTGGAGACGGGCAAGGTCAAGCTGATCCCCACCGACGCGCGGCCGCAGGGGGGCGTGCACTCGCACGACGGCCGGCTGATCTACCTCACCAACTCCGACGGCAACTCCATCTCCATCATCGACACGGCCCGGAACGAGCGCGTGGGCGTGATCGCGACCGGCAAGGGGCCCGGCCGGATCGCGCTGACCCCCGACGGCAAGACGCTGATCTACAACCTCCAGGCCGGCGAGGCGGTCGGCTTCGCGGACGTGGCCACGAAAAAGCAGACGGCCATGGTGCCGCTCGGCGGGCGGCCGCTCTCACTGACCATGTCGCCGGACGGCCGCACCGCCTATGCCGGGGTGCAGGATCAGGATAAAGTGTTTGTAGTGTCGGTGCCCGGCAGGAAGGTCATCCGGGTGATCGGAACGCCGAAGGGCGCGGGGCCGGATCCGGCGCTGCCCCTGCCGTGAACGGACGCCCCGACAACGCGGTGAGGTGATGGTTCGAGGGCTGGCACTGGCTGCAGTCGCGGTAGCCGCGGGGCTGGCGTACTGGCGCCTGGCGCCGCGGCCGAAGCCGCAGTCCCAACCTGCGGCGGTGGCGCGGACGGCCACGGTGCGCACCGGCACGCTGGAGCGCACCATCCGCGTCTCGGGAACCACGGCCGCCGCCAGGCACGTGTCGGTCCTCGCCCCTCCGATGCCGGGGAGCCGGAGCCGGATCGGGGGCGAAGGCGGCCGCGGCGGGTCGCACGAGTTCCAGTTGACTCTCCAGAAGCTGGCGCCGCCGGGCTCGCGCGTCCGCAAGGGCGACGTGGTGGCCGAGTTCGATCCGCAGTACATGCTCCTCCGGCTGGACGATTACCGCGCCTCGCTGGTCCAGGACGGCATGAACCTGGAGCGGCTCAAGGCCCTGCTTGATCTCAGGCGTAAGGCGTATGAGCAGCGGGTCCGGGTGGCCAGGGGGCGGATGGACAAGGCGAGGCTGGATTTGAGAACAGCCCCGGTGCGTTCGGCCATCCACACGGAGCGCCTCAAGCTGAACCTGGAGGAGGCCCAGGCCCAGCACCGCGAGCTGGAGCGGAACATGCTGTACGTCGATATCTCGGAAAGCTCGGCCATTCGCCGTTCGGAAATGGAGCTGCGCATTTCGGATCTGGAACTGAAACGAGCCGAAGCGAACCTGAACCGCATGGTGGTCCGCGCCCCGATCGACGGCATCGTCGTGGTGCGGCCGATCCAGCGCGGCGGGGAACAGGGCGAGATCCAGGCCGGCGACCAGCTTCACTCCGGCCACGTTTTCATGCAGATCATGGACCCGCGCTCGATGATCGTGGAGGCCAGCGCCAACCAGGTGGAGGCCGAGCAGTTGCAGATAGGCCTGCGGGCGCGCGTGCGGCTCGATACTTACGCGGACCTGGAGCTGCCGGCGCGGTTGGTCTCCATCGGAGCGTTCGCCGTCACCGGGGGCTCGCGCCGCGGCTTCATCACGCAGATCCCCATCCGGCTCGGGCTGGAGAAGATGGACCCGCGCGTGCTGCCCAACTTCTCCGCCAGCGCGGACCTGATTGTCCAGAGCGAGAAGGACGCGGCCATCGTGCCGCGGGAGGCGGTGTTCGCCGGCGGGCCGGGCGGCCAGCCGCTCGCCTTCGTGCAAGGCCCGGCGGGCTGGGAGAGGAGAGAACTGGTGCTGGGAACGTCCAACAACGTGGAGGTGGCCGTGCGCGCGGGGCTCAGGCCGGGGGAAGTGGTGGCGCTGGAGCGGCCGGCGGGCCAGTGAGGCCGGCGCGGTAGGCGTCCACCAGCCCCTTGGCCAGCGAGTCCAGCGGGTCCTGGAGCGGCAGATCCGGAACGTCAGCCTGCGCCAGCGCCAGCGGGATCTCGGTGCAGCCCAGAATGGCGACCTCAGCGCCGAGTTGCTGAAGGCGCAGTGCGGCCGCCTTCAGGATCGCCCTGGCCCTCGGGTAGCCGCGCCACGCTTCACGGCCCGACTTGATTCCCCACTCCGTGTTGGTGATGGCGTGATGGACGTCGTTCTGCGTGGGCGCTGTCGGCGCCTCAAGGGGCAGCGTGACGGCCTGCAAGGCGGCGGCCTCCAGCGGCGCCGAGTAGATGCGGTGCAGCCAAGTCCCGTTAGTGGAGAGGATGCCCACGCGGTGGACTTCAGGGCGAGCCGCCAGGATGTCGGCGATCGTCGCCTGGACCATGTGGACGATCGGAAGCCCCGTCAGGCCGGCCACCTCCTGTGCGAAGCGGCTGAAGATCGGCCCGGCGTGAAACGTATTACAGGGAATGCCCAGCACGCGGGCGCCGCTGGCGGCCAGCATGCGCGCGATCCGCGCCGCGTTGATGGCGGGGTTTTCGAGCGCGCCGCCGCGTTCCAGCGACATCAGGTATTCGGTGCGGTCCTCGATCAGCGCGGCGAACTGGGCCAGCAGGGTCGGGATGGCGTCCTGGTCGCGGCGCATCCCCAGCACCGTCTGGTACTCCAGCAGCTTGCGCAGCAGCAGCGCGTCCACCCAGGGGCCGACTCCGCCGATGATGCCGATTGAGGCCGGCAGGCTCACATTTCAACCTAACCTGCCGCCTTTGCTACATTCAACTCTTGGGCCACTGCGAGGACGGCCAGATTGAATTAGTGAAAGCGTAGCCTGTCACCGAAATTATGGAAATACGGACGCTCACCACGCCTGACGAGTTTGCCGAAGCGGTGCGTGTGCAGCGGCGGGTGTGGGGGTTCGAAGAGATTGAGCTGCTGCCGGTGCGGCTGTTCATCGTGGCCTCGGGTGTGGGCGGCCAGACCTTCGGCGCTTACGACGGGGACCGCATGGTGGGCTTCCTGCTGGCCATCCCGGGCTTGAAGGCGGGCGCCAAGATCTACCTGCACAGCCACATGCTGGGGGTGCTGCCCGAGTACCGCAACGCGGGCGTGGGCCGGCGCCTCAAGCTGCGCCAGCGCGAGGATGCGCTGGCCCGCGGCATCGAGCTGGTGGAGTGGACCTTCGACCCGCTGGAGCTGAAGAACGCCTTTTTCAACATGGAGCGGCTGGGTGCGGTGGTGCGGCGCTACGTGCTGAACCAGTACGGCACCACCACCAGTCATCTGCACGGCGGCCTGCCCACCGACCGCTGCGTGGCCGAGTGGTGGGTGGCCAGCCCGCGGGTGGAGGCGATCGTCTCCGGCCGCGCGGCCGCGGGGCCGCCGGTCGAAGCCCGCATCGAGGTGCCGGCCATGATCGACGCGCTGCGCCGGCCCATCCAGGAGTCGGTCAGCAACCAGTTCCTCGAACACCTCAATCGCGGGCTGGCGGTGATCGGCTTCGAAAGATCCGAGCGCGCCGGCGCGTACTTGTTAGGACGATGGCCATGCGAATAGAACGCATCGTGCTGCGGGAAGTGCGGATGCCGCTGGTGCACTTCTTCGAAACCAGCTTCGGCCGCACCACCGAGCGGCGGATCGTGCTGGTGGAAGCGGTTGCGGACGGCGTCTCGGGCTGGGGCGAAGCGACGCCGGGCGAGAACCCTTTCTACAACGAGGAGTGGACCGAATCGGCCTGGCTGATCCTGCGCGACTACGCCGCGCCGCGGGTGCTCGGGCGTACGCTCGAGAGCGCCCACGACGTGGCGCC
>JBBTDS010000199.1:4794-11445 GCA_038060875.1 Acidobacteriota bacterium | reverse complement strand
CCGAACATCAAGCTGATGGCCGACGCCAACTCGGCCTACACGCTGGCCGACGCCGAACACTTGAAGCGGCTGGACGAATTCTACCTGATGATGATCGAGCAGCCGCTGGCCCACGACGACATCATCGACCACGCCGCGCTCCAGCCGAAGCTGGACACGCCGATCTGCCTGGACGAGTGCATCCGCTCGGCCCGGCACGCCGAGCAGGCCATCCGGCTGCGCGCCTGCCGCATCATCAACATCAAGCTGGGCCGCGTCGGCGGCTTCGGCGAGGCCAGGCGCGTGCACGACGCGGCCCAGGCGGCCGGCATTCCGGTCTGGTGCGGCGGCATGCTGGAATCGGGCGTGGGGCGCGCCCACAACATCGCCCTCTCGACGCTGCCCAATTTCGTTTTGCCCGGCGACGTTTCGGCCAGCCAGCGCTACTGGGCGCGCGACCTGATCACGCCGCCGGTTGAAGTCACGCCGCGCGGCACGATCCTGGTGCGCGACGATCCCGGCTTTGGCTACGCGCTGGATCACGAGTTCATCGGCCGGATCACCGCGCGCCGGGAGGCGATCGGGTGAGCAGCTTCCTCGGGCTGCTGCGCCACAACCGCAATTACCGTTACACCTGGACGGGCCAGGTGGTCAGCGAGATCGGCGACCACTTCAACAACGTGGCCGTTTTCAGCCTGGCGCTGGCCGCCAGCCACTCCGGACTGGTTGTCAGCGGCATCATGCTGTCGCGGGCGATCCCGGCCATTCTGGCCGGCCCGCTGGCGGGCGTCGTGCTCGACCGCCTGGACCGCAAGCGGATCATGATCGCCAGCGACCT
Source organism: Acidobacteriota bacterium (assembly GCA_038060875.1). GTDB lineage: Bacteria > Acidobacteriota > Terriglobia > Bryobacterales > Bryobacteraceae > JBBTDS01. The sequence continues at coordinate 10,628 of JBBTDS010000199.1, read as the reverse complement.
GGTGCGCGCCGTGGTGGCCGCCGGCTTCATCCTCACCGTGCGCCGGCCCGAGCCGTGGCTGCTCTACCTGCTGAGCGCGGCGCTGATGTTCGCGTCACCGTTTTTCACCAGCGGGCGCGCCTCGATACTGCCGGCCATCGCCAGCCGCGACGAGCTGCACACCGCCAACTCGCTCACCCAGACGACGCAGTGGAGCACGCTGACGCTGGGCGCCTTCTTCGCCGGGGCGGCGGTGATGCAGTTCGGCTACGAGCTGGCCTTCTTCCTGAACGCGATGTCGTTCCTGTTCTCGGCCTGGTCGATCTCGCGGCTGCGGGCGCCCGGCGGCGAGTTTCGCGCGCCGCGGACGGCGCTGGCCGAAGCCGAGGTGGTGCGCCCGTGGCGGGACTACACCGAGGGCCTGCGCTACATGCGCGCCACGCCGCTGGTGCTCGGCGTCACCGTGGTCCACATCGGCTGGGCCACTGGCGGCGGGGCGGCCCAGATCCTTTTCAGCATCTTCGGCGAGCTGGTTTTTGGGCGCGGCGCGGCCGGCATCGGCGCCATCTGGGGCTGCGCCGGCATCGGGCTGCTGGCGGGCGGCGCCTTCGGCCACTGGTTCGGCCGCCGCGCCGGCTTCGAGGGCTACAAGCGCGCCATCGTCGTCTGCTACGTCATCCACGGCGGCGCTTACGTGATCTTCAGCCAGATGCGGGAGTTCTGGCTGGCGCTGGTGTTCATCGCGCTGTCGCGCGCGGCGGTCGGCGTCAGCTCGGTGCTGAACTTCTCTCAACTGCTGCGCTGCGTCCGCGACGATTACCGCGGGCGCGTCTTCGCGACGATGGAGTCGCTGACCTGGTCGGTGATGATGCTTTCGATGATGGGCGCCGGCGTGGCCTCCACCACCTACGACCCGCGAACCATCGGCGCTGTCTCGGGCGTGCTCAGCTCGACGACCGCGCTGGCCTGGGGCTGGCTGCACTGGTCCGGCCGCCTGCCCGAGCCCAAGCCCGAGGGCGTCGCACCCGAGGAAGTGGAAGTGCACGGCGGGCCGACGGTGTAACCAGTCTCAGCGGCTGACAGTGACGAAGCAGCCGGCTGGGGTCGGCTCACCGCCGGCCTCGGCCGTCACGGCGACATCCCCGTCGGGCAGCTCCGGCACCCGGATATTGAACTGGTAGAGACCGGGGCTGATGAGTCCGGCCCACAAGGGCACGACCGCGGCGTCTCCGAAGCGCACCGTCACCGGCTCTGCCAGCGGCAGCGCCTGGCTGAAGACCTCTCCCGCTGGAGCGCGGGGGTTGGTCAAACCGAAACCGGTGCCGTAGAGCAGGATCACGTCGCCGGGCCGGGCCGGTCGGGTGGTCACGCCCGGGATAAGACCCGCGCGGCCTGCCAGCGTCCCGTCGGCATGCACCGCGGCCAGATACTTGCGGCCTTCCGGATCGAGCAGGAAGAAACCGGGCGCCGTCCTCTTCTTGGTCACCGTCACCGTGTTGCTGCCGCCTTGGGCATTGACGAGTTGCACGCTGACGGGACCTTCGGCGTCATCGTCGGGGGCGAGCACGTTGACCTGCGAGGGACTGATGAAGGACACATAGCCTGGCTTGCCGTTGATCCAGACGCGCACACCGTCCAATTCCACCGGCAGCTTGTTGCCGGCGAAATCGCGGCCCGACCATGCTCGCGTGCTGGCGGCGAGGTTGGAGCCGAAGATGGAGATCCAGGTGGAGGCCGCCAGGCCCGATCGAAAGGTTCCTCCATGCAGCACCCCGTTGCCGTTCACCTGGGGAGCCCCAACGGGGGCTTCCACGGTCACGGTTCCATCGCTGGCGGTGACGCCGACGGCCCTGCCGTCCTTGTCGGTCGCCACCACTCGGGTCAACCGCAGCGGATACGAGCCGGCCACCGAGCCGCTGGCCGAGAGCCGCAGGACGACGAGCACCCCGTCACTCAAAGCGTTCTGGTTCAGTCCGGCGATGACGTAGCGCTTTCCGTTGACGGCCAGGTCCTTCTCGGCGCGGAAGGCCGCCGGGCCGGCACTGGCGGTGATCCTCAACTGGGCATCGTCGTAGTCCAGATCGAATTGGATCGCGGTGACCAGCGCCCCTTGCGCGAGGAAACTCAGGCTCGCCTCCACGCTCTCACCGGCTTTCAGCGAGAGCCTGCCGAGCGAGAGCGCGGCCGCCCAGAGCCCGCTGCCGCCAAGCAAACAGCACAGAATTATCCTGGTGATCATAGAACTACCTCCTGCATCCCTGGCCGAGAGTGGCGTTGACCACGATCTGGACGTCCTGAACATCCACCTGCCCGTCTCCGTTGAGATCGCAGGTAGCTGCCACCTTGCCGAGCGCCTGGTTAATGAGGAGCTGCACGTCGCCGACATTAATGGCGCCGTCCCCGTTCACGTCGCAGGTGCAGACCGCCGTTGCCGTGATCGACCCCGACACGCAGGTGGTCGGGAGCGATCGGCTCTGCGGGTCCACCGACAGCGGATTCGAGCAGGCCAGCGGCGTTCTGGTGTTCGGCGGAAAGCCCGTGGCCAGGGTGAAGTTCATCAGCGCCACCGTGCCGTCGCCGATCACGTTCTGGTTGAGGCCGGCCCCGACCACGCGGATCTTCCCCGTACCGACCGCGCTGCTGGAGACATCCTTGCTGACGTTGGCAAGCTGATCGCCGCGGCGCGCCGAATTGAACCTCACCAACTGCGTGTCATAGGAGACATCGAGCTGGAAGGAAGCCGGCCGCTGGCCGGTCGCCTTCAGCGTGATCGGCACGTCCACGCTCTGACCGGCCGTGCCGCTGGCATTCTCCACCGTCAGGATCACCCCGCCGGTAGAGCCGCCGCCCGTGCCGCCGCCCCCCGTACCTCCGCCCGTGCTGCCTCCCGAGCCGCAGGCGGTGAACGTCTTGGTGGCTGAGCCGGTCAAGCCGCCCGAGGTCGCCGTGAGATCGATCGTGTGATCCGCCGCCGGGTTGGCGGTGGTGAAGGTGATCTCGTACTGGACCGCGGACAGCGATTGCCCGAGAGCCTGGAGGATCCGCTGCAAGTCGGCAGAGGTGGCCGCCTCGCTGTAGAAGCCGCCGGTTTCCTGCGCAATGCGCCTCAGCGTGTCGCCATCGCGCTCGTCGCCGAAGCCGACGGTGAACACGGTGGCCCCGCTTTGCTTGGCTTGGAGGATGGCCGTCTCCAGCGGCGCCCGGCTGGCGGTGTCGGCGCCGTCAGTCATCAGCACGATCGCCTTGCGGCCCTGCCGGCCGGCCAGCGCCTGGGAGGCCTCGACGATCGTATCGTAGATCGCAGTGTCGCCCGTCGCCTTTGTCAGGAGCCGCTCAATCGCCGCCTTGATGGCCGTTCGATCGGTCGAGAAAGGCTGCGCCAGTTCCGCGAAGTTATTGAAAAGGTACACCGCGACGGCGGCATCAGGCGGCAACTGATCCACCAGCGCCTTGGCGGCCGCCACCTCGTTGGCCCGGTCAGTGTCCGTCAGTGAACGGCTGGCATCGATCGCCAGCGCCACCGATAGCGGGCCGCCACCACCGCCACCGCCGCTGCTGGTGACCGTTATCGGGCGCTGCTGCCCGTCTTCCTTGAGGACGAAATTCGCGCCCGTGAGCCCGCTGACCGGCCGGCCCTGGCTGTCGGTAACCGACACGCTCAGCTTGATGGTGGGGCAATTGCTTGTGTTCACCTGGTTGATGCTCACCTGCAAGCCGCCACTCGAGCCGCCGCCGGTGATGGTGAATCGCAGGGTGAACAACTGAGCCCCGTTCCAGGTGACGGTCACCGTCCAGGTTCCCGGCTGCGAGGCCGGCGGTTTGCCGGCGATGGTCAGCCGCTCCTTAAAACAGGTCGATGCCGTCTGGGCCAGCGGCGCCCACGGCCCGCCAATCGCTCCCCCGGCGGTGTAAACGCTGCCGCTCGGATCGCGCCACTCGCTGGAGGCGACATCACCCGCTCGCGCATCGGGAACCAGAAAGAAGAGAATTGCCTCGGTGTCCGCGGTCGAAAAGGTGGACGTTGCCGTGGGGGCGGGCTCGCATTGGCCCGTCGGGGGCACGGATTTCGTCATGACCGCGAGACCCACGGTGGCCGCCTGGCTGGCGCCAGCCGCTAGCAGCGGGGCGGCCAGGAAAACCACCACCCGAGTCACGCGCATCATGAGAGCCTCCTAGAGGAACCCGCTGGCATTCCCTCTAGGTTGATCTATCGACCCAGACAGCCGCCGTCAAAAGGTCGCAGTCACCCTACTGCACCCTGGTTGAAACACCTAGCCGGGCATAGTCGGCTGCTTCGCACCTCTCCTCATGCGCGCCCGAGGCTAGAATTGGATGTATGGAACTCCGCGGCAAGCGCATCGCCATCCTCGTCGATCAGATCTACCAGGACCTGGAGGTCTGGTATCCCTACTACCGCCTCAAGGAAGAAGGCGCCGAAGTGGTCGCCGTGGGCGCCAGAGCCGGCGAGACCTATGCCGGCAAGTACGGCTACCCGATCGTCTGCGACAAGTCCTACGACCAGGTGAAGGCCGAGGACTTCGACGGCGTGGTGGTGCCGGGCGGCTATGCTCCGGACCACATCCGCCGCTACGCCAGGGCCAACCAGTTCGTCAAGGACATGGACGCGCAGGGCAAGCTGGTGGCCGCCATCTGCCACGCCGGCTGGGTGCTGGTTTCGGCCGGCATCCTCAAGGGCCGCCGCGCCACCTGCTTCTCGGCGATCAAGGACGACGTGGTCAATGCCGGCGCGCTCTTTGAGGACGCCGAGGTAGTGGTGGACCGCAACCTGGTGACCTCGCGCAAACCGGACGACCTGCCCGCCTTCTGCCGCGCCGCCATCGAGGTGCTGAAGCAGCAGGCAGGGTAAGCCTCATAGCCGGAGGCCTCCCGGCTCGCGGTTTGCGGTCAGATCCCGAGCGAGAGCCGCACCGCGTCTTCGATCCCCTTCATCCTGGCCGCGGGCAGCCGGCCGAAAGGTCTGCCCGCCAACAGCGCCTTCGGTATGGTGGTCACCTGGTCACACTTGGCGTAACTCCGAACCTGCAATCCGCCTTCTCCGGCTGCAAGCTCAACCCGGGTAGGGAAACCCCCTCTAGCGACGCTGGTTAGCGGAACCACGGTTACGTCGAGCGCGTACCGGCTGAGCCAGTCCGCCGTCAGCACGACTGCGGGCCTTGGCTTCGTCTGCCCCGGGATCGCCGCCAGGTAGACCTCGCCACGGCTAACGGGCACGCTTCTGCGCCTCCGCGCTCATCTTGAGCCAGTCCTCTCGCTCTTCGTTCTCTTCCGGCGTCAGGTCTTTCGCGAAGAACTCGCCGGCTTGAGCAGCAAGATTCTCCTCGCGTTTCCGCCGCCGCGATTCCTCGATGAACGATTCGATCACCTGGCTCCGCGAGCGGCCTCGCTTGCCGGCCAGCCGATCCACGTATCTCAGCGTCTCGCCGTTGATGCTCACCGTTACTCGCTGCCTCATACGGACCTCTTAACAACATCATACAGCCCCGGGGCGGAGTTAGTTGCCGCGCCTGACGGGCCGGCGGCGGCCCAGGAGGCCCGCGCCACGCCGCCGCAAGACGGCAGGGGGAGCCAACCCGTCCTGACGAATTCCTGACAAAGCCCTGACTCGGCCACGGATACTGCCGCGCGCTGGCGGAGCCTATAATCGGTTAGCCGCTTATGAATCCGCAGGAGTGGTTCCGTCCTCCACGGGCGGTGCTGACGCTGTTCATCTGCCTCATGTTGGCGTGCGCGCTTGCGCTCGGATGGCTGGGATGGCGGGTGCTGGAGCAGGATCGCGCGGTGGAGGCGCAGGGGCGGCAGGAGCGGCTCGAAAGCGCGGCGGACCGCGTGGTGGC
>JBBTDS010000199.1:2492-4694 GCA_038060875.1 Acidobacteriota bacterium | reverse complement strand
TCCCGGTGGCGGGAATGCCGGCCAGCCTCGTCGCGCGGGGGGCGCGATGCTCGGTGCTCGAAGAAAGCGGCGAGCGGGCCGGGGCACGGCGGGAGGCCGCCGCGCTGTGGACCGAGTTGACGGCGGGCGCGTGGAAGGTGACCAGGGGGACTCTGGACACCTACCTGAAGGAGTTGCAGGCGTGGGCGCCGGACGTCGCGCTCCCGGCGCGGTGGGAAGAGAGAATGGCCCTCGCGGCGGCGGCGGAGTGGGCCTTCGGCGAGCAGGCGGCGAGCGGACGCGCCGGACTCCTGATCGACGGGCACGTAGTGTCGGTGTCGTGGAGAAGGGAGGGAGGGGCCTGGAAAGCGCGGCTGGCGGGGCCGTCGTCGTGGCGGGCGCTCTGGGGAAAGCTGGAGCGCGACGCGGGCGTGGTCTTGCGGCTGGCGGACGCGGAGGGGCGGGTGATCCATGGTCACGGCGCGCCGCGCGGGAGCAACGCCACGGCGCGGGGGCAGGCGGCCTTTCGCCCGGCGGCGGCGACCGGACTCCCGTGGAGCGTGACGGCAACTCCGGTGGCTGTTGGAGCGTCATCCGATCCCTGGACCGCGCGGCGGCGGCTCATGTTCGCCGGGCTGCTCGTGTTCGCGGTGCTGCTGGGTTCGGGCAGCTTCCTCATCGCGCGGGCCATCAGCCGCGAACTCGCGGTGGCGAGGCTGCAATCGGACTTCGTCGCCGCCGTGTCGCACGAGTTCCGCACGCCGCTCACCTCCATCCGGCAGCTTACGGAGATGCTGGCTCGCGGGCGAATGGCGAACGAGCAACAGAAGCAGCGCGCCTACGAGCTGATGATGGGAGAGAGCGACCGGCTGAGGAGGGTGGTGGAATCGCTGCTGGATTTTGGCCGGATGCAGGCGCGCGAGTACAAGTTTCGCTCCGAGAGCGTCGAAGCCACGGAGTGGGCTCGCTCCGTTGCCGAGGAGTTCGAGGAGACGGTGCGGAGCCTGGGATATGCCGTCGAATTTGCCGGGCTCGCGGAGGGCGCCCGGATCCGCGGGGACCGCGAGGCGCTCAGCGGCGCGCTGTGGAACCTGCTCGACAACGCGGTGAAGTACTCGCCCGATGAGAAGCAGGTGCGGGTGGCGGTTTCCTCTTCCAACGGGAAGGTGGAGGTGAGTGTGCGCGACCGCGGGACCGGGATCGCGAAAGAGGACCTGAAGCGGGTGTTCGGCAAGTTCTACCGGGGCGCGAACGCGAAGAAGCAAGGGACGAAGGGAACCGGCATCGGGCTGGCGACGGTGAAGAAGATCGTCGAAGCGCATGGAGGAACGGTGCGCGTCCAGAGCGAGCCCGGGCGGGGAAGCGAGTTCACGATAGTGCTGCCATGCGACGAATCCTGATCGTGGAAGACGAGCCGGCCATCTCGTTCGGACTCGAGATCGATCTGAAGACCGAGGGCTACGACGTCGAGGTGGTGGAGGACGGCGAGGCCGGCGCGCGGCGCGGGCGCGAGGGCGGGTTCGACCTGATCGTGCTCGACGTGATGCTGCCGAAGAAGGACGGCTTCGAGGTGTGCCGCGAGCTGCGGCGCGGCGGCCTCAAGACGCCGATCCTGCTGCTGACGGCGAAGAGCCAGGAGGCGGAGAAGGTGATGGGGCTCGATCTCGGCGCCGACGACTACGTCACCAAGCCGTTCAGCCCGAAGGAACTCCGGGCGCGCGTGCGGGCGCTGCTGCGGCGGGGCGCGGAGGAAGACGCGGGCGAAGTCTACCGGTTCGGCGACGTCGAAGTGGATTTCGCGCGCGGCGAAGTGCGGCGCGGCGCCGGGGTCGTGGACATGACGCCGCTCGAGTTCAAGCTGCTCGGCGCGTTCGTGAAGAACCGCGGCCGGGTGTTGAGCCGGGACAAGCTGCTGGACCTGGCGTGGGGCGCTGGGACGTTCGTGACCGAGCGTGTAGTGGACAACTACATCGTGACGCTGAGGAAGAAGCTGGAGCCGGAGCCGGCGGCGCCGCGGTTCCTGGTCAACGTGAGGGGGCAGGGGTACCGGTTTGACGGGTGATTTTTACCAAACCCTGACGAAGGGCATGACGGGCTTTTGACACCGGGCCTCCAAAATGTGGTTATGGAGGTTCTGACCATGACGAAGACGATGGCTGTTGCGCTGCTGTCGGTGGCGCTCGCGCTGCCGGCGCAGAAGCCGGACGCGGCGGAGAGCCTGCT
>JBBTDS010000199.1:0-2392 GCA_038060875.1 Acidobacteriota bacterium | reverse complement strand
CCCGCGAGCGTGCGTACACGACTGCTCTGGGACCACGCGATCGACTTGTGGGGACAGGCTAGCGCGGACGGGCGTTACTTTTCTTTTGTTGACTGGAGCGGCTGCGACCTGGGTGTGCGGGACCTGGTTACGGGCGAGAACCGGAAACTGACCAACATCGGCGGGTGTACGAAGGCGCAGGCAGAAGTGGAGGGAAGCGCGGTATCACCGGATGGGAAGCGGATTGCATTCGCTTTCCGGCGCTTCAAGGATCTGCGCGGTAAGGACGAGAGCAGCAAGGATGGGCACGCCGACCTTCTCGTCATCGGAATGGATGGAAAGGGAGAGAAGGTGTTGATGCGTGGGGGAGGCCTGGACTATGTAGAGCCGCATTCCTGGTCCCCGGACGGAAAATGGATCGCGGTGGCGGTGGTCTATCGGAATGCATCCGGCGAAGAGGACGCGCTCGCGCTGGTTTCGGCGGAGTCAGGTCAGGTGCGCCGGTTTCCGGTGAAAGACAAACACTGGCCGTACAACGCAATTCTCTCGCCCGATGGCAAGTGGGTGGCCTATTCGATCAGGCCGCGCGGAGCTTCGCCGACGCTGTTGGTGCGGGCCGTGGAGGGAAATCCGAGCACGGAAGAGAAGCTGCAAGACAACGCCTACATGATGGGCTGGACCCTGGACGGCAGAGGTCTGCTGTTCAGCCGGGAGCGCGGAGGTACCCACGATTTGTATCTGCTGCCGGTAGCCGGTGGGAAGGCGATGGGTGAAGCCAATCCGATCTACAGCTCGTCCGACGTCGGATGGATGCCCGCCGGAGTCACAGCGCAAGGCGCTTTGCTGTACAAGACGTTTAATCGCCGGGCTGAAACGATAGTCCTCCCGTGGAAGGGCGAGAGCACGGCGCCGGGAGCGCCGGTCATCAGGATGCCGGCCACAGCGGGTATCAGTTGGCTGCTTGGAAACGGCGCAGCGCATTTTTCGAATGACGGGAAACGGCTCTTCTCAGTGACGCCCACCAATGCTATCGCGATTCGGGAAATGGAATCCGGCGGCGAACGGACGATTACTCCCCAACTGAAGAGCTGGAAAGGAGGGCGATGGGCGCACGATGGCGCCTCGCTGCTGATTTTCGGGACGGGCGCGGACGGCAAGACCGGCGTGTACCGGGTAGACGACGCGACCGGTAGGGCGTCGCTGCTGACCGAGTTGCCGGCGGAGACCTGGGGCTTTGCGCCATCCCGCGATGGCAAAACGATCTACCACGGAACGCCGAAGAAAACGCAAGCCCGCGATCTGGCCACGGGTACGGACAAGACCCTGTTTGAGGCTCCGAACGGAGGCAACTACGATCTGCGACTGTCTCGCGACGGGAACCGCCTGGCAATTCGCGCTGGGGTTTACCTGGCCATGGTGGATCTTCGCAGCGGACAAAGCCGGGAAATCTACCGGGTGCCTCAGATCAGTTCCACGCTGATCTGGGCAATGGACTGGAGCGCAGACGATAAGCAGTTATTTACGATTGTCCGCCCGGGCGGGGGCACCGCTAAGATGGAGTCCTGGGTCTTCTCGCCCGATGGTGGCGAGCCCGAGCGGCAGGCGAACCCGGCGGATTTGAGGGGACTGTCAATCAGCCCGGATGGAAAGTACGTAGCTACCACGAGCATGACGCAGCGCTGGCAGTTGTGGGCGCTGGAGAACTTCCTGCCGGCGGCGCAAAAGAAGTAACCAAACGCGGCAGTTTGCGGCCTCCCGCCCGAGAGCTCGCCCCACTAATCTCCCGTATCGTCGCCCACCCGCAAGGCATCGCGTAGCCTGTGACCCCCGGGTCGCACGCGGCTACTACAGGCGATCGTTTCTGTCTCGGCTGGCGTAGCACAATGGTGGTACCATCGGAGGTCAGCGCCTCGCGAACCCTCCGCCGCCGCATCACGCTCATCGAGATGCAATCCACCAGGCTGTACCCCTGGTCCAGGCGTTTCTCGTACAGATCCAGCCCGGCCAGAAAGGACTGGTGCGATTGAGGCAACACGGTCACCTCTGGGTCGCGAAGCAGTTGACGCACCAGCGCAATCGCTGCCCGTCGCACCCGCTCCGGAGCCCGGGTGACCAGTGAGAAAACCTCCACCAGCACTTCCTCCGTCGTTACGAGATGGACTCTTCCCAAGGCGCCCTTGGCCTCCACCGCCGCATCCGCGTGCTGGTCCGCGGGATCTATTGTTGCAACCCAGAACGCCGTGTCGACGAACACGTTCTTCATCGCCGGCGTTTGGGCGTTCCATAGATGTAGTGGTCGTGATTGTAGGAAAGGTCGCGCGGCAGCTTGCGCCAGTCTTCTATCGGAACGCTAGCCTCGATTTCCACAGACAACTATTCCCCTAAGCGCGGACCGGTTTTCCAGCCCGCGCTA
>JBBTDS010000198.1:0-3233 GCA_038060875.1 Acidobacteriota bacterium | reverse complement strand
AGGTCCTGGACTTCGGCCTGGCCAAGGCGCTGGAGGGCGAGGCCGCGCCGGGCGATCCTGAAACCTCGCCGACGCTGACCCTCACGGCCACACGCGCCGGAGTCATCCTGGGCACGGCCGCCTACATGAGTCCCGAGCAGGCGCGGGGCAAGCCGGCCGACAAGCGCGCCGACATCTGGGCCTTCGGTGTGGTGCTCTACGAAATGCTCGCGGGCAAGCGCCTCTTCGACGGCGAGAACGTCTCGGACACGCTGGCCTCGGTGCTGAAGGAGCCGATCGACTGGTCGCCGCTGCCCGCCACCACGCCGCCCGCGATCCGCAGGCTGCTGCGCCGCTGCCTGGAGCGCGACCGGAAGAACAGGCTCCAGGACATCGGCGACGCCCGCCTCGAGATCGACGAAGCCCTGGAGGGAAAAGCGGAACCGGCCGCCGCCCCGCGCCGCACCGTCCTGCCCTGGGTGGTGGCCGCGGTCTTGGCTCTAGCGGCGGCCGTCGCGGTTACGGCATGGTGGCGGGCCAGCCGGCCGCTCGAACAGCCGCTCATGCGCTTCGAACTGGATCTCGGGCCCACCGCCGCTTTAGCATCCATCTGGGGAGCGACTGCCATCCTTTCGCCCGACGGGACCCGGCTAGTCTATGTCGTCAACAGCCCGGACGGCAATTCACAGCTCGCGACACGGCTCCTGGACCGGACGGAGGCAACGCTGCTTTCCGGCACGGAAGGCGCCGCCAATCCGTTCTTTTCCCCCGATGGGCAGTGGGTGGCATTTCACGCTGACGGGAAGCTGAAGAAGGTTTCGGTGGCCGGCGGCGCCGCTGTGGTCGTGTGCGGTGCTTCTATATTCATCGGCGGCAGTTGGGGCGAGGACGGAAACATCATCGCCGCGCTGGAGTTAATGGGTCTTTCCAGAATTCCTTCCGCCGGCGGGAATCCCCAACCGGTCACCGAACCTGATGAGCGAAACGCCGAGAGCCATCGCTGGCCGCAGATCCTGCCCGGGGGAGAAGCGATCCTATTCACCGCCGGAAGCGCGGGCGCGATCCAGGAAACCGCGAGCATCGTGGCCCAGTCTCTGAAGACCGGGCGCCGAAAGGTGTTGTGGCGCGGCGGCTATTATGGCCGGTATCTTCCCAGCGGTCACTTGGTCTACGTCCACCAGGGCACGTTGTTCGCTGTGCGCTTCGATGCCGATAACTGGGAACTGATGGGAGTGCCAGCGCCGGTGGTGGAGGGAGTCGCGAGTGCGCCCGGCCTCGGGAGCGCACAGTACGATTTTTCCCGCACGGGAACGTTGATTTATGCCAGCGGAAAAGCGGCCGGCGAAACTCGGTCGCTCATGTGGCTGGAGGGCAGTGGCAAGCTGGCGCTGCTGCCGGCGAAAGCGGGAAACTACTTCAGTCCGCGCCTTTCGCCCGACGGCAAGCGGCTCACCGTGATCCGCTTCGAGGCCGGCGATGAGGGCCTCTGGGTTTACGAATGGCAGCGGGATATCATGAACCGGCTGACCGTCACTCCCGAGAGGGAGGCCTCGCCCGTCTGGAGCCCCGACGGCAGGCACATCGCTTTCAGATCCGGGCGTGAAATGCATTGGATTCGCGCCGACGGCAGCGGCAAGCTGAAGCACCTCACCGACAGCAACAACATCCAAAATCCGCACTCGTTCTCGCCGGACGGCAAGACACTGGCGTTTATGGAGTTCACCCAGGAGACGCGCTGGGACATCTGGACGCTGCCGCTCGCGGGCGACAACGCTGACGATCCAAGGCCGGGTAAGCCGGAACTGTTCCTGCGGACGCGGTTCACGGAATACGCGCCGACTTTCTCGCCGGATGGGCGTTGGCTGGCTTACACCTCCAACGAGTCTGGAAGCTTCGAGGTGTACGTTCGGCCTTTTCCGGATGGCGGCGCGAGGTGGCAGGTCTCGAGCGGCGGCGGTGGCTCTCTGGTCTGGTCCCGAACCAGGCCCGAGCTGTTCTACCTGAGGCCGGACAACCGCATCATGGCCGTCACCTACTCGGTGAAAGGCGACGCGTTCATTCCGGAAACGCGGCGCGTCTGGTCCGAGAAGCGGCTCGCGCCGGTGGTGGCCTGGTGGAACTTCGACCTCGCGCCCGACGGCAACCGCGTCGTCGCCTTGATGCCACCGCCTGGCGAGGAGCAGGACAAGCCGCAAACCCGCCTGACGTTCCTGCTGAACTTCTTCGACGAGCTGCGCCGGCGCGTCCCGGCGGGAGGGAAATGAGCATGCGCCTGGGCTCGTGCGAGATTCTGTCGCTCATCGGCGCCGGCGGCATGGGCAAGGTCTACAAGGCCCGCGATACCCGGCTGGGGCGCGAAGTCGCGGTCAAGGTGCTGCCGGAGGCGTTTGCCGCCGACCCGGAGCGGATGGCGCGGCTGGAGCGCGAGGCGCGCATCCTGGCGTCGCTCAATCACCCGAACATCGCCTCGATCTTCAGCCTGGAAGAGGCCGATGGCGTGCGGGGCCTGGTGATGGAGTATGTCGATGGGCCGACCCTCGACGAGCGCATGGCTCGCGGCGCGATCCCGCTTGACGAGGCTCTGCCCATCGCCCGCCAACTGGCCGAAGCGCTCGCCTACGCGCACGAGCGCGGCATCATCCACCGCGACCTCAAGCCGGCCAACGTCAAGCTGACCGCCGAAGGCGCCGTCAAGGTGCTGGACTTCGGCCTGGCCAAGGCGATCGAAGGCGAGGTGCCGCCGGGCGACCCCGAAACCTCTCCGACCCTGACCCTCACGGCCACGCGCGCCGGAGTGATCCTGGGCACGGCCGCCTACATGAGTCCCGAGCAGGCGCGGGGCAAGCCTGCCGACAAGCGCGCCGACATCTGGGCTTTCGGCGTGGTTCTGTATGAGATGCTCGCCGGCAAGCGCCTGTTCGACGGCGAGAACGTCTCGGACACGCTGGCCTCGGTGCTCAAGGAGCCGATCGACTGGTCGCCGCTGCCTGCAGAAACGCCGCCTGCGATCCGAAAGCTGCTGCGCCGCTGCCTGGAGCGCGACCGCAACAAGCGGCTGCACGACATCGCCGACGCGCTGCTCGAAATCGACGAAGCCCTGGAAGGGCAGGCGGAACCGGCCGCCGCCCCGCGCCGCGCCATCCTCCCGTGGGTGGTGGCCGCAGTCCTGTTCCTCGTGGCGGGCGTCGCGGTGACCGCTTGGTGGCGGGCGAGCCGGCCCGTCGAACAGCCCCTCATACGCCTGGATGTAGACC
>JBBTDS010000197.1:0-1739 GCA_038060875.1 Acidobacteriota bacterium | reverse complement strand
ACGCGCACCGGCGGGAAAGCCCGCGCCGAGCTGGTCGGGATGCCCAGCAGGAAGTCGGCGTAGGGGTGACCCTGGCCGCTGACACCGCCGCCGGTGAACCGGGTGGAGAACGTCACCGAGCCGAACAGGTTGGCGTTTGCCGAGAGGCTGTCCCATTCCACGCGGGTGAGGTTGAATCCCGTCTTGAGGTTGTGCCGGCCGCGGAACCAGCTCACGTGCTCCTGGAATTCTTCGAGATGGTTGCGGTAGCCGGGACGAGTGTAGTCGGGCTGGGTGATGGACTGGAGGCCGATCCCGCTCCAGTTCACTTTGAGGATACCGCTGATGTCCGGCAGGTCGGGCGCCAGGCCCACCAGCCCCAGCTCCTTCACCAGCGCCGGGCCATTGATGGGCCCCGCGACCGGGTTGTTGTTCAGGGCGAAGCCCCAGCGCGTCTCACTGATAAGGGTGGGCCGGAACAGGTGCGTGTAGGAGATGGTGCCGGCGCGGTTGTCGCGCCGTTGGATGCGCCGCCCGATAGTCGGCAGGTTCCCCTCGTAAGTGCGGTTGTACGCCCGCTGGTAGGTGAACCGGCCGAAGACGGAATCCCGTTCCGATAGACGATGGTCGCCCCGCGTAGTCCAGTAGGTGGACGGGTCGCGCGGGCGGATCTTCATCTCGCGGTAGTTCTGGCTGGCGAAGGTGTTGGGAGCGCCGAAGTTGGGCTGCGGGTAAAAGCGCTCCTGGATCTTCTGCGAGACGGGGTTAATTCGGTTGGCCGGGATCCGGTTGCCGGGGAACGGCTGGCCGGTTTGCGGGTCATTGACGGTAACGCCCGGCAGCAGGCCGGAGAAATCGCCCTGGCGCCAGGCGGGAGTCGGCACCGTGGGGTTAAGAAGCTGGCTGACCGGGCTGCCCCGCGAGGTCTCGAACGAGAAGAAGAAGAACGAGCGGTTGCGGCCGTCGTAGATCTTGGGCAACCAGACCGGCCCGCCGACGCTGCCGCCCGGCACGTGGCTGATGCCGGCGCCGCGCGCCAGCGCGAACGGGTTGCGGGCGCGGAACCACGGCGTCGAGTAGTAGTCGAAGACGTTGCCGTGCACCGCGTTGGCGCCCGACTTGGAGATCATCGTCACCTGGCCGATGGTGCCGAACTCGGCGGTGTTGTTGGAGATGTCGATCTTGATCTCCTGGAACGACTCGATGTAGTTGGCCAGCGGCCCGATCTGGGTCTCATCCACGCCGTCGCTCATGGTGGTGCCGTCGATGGCCCAGTGCGCCTGGTTGCTGCGGCTGCCGGCGAAGCGGATGGTCGAGGAGCCGCCGGCCTGAAGCACGTTGGGCGCAAGCGCCAGGAAGGCCCAGATGCCGCGGGTGTTCAACGGCAGCGATTTGAGCACCGTCGCCGTCTTGGTATCGGTGATGCGGGCCGTTTCGGTCTCGATCAGCGTCGCGCCGGCGCTGACCTCGACGCTGGTCTCCACGCTGCCGACCTCCAGCGTTACATCCACCCGGCGCACGTCGCGAGACACCAGCACGATGTTCTGGGCCACGAACTCCTTGAAGCCCGGCGCCTTGGCCCGCAGTGTGTAGGCGCCTTCTTTCAACTGGGCGATGTTGTAGTTGCCCACCGCGTTGGATTGGGCGGTGAACTTGATGTTGGTTTCGACGCTGGTCGCCGTCACGGCCGCATTAGGTACAGCGGCGCCCGAGGCGTCCACCACCGTGCCGGTGATGCTGGCGAAGGTGGTCTGCGACCA
>JBBTDS010000196.1:0-2141 GCA_038060875.1 Acidobacteriota bacterium | reverse complement strand
GAACCAGCATGGTGGCATGATCCGCCCGAACTCAGATCTCCGCACTGTCAAGTTCTTCATACTACTGCCAAAAGGGAGACCCCAGCAGCATGACCGCTGCCTCGGCGCGCACGCCGCCCGCTGGTGGCGCCGCAAGACGCCAGCGCAGGCGCGCGTCGAGGAGGGGTGGAGCGAACCCGGACTGCGTGTCGTATCCTGGTAGTGTATGCTCCGCAGGACTCTTCTCGCACTCGTCGTTTCCCTGGCTGTCGCCGCCCAGGCGGCGGAAAAGCTGGTGGGCGGGCCGTTCGTGGTCAACGCCACCGGGCGCAGGGCCACGGTGGTCTGGGTGACCCAGACCTCGGAAGCCAGGCTCGGCGAGGCGCCCGACAAGCTGGCGGCCGCCAGCCCGGTGCTCAAGACCGAGCGCATCACCTTCGCCGGGCTGAAGGCGGGGGCCACTTACTATTACGACGTCCTCGGCCGGGACGACGGCAAAGGGCGGTTCAAGACGCCGCCTGCCGGCCCGGCCGCCTTCCGCTTCGTCGCCTTCGGCGACACGCGCACCCGCCACGACGTGCACGCACGGGTCATTCAGGCCGTGGTCAAGACCGAGCCCGACTTCGTCATTCACACCGGCGACCTGGTCGCCGACGGCGACGTGGCCGAGCAGTGGCCGGTCTTCTTCTCGATTGAAAAGGAGCTGCTGAACAAGACGGTCCTGTTCCCGTCACTGGGCAACCACGAGCGGAACAGCCGCTACTTCTACGAGTTCTTCGACCTCATGGTAGGCTACTACTCCTTCGACTGGGGCTCGGCTCACTTCAGCGTGGTCAACAGCGACATCGGCAACGCGGCCCCGACGCAGGCGGGCCGGGAGCAGTTCTGGAAGGAGCAGACGCGCTGGCTGGAGGACGACCTGGCGCGCAGCCAGAAGGCCGACCTCAGGTTCGTCGTGCTGCACAACCCGCCCTTCACCGCGGTGAAGCGGCGGCAGGGGCCGCCGGGCCCGCTTCAGCAGCAGTGGGTGCCGCTGTTCGAGAAGTACAAGGTGCACGCGGTCTTCACCGGCCACGACCACAACTACCAGCACCACCTCCACAACGGCGTCCGCTACGTCGTGACCGGCGGCGGGGGGGCGCCGCTGTATCCGGTGGACGGCCCGATCCCCGGCATCACTCAGAAGGTCGAGAGCGTCGAGAACTTCGTCCAGGTGGACGTGAACGGCAAGAAGGCCCGCCTCCAGGCGTTGACCCCGGACGGCCGGCTGATCGACGCGATCGAGTTTAACCCGTAGGATAGGCGTCCTCGCCTGTCTTCGGTCGTGACAGGCCGGGAGGCCTATCTTACTTCCGCCACACTCCCTTCTTGTAGGGGAACGTGCGCCAGTCCTGGGTGGCGCGCCCGTCTAGGTCCCACACCACCGCGCCGCGGCGGATGGTCATCTCCGCGACCAGCAGCCGGTCGCCCGACTTGCGCGCGCCGGCCGAATCGACCAGGCCGAACTGGCCGCGGTCGAGGCGCAGCACGGTGATGTCCGCTTCGGCGCCTACGTCGAGGTGGCCAAGCTGCGGGCGCTTGATCACCTGCGCCGGCTTCCAGGTGGACATGCGGATCACGTCCTCCAGCGGCGCGCCCAGGTTGAGGATCTTCGACATCACGTTGGGCAGGTCCTTCATGCCGGCGTTCATGCTGCCGGTGTGCAGGTCGGTGGAGATAGTATCCGGGGGGAACTTCTGCTCGAAGGCGGGCACGGCCACCCACCAGAAGAAGCTGCCGCCGCCGTGGCCGACGTCGAACAGCACGCCGCGCTTGCGACCTCCCTCCATGGCCGGGTTCAGCTTGCCGGTTTCGAGCAACTCCTCGCGGTGGGGGGCATAGCAGTGCGTGTAGATGTCGCCCGGCCGCAGTTTCTCCACCAGCAGCGTGGCGAGGTTTCGTTCCTTGGTGAGGGTGCCGAAATCCACCATCACCGGCAGATGGGCCAGCGTGCCGGCCTTCACCGCGTTGTCAACCGAGTGCCAGCCCTCGCCGCTGTAATGGGCCGTCTTGAAGCCCACCACCGCATCCGGATGCGCCTTGGCCACGCGGGCCGCCGCCTCCGGGTCCATCTCCTTGGGATCGTTCTCGCTGCCCGGTCCCATGCCGCCGCCGACGATGTT
>JBBTDS010000195.1:5880-8706 GCA_038060875.1 Acidobacteriota bacterium | reverse complement strand
CCCCGCCAAATCCCGTTCGCGGGTAACGGCGAACTCCACCTCGCGCCGCGCGGATCCGGGGTGCGAATCTGGTGCCAGGGCGCCGTGTGGGCTCGTGCTGCCCGGCTGGAGACTGACTATGCCTTGCTTCCTTCTGCTCGTCATCCTGCTGTTTCCGCGGGTCGCGCTCGCGTTGATGTGGATCTTCTCGACCTACCTGCAGCGCGCATTCCACGGTGGTCTGGTGCTGCCGGTACTCGGCTTCATTTTCCTGCCGCTCACCACGATCGTATACGCATGGGAACTTAACAGCGGCATGCCGACGGCGGGAATCAATCTTTTGTGGCTGCTGATCGCGGTGATGATTGATCTGGGCGGGCTGGGCGGCGGCGCGCATCGCCAATCGCGGCGCTGAGCCGCGCATCCGCCGGTATCGGTACCCGATGGGCCAAGTTTTTCAGCCAGCACAATGAAAAACGCGCTTAGACGACGGTAATTGAACGTGATTCTTAGTTTCTGAGTCCTCGTAAACGCGGGTAGCTTCTCTCAATCGCTTGATGCCACTCCATCGCGTCTCCGAATGAGGGTCCGAGGAGCGGCCGCCCATCCGCGCGCCTTGATGAACACGCCCGTTCGATACGCTGAACTGGGTCGCCAGGCGTCGCGTGCCGGGAGATCCTTGAATGCTGCCAGGCAGCTCAGAAACAGCCGGTTCGGAAGATCGTCAGTAATGATCCCGATGATTTCGCATAAGACGGGAACGACAGTGTAATGCTACCGCATGACAATCTTATGCACCGCTTTGGCGAGCTTTTTGAACTCCATGCGAGAAACTGAATTGGGCGCGTACTCGCAGACCGTGAGGCCGCTCATCACCGCCTCGGCCACCACGATTCGCTGGCCGATCGGGGGCAGCACCTTCTTCCCCATCTCCTCCAGCGACGAGGAAAGACCACGCCCCAGGTTCGTGCTCATCAGCACCTTAGAAGGGACGAAGCGGATGCGCGGTCTCTTGGAGCGCCTTTCGGCGCGCGCCTTGAGAGCCAGGGACAGAGCCTCCTTCAGGGAAAACAGATCCAATGGAGAAGGGCCGCACGGCAGAAGAAAAAGGTCGGCAACCAGCGCGGCCTGGTAGGCGGTTTCAGGCGTCCCCGGCGGCGTGTCGATCAGGACGACGTCGGCGGTCTTTTCCGCCGAGCGCGCCTTGGCCCGCAGCGCCTCCGCGTTGGCGCCTTTCACTTTCTCGACACAACGCGAGAGCATTCCTTCGCCTTGGGCCGCCCACGCCGCGAGGCTGTGCTGCGGGTCGGTATCCAGCACAATGACACTCCGGCCCATGGCGGCGAATTCGGCTGCCAGGTTCCCCACGATTGTCGATTTCCCAACGCCGCCCTTTCGTCCCGCAACCGCGATGATCGCCATAGAAAGTACTAAAGTGGGAAATTTCGATTATCTCTTATCCCCGGCACAAACGGGGCAAGAGACATTTCGGGTAGAGGGGTCATAGCGTGCACGCTAAAGCACCACTGCCTCACTTGGCGACGCATCCCCGCCGCTGCCAGTCATCAGAATTCATCACATTCAACACGTTCTGTTCCGGAGTCCCGTTCGCCTGAGGCGGGCCCAGACGGGAGCTCATCAGCCGCGGCGAAGAGGCCCCGGCCGCTACCGTCTCGAGCTCCAGTTCGCCCCCGGCGGCGTTGTCGAGGTCGAGACCGGTTCATCGAAACAGAGCGTCGATACCGCCGCCACCCCCGCGCCCGTGCTCGATGTCGAAGTCACCACCGCCGCGCCGTCGCGCTGAACGGTCCCGGTTGTGGCCCACGCTTTAGCGCGCAGCGTCGGCTTCAGCCGACGTCGCCAGGTATGTGTACATCGGCAGCAGGCGTTCATACACGGGCAGGAACGGCTCCGGCTCCTCGCCGCGCAGCCGCTTCAACAGGATGCCGAGGTGCGTGTGCCAGCCGGCGGCGCAGTTCGGCAGCACCGGAGGCGGCAGCCGCCGGTGGGTGAGCACGAGCAGCACATCCTGTGCCGGCGCGTCCAATTCGAACGTGACCTCCGAGTCGGGCACCGCGCGTGTGTCAGTCCAGGTGTAGGCGAGCGCGCGCGGCGGCTCGATCCGTGTCACCACGCCCCGAATAACGGCGCCGGCTTTGGCGCGGTCCGGGACCTCGCCGACGTCAAAGCACAACTCAACATGCCCGCCAGCCCGCAGGTCCATCTCGCTCTCGGCGAGCCACCCGCGAAGGCGCTCGGGCTTCGTGAGATAGTCCCAGGCGCGCTCGATGGACGCGGGGAGCAGCCGCTCGAAGCGGATGGTCTGAGCGTCGATGATCGTGCAAATGTCGGCCACGCCGTATGATACACCGCTGGCAGTATCGCTGGCCAACCGAGTCCAGTCACATCACTGCGGCTTCTCCTAACCTCCTGATAACACTCGCTCCCGGCTCCCGTTTCCGCCGCCAGCCCTTGACCGTCGGGTTTACTCTGGAACCGGAGGGCTTCACTGGAATGTCCACTGCCGGTCATCAGATTTCATCGGATTCAACACCTTTTCTCGCGGAGTCCCTGTCGCCCCAGCAGGCCCAGGTCGTCACTGTCCTCGCGCAGGGCCGCACCGTCACCAGCGCCGCCGCCGCCGCCGGCGTCCATCGCACCACCATCCACCACTGGCTCCGCACTTCGCCTGACTTCAAGGCCGCCGTCGCACGGGCGAAGCGGCTCTACGCCGCCGCCCTCGCTGACGAGTTGACCGAGCTGTCCGCCACCGCCCTCAAGACCGTCCGCGCGCTTCTCGAGGCGCCGGAAACGCACCCAGCCGTCCGCCTCAAGGCCGCCCTCGCC
>JBBTDS010000195.1:0-5780 GCA_038060875.1 Acidobacteriota bacterium | reverse complement strand
GCTTCTCGAGGCGCCGGAAACGCACCCAGCCGTCCGCCTCAAGGCCGCCCTCGCCTCCCCGCGAGAGCGGCAAGTCATCGACGATCTCGCCCGCATCGAGGCCGACTATAAGCGCCTGCGGAGGGCCGAAGCCCCGCCTCACTCGTAGCGCAGCGCCACCACCGGGTCCAGCCGCGCCGCCTTCAGCGCCGGCCAGACCCCGAACAACAGGCCTGCCAGTGGGTTGCCATCTGTTGGGTGCGAAGACATATAGCGGGCCGGACCCGTCAGGAGTCCGGCGGATCTTCAACGAGGACCAGCCGCGCACCGGCCTGCTGGAAATGGTGATCCGTAGACAGAGCGCACGTCACCTGGCGTTGCTCCATGACCACGAAGGAGAAGCAGTCAGTCAGGCTCCAGCTCTTGTCGGGTCGGCTCTCGTAAAGCTTCACGGCTGACTCAATGAACTCACCCGCCCTAGTTTCCACCAAGTGCTCACTCCAGGCAACCGCTCGAGCGTGGTATTGGTCCCGCTTACTGGACAGCGCAATCCAGAACGGGGTGTCAGCGAAGAAGGCTGCCGCCACGTTCAGGTGTCCTTCTTTAGAACACCGTAAAGGTAGTGGTCATGCTGGTGGGATAAGTCAGCAGGCAACAACGGGCTGTCGGCGGCATTCTCGGCGACCCAGTGTAGTGCTGGTTCTCTTGCCGGGGAGGCAGGCCCAGTGACCGGTTCAACGCGGACGATCAGCGCCTGGTCGCATGGCAGATCCAGAGGCTCGTCCGGTACAATCACTTTTCCATCGAAATGAGCGTTGATTGAGATCATCCGGAGCCTCCTCACCCCGCGGCTCGGCCCCTTCCTTCCTCAGTATGCCACCAACAGGCTCGGCAGGTCCATCCCCGCAAACCCGCCCCGCCTCACTCGTAGCGCAGCGCCACCACCGGGTCCAGCCGCGCCGCCTTCAGCGCCGGCCAGACGCCGAAGAACACGCCCACCAGCACCGAGACCGCGAAGCCGATGAGCAGCGCCCACAGCGACACCTCGTTGGGCAGCGAAAGCACCAGCGAGCCGACCAGCAGCGAGAGCATCAGCGCCGTAATCACGCCCAGGATTCCGCCCGTCCCCGTCAGCGCCACTGCCTCCAGCAGGAACTGCGCGGTGATGTCCCGCCGCCGCGCGCCGATCGCTTTGCGCAGCCCGATCTCCCGCGTCCGCTCGGTCACGCTGACCAGCATGATGTTCATGACCCCGATGCCGCCCACCAGCAACCCCAGCCCGGAGATGGCCAGCGACGAGAGCACGATCAGCCGCGTCATGCGGTCGAACTGGCGGATGACCTGGTCCGGCGTGGACAGGCTGAAGTCGTTCTCCTGGCCCGGCGGCGTGCGGCGGAGGCGGCGCAGCAGGCTCTCCACTTCCTCGTACGTCTCCTGCCGCCGCTGGGGCCGCGCCTTGGCGGTGATCAGGAAGCGGTCCAGTTGCGGGTAGCGCATCCGGGCGGTGCGCAGCGGGATGGTCACCTGCCGGTCCAGCGCGTTCTCGCCGAAGAAGCTCCCCTGGGCTTTCGTGAAGACGCCCAGCACGATGAACTCGCCGCCGTCCACCAGCATCGCGCTCCCCACCGCCTGCCCGCCGGGGAACAGCGTCTCGGCGATGGTGGCCCCGAGCAGCGCCACGCGCGCGCCCCGCCGCTCCTCCTCGGGCGTGAACAGCCGCCCGGCCATCAGCTCGCGCGGCGAGACCGCGAAGTGGTTGGCGCTCGCGCCGGCCAGCGTCAGGCTGTCGGTCTCGTAGCGGCGCGCGCGCGCCACCAGCGGCCGCCCGTCCAGCACCGGCGGGATCAGCAGCGTGGTGCTGGCGTCCTCCACCAGCGGGCAC
This sequence comes from Acidobacteriota bacterium, assembly GCA_038060875.1. Classification (GTDB taxonomy): domain Bacteria; phylum Acidobacteriota; class Terriglobia; order Bryobacterales; family Bryobacteraceae; genus JBBTDS01. The sequence goes on along the minus strand of JBBTDS010000195.1, from coordinate 3,919 downwards.
AGGCGCCGGATGATCTCGGCGTACTCGGGGCGAATCGGCCGGCGCCGCCGCTCCTTCGGCTCCGGGAACGGGTCGGTCGGACTTCTGGTCTGCGACAGGAAGATGTTGTCCGGGCCCATCTGCTGGAAGAACGTCACGATGCCCCGGCGCAGCCCCCCCAGCAGCGAGGCCACCGTCACCACGGTGGTGATGCCGATGACGATGCCCAACACCGTCAGTGCCGAGCGGAAGCGCTGCGACCAGACGGCCCCGAGCGCCACGCCCAGGCTCTCTCCCAAGCTGATCCTCATGTCACTCCACCCGCAGCGCCGCCGCCGGGTCGAGCCTCGCCGCCCGCACCGCCGGATACCAGCCCGCCAGCAGCCCGACCACGCCGGCGGCCGCCAGCGCCAGCCCCACGTAGGGCGCGGTGATCCGCAGCGGGATTTCCAAAGCGTGCGACAGCACCCGCGCCAGCACCGCGCCCAGGGCCAGCCCGGCCGCGCCGCCCGCCGCCGTCAGCAGCACCGCCTCGATCAGGAACTGGAGGCGGATGTCGGACTGCCGCGCGCCCAGCGACTTGCGGAGGCCGATCTCGCTGGTCCGCTCGGTCACGCTCACCAGCATGATGTTCATGATCACGATGCCGCCCACCAGCAGCGAAATGCAGGTCACCGGCACCACCACCGAGGAGATCATGCTCAGGATGCCGTCGGCCCAGGCGCGGATGCCCTCGGGAGTCAGGGTGTCAAAGCGGTCAGGCCGCCCGGGCCGGATGCGGAACCGCGCCCGCAGCGCCGCCCGCGTCACGTCCAGCGCCTCCTCCATCGTCAGGCCCGATCCGCGCCGCGCCCGCCCGAATACCGAGATGGACCGGCTCGGCCCGTACAGCCGGCTGTAAACCGTGGCCGGGATGTAGACAGTGTTGTCGCGGTTGGCGCCCATCACGTAGCCGAGCTTTTCCTGCACACCCACCACCGCGAAGCCGTTGCCGCCGATCCTGACCGTCCGTCCGATGGCCGAGGAGGTGGGAAACAGGCTGGCGCGGATGTCTTCGCCGATCACCGCCACCGCCTGCCGCCTTCGCTCTTCGTCGCCGGTGAAGAAGCGCCCCTCCACCAGCGTGATCTCGCGCAGCTCGCCCATGGTCGCGGAGGCGCCGACCACCAGCCCGTTGTCGAACACCTGGCCCGCGGCTCTGATCTCCTCGGCCTGTGTGGCGTAGGAGCTGTAGACAATGCGATCTCCGGTCCCCGCTTCCAGGTAGGCGAGGTCGGCCGGCTGGATCGGCTTGTTGCGCTTCAGCTTGTCGAAGTACTCTTTGCGGCCGACGGCGCGGGCCACCCGCGCCACCAGGTAGGTCTCGCTGCCGAACAGCTTCTCGGTGCTCTGTTGTGCGTACACACCGAGCCCTTCGATGGCCGCGCCCACCACGATGACGCTGGCCACACCGATGATCACCCCCAGCAAGGTCAGGGAACTGCGCAGTTTCCGGGCACGAATCGATTCCAGCCCGAGCCGGAAGGCAGTCGCGAAAATGTAGCCGCGGCGCGCCAAGCTTCCTGGTTCCGTACGATATAACGCCCGCTACCCGGGAATCAACCGCCCGGTGTTCAGAAAATCCCCCAATCATCCGATTAATCCCCGTGGCCAGAGCTGCAATGCCCGACCTGCCCGCCGATTACGAGTTCACCACCTGGGAGGCCAGCGGGCGCCGGCTGCGCATACAGTACCCGCCGGCGGTGATGGAAGAGATCCGCCGCGTCGTGGTCGAGGGCTTCTATGCGCTGCCGCGGGGCGGCGTCGAGGTGGGCGGCGTCTTGTTCGGCGCCTGGGATGAGGGACTGGTGCGCATCGCCGCCTTTCGCCCGCTGGTTTGCGAGTACGCCCGGGGTCCGGCCTATCTGCTCTCCGGCAATGACGAGATTGCGCTCCGCGATCTGCTCCGCAAGGCCGTCGCCGACCCATCGTTTGAAGGGCTCGCGCCAGTGGGGTGGTTTCACTCCCACACCCGGAGCGAGGTCTTCCTCTCCGAAGAGGACCTGGGCCTGTACAACCACTACTTCCCCGAGCCGTGGCAGATAGCGCTCGTCTTGCGGCCGTCTCCGTCCGGCCACGCGCGCGCCGGGTTCTTCTTCCGCGAGCCTGACGGCTCGGTGCATCGTGAAGCGAGCTACCGCGAGTTCACGCTGACGCCGTGGTCGCCGGCGCGGCCCCAGGAAGGCGCGGCCTTGACCCCGCCCGAACAACCGGCGCCGCCGGCGCCCGCCGAACCTGAGCCGCCGGCGGTCCCGAACCCGCCGCGCCACACCTCACGCTTCCGCTGGGCCTGGCCCGCGCTGGCAGCGGTCGTCATCATGGCCGGCCTGGCCTGGAAGACCTACTCGCGCGAGCCGGCCGCGGCCATCCACCTCCGCGCCATCGACGCCAACGGCCAGCTCGTCATCTCCTGGGATCGCGGCTCGCGCACGGTGCTGGAGGCCACCGGCGGCAGCCTCGATATCGCGGACGGCGCCAGGCTGGTCCATTTCAAGCTCGACCCCGACCGGCTCCGCCACGGCGGTTTCACCTATGTGCCCCGCTCGGAGCGCGTCGAGTTGCGGATGCGGCTGGAGCGCAAACGGGCCGCCCAGGAGGAGGTGCTGACGTTCCTCGGCCCGCCGCCGGCGACCGACCAGCCGCCGCCGGCTCAAACCCAAGCCGAGCGCGAGCGGGACGAGTTGGCCCGCGAAGCGGTGAAGCTGCGCGCCGCCGTGCGCGCCCAACGCGCTAGGGCCGTTCGCGCCGAGCAGATGGTCCGGCTGCTGCGCGAGCGGCTGGAAGTCGAAGCCGCCCCCGAGCCGGAGTAAGGGCGCCAGCCGCCGGTCTTCCACCGGAAGCCGGCAGCGAAGTGATATTCTTCCCCCGAGGGCGCCCATGCCGGCCAATCTCAGCCCCGAATACCTGGCGGCGGAGCAGGAGTACAAGACCGCCCGCACCCCGGCCGAGAAAATCGCCGCCCTGGAGCGGATGCTCTCCACCATACCCAAGCACAAGGGCACCGAAAAGCTCCAGGCCGACATCAAGCGCCGCCTCTCGCAAGCGCGCAAGGACTCGCAGAAGAAGAGCGGCGCCCATGCCGTGCCCTTCTACCTCGTGCCCAGGGAAGGCGCGGGCCAGGTGGCGCTGATCGGCCCGCCGAACTCCGGCAAGTCGCAGCTCGTCTGCGCCCTCACCCATGCCCGGCCCGACGTGGCCGACTACCCCTTCACCACCCGCTTCCCCACCCCCGGCATGATGATGTTCGAGGACGTGCACATCCAGCTCGTCGATCTGCCGCCGGTTTCGGCCGAGTTCACCGAGAGCTGGCTGCCGCAGGTCATCCGCTACGCGCACCTCGGCGTGCTGGTGGTGGACCTGAGCGATCCCGCCCTGCTCGACGAGATCGAGTTCATCGCCTCGACCCTGGAGGCGTGGCGCGTGCCGCCGCCCCGGCTGCTGGTGGCCAACAAGGCCGACCTGCCCGGCGCCGACGAGAACGTCTCCGCGCTGGAGGAGCTTTATCGCGAACGCTACCCGTGCCTGGCCGTCTCGGCGCTCACCGGGCGCAGCCTGGACCGGTTCGCCCGTACCGTCTTCGACCTGCTCGGCCTGGTGCGCGTTTACACCAAGGCGCCGGGCAAGAAAGCGGACCTGATAGCGCCCTACGTCCTGCACCGCGGCCAGACGGTGCTCGACGCGGCCCGCGTGGTGCACAAGGACTTCGCCGACCACCTCAAGTTCGCGCGCCTCTACCGCATCGGCGCTGCGCACGACGGCCTGATGGTCGAGCGCGCCCACCTCGTCGAGGACCGCGACATCCTCGAGTTTCACATCTGAGCGCGGACCTTGTAGGCCACGTACTGTGAGTTCTCAAACACCGGCGTCCGGCCCGCCAGCCGGTTGGCCGGGCGCAGCACGA
>JBBTDS010000194.1:0-3716 GCA_038060875.1 Acidobacteriota bacterium | reverse complement strand
AAAGAAATTGCAGGAGTTTTTAGACCAGAACCGGGTCGAGTTCCAACATACCGTGCATCCTACCGCCTACACGGCGCGTGAGGTGGCCAGCTCCGAGCACATTCCCGCCCACGACGTGGCCAAGACGGTGGTCTTCCTGAGCGAGAACGGCTATGGGATGGCGGTGCTGTGCGCGGATTGCGTGGTGGATCTGGAGCAGCTCCGGCTGGGGCTGGGCCTGTCGCGGCTGCGGCTGGCGACCGAGGCCGAACTGAGCGAGCTGTTTCCGGACTGCGAACTGGGCGCGATGCCGCCGATGGGGAACCTGTTCGGACTGCCGGTGTACGTGGATACGCAGGTGGCCGGTGAGGACATGATCGCCTTCAACGCGGGCACGCACCGCGACGTGGTGCACATGCACTTCCGGGACTTCCAGCGGCTGGCGAAGCCGGAGATCGTGCCGTTTGCGCGGCGGGTGGCGGCGGCGGGATAGGGTAGACAGGCCGGGAGGCCTATCCTACTCGTGGGCTTCGAGGGAGCCGGCGTGGTGCTCGAGCTCCACTTCCTGGCCGACCGCCAGCTTGGATAGACCGTACTCGAAGCCGCGCTCGAAGGCGCGGACGTTGAGGTCGCGCATCCCGGCGGGCACCGAATCGATGACCGCCTTGCGGAGAGCGTCGGGCTCGACCAAGCCGGTGACCGCGCCGAAGAAACCCACCATCACGACGTTGAGCACCATGCGCTTGCCGATCTCCTCGGCCAGGCGCGTGGCCGGGACGCTGTGGACACGGATGCCGTTGGGGACGCCGGAGATGCGGACCAGGTCGCCTTCCACCAGCAGCAGACCGGCGGGCTTGAGCTCGGGCGCGAAGCGCGTGTAGGCCTCCTGGGACATGGCGACAAGCACGTCGGGCCGGGTGACGTAGGGGTAGAGGATGGGCGCGCCGGAAAGGATGATCTGGGCGCTGGCGGCGCCGCCGCGGGCCTCGGGCCCGAAGTTCTGGGTCATGGTGGCGTAGCCGCCCTGGTGGATGCAGGCGGCCCGGCCGATGATGGTGGCGCAGAGGATGACGCCCTGGCCGCCGAAGCCGGCGACGCGGATCTCGGTTATTGGCATACCGGGTGCTCCATCTCGACGTAGCGCTCACCCAGTTGTTCGGTGAGCCGGCCCCGCATGAGGTCGAGGTAGTCGGGCCGCTCGCGATCGACGAACTTGCCCACGACGATCTCGCCCTCGCTGGTGAGCGGGACCTCCAGGGTAGACGTGCCGTGGCGGGTCTTGCTTTTCTCCTTGTAGAGCTTCATGGCGTCCAGGCCGTCGCCCAGCTTGTTCTTGCGCTGATACAGAGTGGGGCAGGGCGAGAGCACCTCGATGAAGCTGAAGCCCTTCTTGGTGAGGATCTCCTTCATTGAGCGGGTGAGCTGGCGGACGTGGTAGGCGGTCCAGCGGGCGACGTAAGAGGCGCCGGCCGAATCCATCAGCGCCGGCAGGTTGAAGGACGGTTCGAAGCAGCCGTAGGGCGTGGTGGTGGTCAACGCGCCGATGGGCGTGGTGGGGGCGGTCTGGCCGCCGGTCATGGCGTAGATCAGGTTGTTGACGCAGACGACCTTGAGGTCGATGTTGCGGCGGGCGGCATGGATGATGTGGTTGCCGCCGATGGCGAACAGGTCGCCGTCGCCGGAGTAGACGACCACGGTGAGCTCGGGGTTGGCGAGCTTGAGGCCGGTGGCGAAGGGGATGGCGCGGCCGTGGGTGGTGTGGAAGGAATCCAGGGCCATGTAGCCGGCGACGCGGCCGGTGCAGCCGATGCCGGAGACGACGACCACCCGGTCCAGGTCGAGGCCGGATTCAACCAGGGCGCGGGCAAAGCAGTTGACGGTGGTGCCGATGCCGCAGCCGGGGCACCAGATGTGAGGCATCCGCTCGCTGCGCAGGAAGGGCTCGACCGGGTTGCAGATTTCAAGGTCGCAGTTCATCGGGTGGCCTCCAGGATGGCGTCGAGAATGTCTTCGGGGCGGTGTACGCCGCCGCCGGCATGCGGGACCAGGATGGTGCGGGCGCGCCCGGCGGCGGAGCGTTCGACCTCCAGCGAGATCTGGCCGAGGTTTAGTTCGGGCACGACGAAGGCCCGGGCGCGGGCGGCCAGGGCGCGGATGCGGGTTTCGGGGAAGGGCCAGACGGTGATCAGACGGCAGCGGCCCACCTTGATCCCGCGGTTCTGGGCCATCTCGACGGCGCGCTGGGCGACCCGCGAGGTGATGCCGTAAGAGACGACGATGACGTCGGCGTCCTCGACGCGGTCCTCTTCGTAGCAGGCCAGGCGATCGGCGGCGGCGGCGATCTTGCGGCTGAGGCGCTTGACCAGGCGGTCCTGGGTGCCGACGGTCAAGGAGGGGTAGCCGCGCTCGTCGTGAGTTAGGCCGGTTATGTGGAAGCGGTAGCCCTCGCCGGCGTGGACCATCTCGGGGACGAGGTCGCCGTCCGATGCGTAGGGCTTGTATTCGGCGGGGGGCTTGGTGGTGTGGCGCCGTGGATAGATGTCGATCTCCCCGGCGGGTGGAATGACCACCTTCTCGGTCATATGGCCCACGCACTCATCCATCATGAGCATGACCGGGACGCGGTACTGCTCGGCGAGGTTGAAGGAGCGGATGGCGAGATCGAAGCACTCCTGGGGGGAGTTGGGGCAGAGGGCGATGATGGCGTAGTCGCCGTGGGAGCCCCAGCGGGCCTGCATCATATCGGCCTGAGCAGGGAGGGTGGGGAGGCCGGTGGAGGGGCCGCCGCGCTGTACATTCATGAAAACACAGGGCGTTTCTGTCATCGCGGCGAACCCGATGTGCTCCATCATCAGCGAGAAGCCGGGGCCGGAGGTGACGGTAAAAGCCTTGGCGCCGCCCCAGACCGCCCCCAGGATGGCGATGGAGGCGGCCAGCTCGTCCTCCATCTGGATGAAGACGCCACCGACGGTGGGGATGCGGGCGGAGAACCGCTCGACGATTTCGGTGGAGGGCGTGATCGGGTAGCCTGCGGCAAATCGCGCACCGGCGGCCAGGGCGCCCTCGCAGGCGGCGTGGTCGCCGTCGAGGAAGTGGATGCCGGTGAGGACGCCTTTAGGGTCAGCCCGCATGGACGGCCTCCTCGGTTTCGGGCACGGGTTTGGCCTCGGCGAGCTTGTAGCCGAAGATGGCGAAGTCGGGGCAGTACATGCCGCACAGATCGCAACCACTACATTTTTCGAGGTTTACGAGGTGCGGCGGGTGGTATCCCCGGGAATTAAAAGCGGAGGAGAGGGCCAGGACTTTGGTGGGACAGAACTCGACACAGAATCCGCAGCCCTTGCACCGCTCGACATTTATGACGACGTTGCCTTTAGCCATGGTGGGAACTGAAGCCGCAATATGCTTCAATTATGGCACGCGGGGGGCCAAACGGAGGGCGGGGAGGGTGGTTGTTTACAAGGGCGACGGGGGAACTTGGAGCACGATAGGGGCCGCAGGCGGTGCGCGTGATGGCCGGGGAGGGCCGGGCGAATTGGCTTTGCTTCGTAATTTTTGTGTAACTGACTGACCGTATTCGTGTTGAAGTACTCAAGCTGTCTTCAGGATAGCGGTTGGGCGGAGGGTGGGGAGGGGGTGGGGGCGGCAAGTGTGTGAGGGGAAAGGGTAGAAGGGGTGGGGGAGGGTGGTGAATGGCACCGGATCTGCTTTATCAGCTCTGGTCACGATTGGGACCA
>JBBTDS010000193.1:0-18544 GCA_038060875.1 Acidobacteriota bacterium | reverse complement strand
CGTACGCCGATCCACAAGATGTTGGGGCTACATGAGTCAAGTGCATAGCCAGTTGGCTTCATTTGGAGTGGCCGCCCCAAGCGAATCCTGACGCTGCGGGACAGCAGTTTCTTCGTCGCCATCATCCATTCGACTAATGTCAGTCCGAAGCAGACAGACCACCTCTTCTGGCACCCCTACCCCACTGAAACGGTCAGGGCGCTGATGGGCGACGACTACCGGTTCTACGCCCCCGATTCGCGTTACTGACCCGCACGGGCCAGGTCCATAATGATCCGCATCCTGTAGTCGTCCGGGCATGGAGGATGGGGACACGTGGGCTCGATGGACTGTCTGACCTCCTCGAACGCCCGAATGTGTTCCTTGAGCGTGCGCTGGACATCCTCCAGAACCTCGAGCGGAGTCCCCAGGAACCGCGCCCAATCGGTGTGAGCTAACGCTTGCGGCTCCCCGGTTGACACCATGTCGTTCCACAGGTCGTCGCGTGTCAGGCAGAGCCAGTAGAGAGAGGTCCTCAGCCGGAGTTGAGATGATTGTACTCCCATAAGTCAGCTTCCTCCTGTTCGATGCACTTAGCGAATATGCTGCCTTCCCAACGATCCACCCAGCAGTTTCCTTGCCTCGGCCGCGTGGCCACGGTCTGGATCGCCATTCCTCGTCAGAGCGACGTAACGCGCGGCGGCTTTACTATACTCTTCTTCCCGCCCGAGTGCGTGGGCCAGCCGCGCGCAGTGGAAAAGCGACTCGGCCCAAAGCCCGGGAAAATCCTCCTCAGGCGCCTGCCAGATGAGCGCGGCCGACTCGACCGTCTTCTGGTAAGCACGGAAGGCGCCCACCGGGTCGCCGGCGCTCTCCAGCGCGCGCGCCAGGTATTCGCGGTGGCGGGCGGGTGCTTCTAACGCATCGGCCTTGCTGAACTCCTCGAGCGCCTTCGCCTTGTTCCCGCGCGCCAGGTGAATCTCGCCGAGCACGTGGTGCCGTGCCACCTGATACACGACGACGCCGGTATCTTGCGGGCAGCGCGCCAGCAATCGCTCGGCTTCTTCCGCGAAGCCGGCTCGCGCCAGCAGCGTGCCCGCCCGGCGCAAACGGTCGGGACTGCTCTCCAGTTCCACGGCGTTGAGGCAGGCGGCCCTGGCGGCGGCCGGCTCGTTCCTCCGGTAGCGAATCCAAGCCAAGGCCAGGAGCTTATCCGCCTGCCCGGCAATCTGCCCGTTACCGGCGTCCCAAGCCAGGCCTTCGTTCAGAACGCGCAACGCTTCCTCGTACCGGCTCATCTCCGCCAGCAGGCAGGCCTGCACACCGTGCCCGCGGCTGCGCCAGTACGGATAAGGCGATTGCGCCAGCCCGCCGAAGCGCTGGAGGGCTGCTTCGTAGTTGCCCTGGAGAAAGTGCGAAACACCCTCAAGAAAACTGGCCCACTGTGCCTGTCGAAGGCCGCGGAGACGCTCAATGTGCTGGGAAGCGCGGTCGAACTGGGCCAGCGTGAAATGGGACATGGCCAGATGAGCGGGCACGCTGTACCGGGAAGCGAGCAAGCGCCCGGCCTCCTCGAACTTCTGGATGGCCTCGGCCGTCCGTCCCAGCCATTCCAGCGCCATGCCGTGAAAGAAGTGCGGGTAATAATCGTTGGGGAAGCGGAGCGCGAAGGTCCGGAACAGGCTCTCGGCGGCACGATAGTCGCGCGTGTCCATGGCGTAGAGGGCCTTGATGCGCAGTTCCTCGCGCTTGGTCAGCGGACGCCTCCCCGAGGCGGCGATCGCCCGCTGCCAGTACTGGTAACCTTCGGCGTACCGCCTCAGCTTCACGCAGATGTACGCCAGGCGCATGTGAGCCAGGGCGAAATCGGGATCGACTTTCACCGCCTCCTTCAGCAGCAGGATGGCGTCCTCGTCTCGGTCCTGGGCGGTCTGCGCCTCCGCCTGGGAGAAGAGCCGCAAAGCCTCCCAGGAGCTGGTGGTGGTCTCGGCTACCGGCTGGTCGCGAGCGGCCAGGTCCACAGCCGCCTCGCCGGCCGTGGTGCGGATCCAGGTGCTGGCCTCCCGGATGGCCTCGAAAAGGTCCTCCTTGCCCGCGGTGGAGAAGGTCCGGCGCCAGACGGCCACCGGAACGGTGGGCTGGCTTCCGACTGCCTCCAGTTGCACGGTGAGCAGAAAGCTCGATCCCAACTGGTCCAGGCCGCCGGAGACGATGAGCGGCATCCCGCCCCTCCAGGCCACCTCGCGGGCCGTTTGCGGATCCAGGCTCTGTCCCGGCGGCCGCACCATCTGTTGCAGAAGCTCCCTGAGGAACGGCTCGTCGGCCCGATTCAAGTAGGCCGACTGGCTGAGCTGGCCGCGGAGCAGCCCCGTGACCGCCTTGAACTCGGGATGACCGGTGCGGTTCTCAACCTCCGTCACCAGCACCAGCGAGCCGCTGGGCACCCCTACCGCCCGGCGTCCGGCCCAGACGAGCAGCGCCGCCACCGCGACGGCCACTAACAGAAGAGCCAGCAGCAGCGGCCGCCGGCGCAGCCAGGTTCCCGTCCGTGCTTCCACCAGCGTGCGACGCACGAGGCTGACCGTGGTCTCGCCGGAGTGGCGCCTGCGGCCCGAACCCGGGCGGACGGCCACCGGCGGCACGGCGGCACCCCCGGGCGAAACCGCGCCAACGGCGGCGGCGCAGCATGGACGATCTGATATAGCACCGCCGATTCGTGCTCGCCCTGAAACGGCGGCTGGCCGGCCAACATCTCGTACAGCACCACGCCGAGAGAAAAGACATCGGTGCGGGCATCCGTGGGCCGGCCTTCGGCCTGCTCGGGCGACATGTAGGAGACCGTCCCCATCAGGGTACCAGGCCGCGTGATTTGCGGGCCGCTCAGCAGCTTGGCCAACCCGAAGTCGGTGAGCTTCAGCAGGCCCTCGGCGCTGAAGATGGCGTTGCCCGGCTTGACATCGCGGTGAATGATCCCCCGCCGGTGCGCGTGAGCCAGGCCTTGGGCCATCTGGGAAACGCAGCCGATCACCTCGCTGAACGGCAATCCCCGGCCGGCCGCGGAGGCGGTGACGATCTTGGAACGCAGTGTCGGACCGGGGAGATACTCCAGCACCAGGAAGGTCTCCCCGTCCACTTCCTCGACGTCGAAGATGGTGGCGATGTTCGGATGGCTGAGGGCGGAAATCGCCTTCGCCTCCCGCAGCAGCAACGCGCGCCCCGCCTCCGGGGGCTCCAGCAGGCGGGTGAGAAACTTCAGGGCGACGAGCCGGTCCAGCCTGCGGTCCCGTGCTTTGTAGACGGCGCCCATACCGCCCTCGCCGAATTTGTCCAGCACGTCGTAGTGGAGCAGCCTGCGTCCGATCATCACCGCCGCTTTCTCATCATGGCGATGATAGCGCCGGGATCGATTGACACGCCTGCTTGGCTCGCCCTACCTTGGAGCCATGCAGATGATGGTGGCACTGGTCTTCCTGTGCGTCCTGCTGGGCTTCTTCAGCCCGGTCCTTCAAACTCTTCTCCGGGACTGGTTGCAGCCCCGCCCGCGGCGCATCTTGCTGGTCCCCGCTCTGCTAACGCTGTTTTTCTGCGCAGTTCTCTGGCGGAGCGGCGGCCTGACGCTCCCATTTGCCTTGGTAGTGGGTGGATACACGTTGCTGCCCGCTACGCTGGTGGCCGCGAACCAGCGCCGCTCGCCCTGGCTCGATTTCTTGGCTATTTTAGCACTGTGGCTGCCGGTGGAATTCGCCGCCGCGGGCCAGCGCCTGCTGCCGGCGCACGTCCACGGGCTGGCCAACGAGACGGCCCAGGGGACCGCCGTGGCCCTGGCTCTGTTCCTGTTTCTCATCTTCCGTGACCTGAAGGGAATGAAGTACATCCTGCCCGCCCGGCGCGGGGACTTGCTGAATCCCCTGCTTGGCTTCGCGGTGGCCGCGCCCATCCTGGTTTTTCTCGGACTCCGGCTCTCCTTCCTGGGACCGTTCCGTGTCCCCGAGGAGCTGAGCGCCGCCGGTACAGCCAAAACATTTCTGATCATCCTCGTGGGCGTGGCCCTCCCCGAGGAGCTGCTCTTCCGCTCGCTCATCCAGAACCGGCTCATGCAGGTGTTCGGGGAATCCAACAAGTCTCTGTTCGCGGCCGCCGTGATCTTCGGCGCCGCCCACCTGAACAACGGACCGCTGCCGCTGCTCAACTGGCGCTACATGATCCTGGCCACCATCGCGGGTTATATCTACGGCAAGGTCTTCCAGAAGTCATCGACCGTGCTTTCCTCGGCGGCCCTGCACGCGCTGGTGAACACGGCGCGGCGCTTCTTCGGGTGAGGCCGAATGGGGAAACGCGACTGGACCGCGCTCGTCGAGGTGCTGGGCGTGTTCACGCTCATCATGCTCTACATCTGGAAGTGGCGGCTGTTTTACCCCCGGCTGTGGATCGCGATTCTCGCCCTGGTCGTCAGCTCGCACTTCTGGCGCCGCGAGGGCGGACGCGCGCTGGGGCTGCGGTGGCGGGAGTGCCGGGCCAGCCTGCGTCCGGTGCTTCCGTGGGCGATCGCGCTGGCCGCAATCGTGCTCGCAGTGGGCGCGGCTTTCGACAGCATTAACCCCGTGGTGTGGCGCCGCACCGCCTCCTCCTTGAGCGTGTATCTTGTGTGGGGCCTGGTCCAGCAATACCTGCTCAACGGCTATTTGCTGAACCGGCTGGCGCGGTTCTCCAGGCGCGCGCCGCTGGCGGCGGCCGTTCTGTTTTCCGCCGCGCACCTGCCCAACTGGTTCCTGATGGGCGTGAGCCTCGCGGGCGGCTGCGTGGCCGCGCGCGTGTTCCTCCGCTACCGCAGCCTCTACGTGCTGGGCTTCGCCCACGGGCTGATCGGATTTCTGCTCAACCTGGTGGTTCCGGACTCCGTCTCGGGCGGCTTCCTCATCGGCCCCCGCTACGTGCTGCACCAGTTCGGCACCTACCCCGAGCAACTCCTCTAATTTCGGTGCCAGGCTACGCTTTCACTAATTTAATCTTTCGCCGGTGACATTAAAATAGTGAAAGCGTAGCCTGTCACCGAATTTACCATCAACTGGTCGAACGAGCTGCCGCTGGCGCAGGGGATCAGCTTCGAGGCAGGTTCCGCGCCAGGAACCAGCACATCGCCAGCCCGTCCAGCAGAACGAAGGGGAACTCGCCGGTAGTGTAGTGGGCGCAGGGCAGCGCCAAGGTGCGGCGCCAGAGCCCGAGCTGGCGGAACCGCTCCAGGCACTGCCGCGAGTAAACCGGCAGGAAGCTGGTGTCGTGGCGGGCCCAGATGAGCAGGCTGCGGAAGCCGCGCCCGGCGAGCCGCTCCAGATGCGTGGCCGGGCTGATCGGGCGCCAGTACTCGCGCAGCTCGTCCTGGGTCACCTCGGAGCCGAATCCCTGGCGCACGTGCTGGGTGGAAAGCCCGGTCCAGACCACGTCGGCGAAGAACGTCGAGACGTGATTGAACACACCGGCGCGCAGGCGGGGTTCATGAGCGGCGGCAATGCTGGCGATGGCCGAGCCGAGACTGGTGCCCAGGATGGCGAGCTGCGAGTGACCCTGCATTTCCAGCCAGTCCAGGCAGGCGCGGGCATCGATGATCGACTGGCGGGTGGCGTGGAGCGTGCGCCCGATGTTGCTGGAGACGTGGTAGTCGGCGCGCTCAAGCCCGGCCGGCATACGCCGGTCGTGATAGGCCAGGCTCAACCGCAGGGCCGTAAGCCCGAACCGGTTCAGCAGCCTGCACAGGCCGGCGTGGCCCTGCGCATCCGCGTTCCACTGGGGCAGCACCACGACCGACCGCCCGCGGTCGCGGCGCGCGGGGAAATAATCGGCGTGCACGAGGTTGTTCTCGGGGTACGGGCTCTCGACCGGGCTGGTGAAGGTCAGGTGGCGGTCGCGGAGCCGGTAGTCGGCCGGCCGCTGGTAGGCGAAGAAAGCCGCCGAGTTCGCCACCGCCCGGGCGGCGTACTCGCGAAGCTGCCGGCGGGGATCGCCGCCGGGCTCCAGGCCGAGCCAGTCCAGTCCCCACTCAAACGGCCGCACCACACGGTTGCTGTCGCGTTGAGCCAGCTCGGTTTCCCAGCGGTCGATCCAGCGCGCATAGATGCCTGGCACAGAGGAGAACAGTTTAGCAGAGGAGGATGCGCCGAAAAAAATAAGCCCCGCTCGCGGCGGGGCGGGAGAGCCAGCCCTGGGAGGGAGTACTCCCCCAAAACGAAAACCTCTATCAACCCCGCCGTGGGCTAAGCAATTCGCCTTCCACACGCAACTCATTGATACGCTTGGACCGGGTCCCAACTCTGCTACCGATTTTGGTACTAGCAGGCACGGGACGGCTATGCGTAATTGAAGCGGCCCCTCCCGAGGGGCGCTACAATACCCGATGGTGCCGACGACCGTCCCCGCAACGTTCGAAGGCTCGCTGGCCCGCCAGGGGCTGGCCGGGTTCTTTCTCTCCGGCCTGCTGCTGGCGTTCCTGGGCGCCATCCTGCCCGCCTGGGGCTACCACCTGCGCGACGACTACCTCACGGTGGGCGGCTTCTTTCTCAGCATGAACCTGGGCCTGGCGCTGTCGGCCGGCCTGGCCCACTATGCGCTGGCGCGAAAGACGACGCCCACGGTTCTGATGGTTGGCTGCGGCGTCGCCTGCGCGGGTTTCCTGTGCCTTGCGCTGGTCCCGCCGGCGGCGGCCGCCTGGTGGCGGCTACTGGGGATCCTTACGCTGGGCGCCGGCGCCGGCCTGTTGAACCGCGGGGTGTTTCAGGCGATTTCGCCCCTGTACCGCCAGGACCCGGCCGCCACCGTCTATCTTTCGGGCACCTTCTTCGGCCTGGGCTCGGTGGCCATCTCGCTGATGGTGGCCAGCACCTTCTACGTCTACACCGTGCCCAGCACGCTGGTGCTGGTGGCCGTAATCCCAGGCTTCTTCTTAGCCAGCTACGCCAAGATGCTGGCGGCATCCCGCGCCGCTCTTCCACCGGGCAGACTGCGCCTAGGCATCGGCGGCTGGAAAGATGCCTGGACCAGCCTGACCAACCCGGCTGCCGTTCTGTTCGCGCTGCTGCTGTTCTTCCAGTTCGGCAACGAGTGGTCGATCGCCGGCTGGCTGCCGCTGTTCCTGTGCAAGCGGCTGGGAGTCAGCCCGGCTTCCTCCCTGCTGATGCTGGCCCTGTACTGGCTGGCGCTGCTGGTGGGGCGAGTGCTCGCCGCCGCCGTCTTGCCGCGCGTCAGCCATGGCAGACTGCTGGGCGCGAGCGTGCTGGCCGCGCTGTTCGGCTGCACCATCCTGTTCTTCACCGACAACCGCTTCGGCGCCGTCACCGGAATCCTGTTCATCGGCGGCGGCTTCGCGTCCATTTATCCGCTGGTGGTGGAGAGAATCGGCGGGCGGTTCCCCGCCTACCATCCTGGGTTCTTCAACGGCATCTTCTCGTTCGCGGTCACCGGCGGGCTGCTGGCGCCCTGGTCGCTGGGCTTTTTCGCCGAGCGCTGGGGAGTCGGCGCGGTGATAGCGGTGCCGCTGCTCGGCACGCTGCTGGTGTTTCTGCTGCTGCTGATGATCTGGGCGGAAGCCAGGTTCACAGCAGCCGAAGGGTAGCCGTTCCAGCCGGGCCGTTGTAGATCAGCTCCAGCGAGCGGATCGACTTCGTCTTCCCCTTGTGGGCGAAGTAGAGGAAGCCCGCCACCGGCTGCCTGGTCTCGCCTTCCGGCAGCGCGGTCTCGACAACCACCTCATCGGCGCGTGCCGGCGGCGGCTTGTCGATTCCGCTGGGGTCTTCGGCCTCCGGCGCCCGCGGCGGCGCGGGGAGGCGGGTCTGTCCCGGCCGCGGGTCGCCGGGGAAGCGCTCCACGCTCTGGGGCTGGCCGAGGATCACGACCGCGTCGCCGATGCCCGCGCCCCCGGTAAGGGTGGGGCGGCGCTCCCAGTCGGGATACTTCAGCGAGGCGGCCACGAAAGCCGGCGCCTGCGCGAACAGCACCGATTTCTTGCCGTTCATGCGCAGCGTGAACTGCCCGCTCGATACCACCAGCGCCTGGCCGGCGGCCGGATACAGCGCCACCTCGACCACCAGGTAGTCGTTGACGATGAAGGTCTGGCCGCGCGGCCCGAAGCTGCGCACCAGGTATTCGGCGCCGATGGCGAGCTTCTCCAGGCTCGCGTGGACGGGGTACTCGGCGGCCTTGGGCTTGGGTGGCAGGCCCGTGGCCTGCCACAGCAGGAGCATAGAACAGCCCCACACCATGCTTGCAGTATAATCCGTTGTTTCATGCGCTGCCTGCTTCTTCTCGCGCTGGCCATCCATGCCGGCTTTGCGCAGCCGCTCCAGGAGCGGATTGAAGCGCTGCTCGCCGGTTCCCCTGCCGCGCAGCGCTCTTTTTGGGGGATTCAGGCGATTGCCCTCGATGGCGACGCCGTGCTGGCCGACCACCAGGCGAACCGCTTCTTCGTCCCGGCCTCGAACACCAAGCTGTTTACCACCGCGCTGGCGCTGGTGCGGCTGGGTTCCGACCACCGCTTCGAGACCGTCGTGGTTGCGGACCGCGCGCCGGGATTGGACGGGCGGCTCCGCGGCGACCTAAGGCTGGTCGGCGGCGGCGATCCGACCCTGTCGAACCGCGCCATCCCCTATACGAAGGGGCCGCGAACCGGCGATCCGTTGCAGGCGATCGAGGCGCTGGCTGAGCAGGTGGCGGCCGCGGGTGTGCGGCGCATCGACGGCGACGTGGTGGGCGACGACACCCATTACGTCTGGGCGCCCTACCCGGAGGGCTGGGCGCTGGACGACGCGCTGTGGGAGTACGGCGCCCCGGTGAGCGCGCTCACCGTCAACGACAACGCCATCCAGCTCCGGCTGCGGGCGGGCAAGGCCGGCGCGCCGGTCGCGCTCACGCTCTCGCCGCCCGTCGATTACTACCTCATCGACAACCGCGTGCGCGCCGAGGCCGGCGAGCGCCGCATCCGCATTGAGCGGCTGCCCGGCTCGCGCCAGTTGCGGCTGTGGGGAAACCTGCCGCCGGGCCAGTCGAGCGATCTGCTGATCGCCATCGACGACCCGGCGCTCTACGCCGCCCGCGCGCTGGCCGACGCCCTGCGCCGCCGCGGCGTCACCATCGTGGGCGAAGCCGTCGCCCGGCACCGCTTCGCCAACGACGTGGCCGACCTCAGGACCGGCGACGGCGGCGGGCCGGCCGGCGGCGTCGAGCTGGCGCGGCGCGCCTCGCCTCCGCTCATCGAGCTGCTGCGCGTCATCGACAAGGTGAGCCAGAACCTGCACGCCGAGCTGGCGCTGCGCGAGGTGGCCCGCGTGCGCCGCAAGATCGGCAGCCGCGAGGCGGGCCTCGAGGAGATGCACGCGTTTCTCACCGAGGCCGGCATCGAGCGCGGCGACTACCGCTTCGAGGACGCCTCCGGGCTGTCGCGTTTGAACCTGGTGACGCCGGCCGCGGTCGTCAAGCTGCTGCGCTACATGTACTGGTCCGAGCACCGGGACGTCTGGGCGTCGCTGCTGCCGGTGGGCGGCGAGGACGGCACCCTGAGCGGGCGCTTCGGCGGCGCGCCGGCCGGGCGCCGCATCCGCGCCAAGACCGGCACGCTCAGCCACGTCAGCGCGCTTTCCGGCTACGCCGAATCGCCCAGCCGCGGCGTGCTGGTGTTTTCGGTGATGTCGAACAACTACAACGCGCCCAGTTCCGAGATCCGCGCCATTATTGATAGAATTGGTGTCTTGCTGGCCGAGTGAGGTGGGGGTAATGCCGATATACGAATATCACTGCGACGACTGCGGAACGAAGTTCGAAAAGCTCGTGCGCCGGGCCGCCGATGCGGGCGAGCTGGCCTGCCCCTCCTGCGGACGGAGCCGCCTCAGCTTGCAGCTTTCCGTCTTCGCGGCGCCGAGCGGCGCGAGCAACAAGCCGTCCGATGCTCCCATGTGCCCGAGCGGTGGGCCATGCCCGACGCCGGGGGCATGCGGAATGTTGGGCGTCATCCTGGCGTGCCTGCTGGGCTGGCTGATGCTCGCGCCCGTCCAGGGAGCGGCGCAGGTTCTGTATGGCTCGCTGGTGGGCAACGTCACCGACCCCTCCGGTTCGGCCGTGACCCGCGCCAAGGTCACCGCGACCCACCAGGAAACCAACATGTCGCGCGAGACCACGACCAATGAGGAAGGCCAATACAGCTTCCCCGGCGTCCCGACAGGCACCTACACCGTCAAGGTATCGGTGAGCGGTTTTGCCGACTTCGGCCGCAGCGACGTCCCCGTCACCCTGAACAACACCACGCGCCTCAACGCCACGCTCCAGCTCAGCCGCGTCCAGGAATCGGTACTGGTCACCGCCCAGGCCGGTCCGCTCCTCCAGACCGACCGCGCCGAAGTGCGCCTGGAGATGACCACCAAGAAGCTGGAGAGCCTCCCCATCGCCCAGGGCCGCAACTACCAGGCGCTCTTCCGCACCCTGCCCGGCTTCATCCTGAACAAGCCGGAGAGAAACAGCGCCTCCAACCCGTCGATGGCCTACCAGTTCAGCGTCAACGGCGCCAGCCGCTCCATCAACAGCACGCGCGTCGATGGCGCCACGTCCACCAACATCTGGCTGCCGCACATGAACAGCGCCTACATCCCGGCGCTGGAGTCCATCGAGACCGTCAACGTGGTCACCAACAGCTTCGACGCCGAACAGGGGCTGGCCGGCGGCGCCGCCATCAGCGTCCAGATCAAGAGCGGCACCAACGATCTTCACGGTTCCGCCTTCGAGTACGCCGACAACTCCGCGCTGCGCTCGCGCGGCTACTTCCTGCCCTCCAACCAGGGTAAGGCCAAGCTCGTTTACCACCAGGCCGGCGCCACCCTGGGTGGCCACATCATCCGCGACAAGCTCTTCTTCTTCAATTCCTTTGAACGCACCAGCGACCACCAGAGCGCCAACCTCATCACCTCGGTGCCCACCGAAAGGGTCCGCGGCGGCGATTTCTCCGGCTTCAGCGCCATCCTCTACGACCCGCTCACCGGCCAGGCCGACGGCTCCGGGCGCACTCCCTTCGCCGATAACAGGATTCCCGCCGCCCGCGTGGAACCCCTGACCCAGAAGATCATGGCGATGGTGCCCAAGCCGAACCTCACCTCCACCAATCCGGAGCAGAACAACTTCTTCGTCGCCGCCCCCTTCGTCTTCAACCGCTGGACCGACGACGTCAAGATCAACTGGGTCCCCTCGACCAACGTGAATCTGTTCGGCCGCTACAGCATCCTCGGCTTCGATCTGCGCTCGCCCACCGCCTTCGGCGACATTCTGGAGGGGCCGGGTCTCTCCGGCAAATCCATCTCCAGCCCCGGCGACGCCAACGGCGGCACGCACAGCGTCTCGGCCGGCGTCAACTACATCATCGGGCCGGCCCTGCTGCTCGACGCTAACTTCGGCTTCGTGCGCCAGCCCACCAACATGTGGTCCCGCAGCAGCGACAAGAACTACGGCCTCGACGTGCTCGGCATCCCCGGCACCAACGGGCCGGCGGCCTATCAGGGCGGCATGCCGCGCTTTGATGTCGGCGGCTACGGCTACTACGGCATCGCCAACCACTACACCCCCTACTACCGCATCGACGACCAGTTCCAGTACGTGGCCAACGCCACCTGGACCAAGAGCGCCCACGAGCTCCGCTGGGGCATGGACATCTACAAGCAGAACATGGACCACACCCAGCCCGAGTTCGTCGGCGGCGCCAGCATGGGCCCGCGCGGCCGCTTCGTCTTCGGCACCGGTCCTACCCAGCTCTGCCAGACTCCGGACGGCCGCGGCGGTTGCAGCCGGACCAGCACGTCAGACAGCCGCGCCAACAGCTTCGGCACTTTCCTGCTCGGCCTGCCCACCCAGCTCGGCAAGGGCGTCGAGACCCTGCTGCCCTACACCACCCGCGCCATGATGCACAGCTTCTATGTCCGCGACCGCTGGCAGGTCAACAAGAAGCTCACCTTCTCCTTCGGCACGCGCTGGGAGTACTTCCCCGTACCCCGCCGCGCCGACCGCGGCTTCGAGCGCTACAACCCGGACACCAACATGATGGAGATCGGCGGCGTCGGCGCGGTGCCCGTCAACCTTGGCGTGAAGGTCAGCAAGCGCCTCTTTGCCCCGCGCTTCGGCCTCGCCTACCGCGCCACCGACAAGTTCGTCATCCGGGCCGGCTACGGCCTCACCAACGACCCCTATTCGCTCTCGCGCCCCATGCGCACCAACCACCCCGTGCTGATCGAGCTCAATGTCACCGCGCCTAACAGCCTCTCCTCCGCCGGACGCTTCGCCAACGGCATCCCGCCGGTCCCGGTACCCAGCCTCGGCAACGGCATCATCCCCGTCCCCGGCAACGTCACTGCCAACACCATTCCCACTTACTTTGATCGCGGTTACATCCAGAGCTGGAACTTTGTGCTGGAGCGCAACCTGGGCCACGACTTCGTCGGCGAAGTCGGCTACGTCGCCACCCGCCAGGTGCGCCTGCTGGGCTACCGCGAGCTCAACTGGTCCCCCATCGGCGGCGGCAACTCCGGGCGCCAGCTCAACAAGAAGTACGGCCGGACCGCCGAGACGAAGCTGGTGACGCCCATCGGCAACACCCACTACGACTCGCTCCAGGCCCGTCTCCAGCGCCGCTTCGCCGGCTTCTACATGTTGGACGCATCCTACACCTGGAGCAAGTCCATCACCACCTCCGGCACCGACAGCAGCGACAACACCCTGCCCATCAACATCCCCGAATACTACGCCCTCAACCGCAGCATCAGCGGACTCGACCGCACCCACAACTTCCAGGTCACCAACGTCACCGAGCTGCCCTTCGGCAGGCGCCAACGCTGGCTCGGCGACCGCGGGGTCCTCTCCACGCTCGCCGGCGGCTGGCAATTGAGCAGCGTCATCAGCTTCATCAGCGGCCAGCCCTTCACGGTGACTTCTTCCGGCAGTTCGCTCAACGCGCCCGGCAACTCCCAGCGCGCCGACCAGGTCAAACCCACGGTGGACATCCTCGGTGGCGTCGGCCCCGGCACGCCCTGGTTCGATCCGACCGCCTTCGCCGCCGTCAACACGGCGCGCTTCGGCAACGTCGGCTTGAACCGCATGCGCGGCCCCGGCATCCGCACCTGGGACCTCGGCCTGGCGCGCCGCTTCCAGCTCACGGAGCGCGTTAATTTGCAGTTCCGCATGGACGCGTCCAATTTCACTAACACGCCCATGTTCGACAACCCCCGCACCGACGCCTCCGGCACCGGTCTGGGCGAAATCACCACCGCCTGGGGCGAGCGCGAGGTGCGTGTCGGTATCCGCATCGGGTTCTGAAAGCCCGAGGGCCGGCCTCACCACTCCGGCTTCTTCAGGTGGCGCCGCTTGGTCGCTACCGCGGTCGAGCCACTGACGAGGACTACGGAGTGGGAGTAGACTGGGGACATGGAGGATCTCACCTCCCGGATCACGATCAATCCCAATCAGTGCGGCGGCCGCCCTTGCATCCGTGGGTTGCGGGTTCGTGTCACTGACGTCCTCGACCTGTTTGCCGCCGGCCTGAGTTCGCAGCAGATCCTCGAGGAGCTGCCCTACCTGGAAGCCGAAGACTTGCAGGCCTGCCTGCAATACGCAGCCCGCGAGATCAACCACCCGGTGCTCGCCTCCCGATGATCATTTGGATCGACGCCCAGTTGTCTCCGGCACTGGCCCGGTGACCGCGGGGCACATGCCGTCTTTCGCCCCCCAGAAGTTCTAAGATGATGGGGATGAGCCCGCTGCCCAAGGTCCTCATGGTCGCCTCCGAGGCCACGCCGATGGCCAAGACCGGCGGGCTGGCTGACGTCGCCGGCGCGCTGGCGGCGGCGCTCGGCGCGCTGGGGCACGAGGCCGCCATCCTCATGCCGCGCTATCGGGGCGTGCCGCTAGAAAACGCCCGGCGCGTCTACGACGACCTGCGCGTGTGGTTCGGGCCGGACTGCTACACGTGCACTCTGTACCTCGCCGTCGAGCGCGGCGTGCCGTATTACCTGGCCGACTGCCCCGCCCTCTACGACCGCGAGGGCCTCTATGGCGATGCCACCGGCGATTTCCCCGATAACCACATCCGCTTCGCCGTGCTCTCCCGCGTCGCGCTTACCGCGGTGCGCCACGTCTTCCGCCCCCACGTGATCCACTGCCACGACTGGCAGACGGCGCTCGTGCCCGTCTACATCCACACCAGGTTGGCGGGCGATCCAACCTTCATGGGCCTGCGCACCGTCCTCACGCTCCACAACCTCGGCTACCAGGGCCTGTTCCCGCCCGAAATCCTGCCTCAGATCGGCCTCGACGACGACCTCCTGCGCCCGGACGCCCTGGAGTTTCACGGCCGCGTCAACCTGCTCAAAGGCGGCATCCGCTTCAGCGACGCGCTCACCACCGTCAGCCCCACCTACGCGCGCGAGATCCAGACGCCCGAGCTCGGCTTCGGGCTTGACGAGCTGCTGCGCGGGCGCGGCGACGCGCTCACCGGCATCCTCAACGGCGCCGACTACTCCGACTGGAACCCCGAAACCGATCCCTTCATCGCCGCGCGCTATTCCGCCGCTGACCTCAGCGGCAAGGCGGCCTGCAAGCTGGACCTGCTCGCCGAGTTCGGCTTGCCGCCGGAGGCGCTCCACAAGCCGCTGCTGGGCATCGTCTCCCGCTTCGACTCGCAAAAAGGCTTCGACCTCATCGAGGAGATCGCCCCGGCGCTCGCCGAGGAGGACTGCCTGCTGGTGGTGCTCGGAACCGGATACGCCGAGCACGAGCAGTTGCTGCGCGAGCTGGCCGCCGCGCACCCGGAGAAGATCGCGGTGCGGGTGGCCTACGACAATCCGCTGGCGCACAGGATCGAAGCCGGCGCCGACATCTTCCTGATGCCGAGCCGCTATGAGCCTTGCGGCCTGAACCAGATCTACAGCCTGCGCTACGGCACCGTCCCGGTGGTCCGCGCCACCGGCGGCCTGGATGATACCATCGATGAGAGCACCGGTTTCAAGTTCCGGGAATATGCCGGGCCGGCATTGTTCGAGGCCATCCGCCAGGCGCTGGCGGCCTTCCGTGATCGCGATCGCTGGGAGGCCATGATGCTGGCCGGCATGAGGAAGGACTTTTCGTGGAACGCTTCGGCCGCCGCTTATTCGGCGCTGTACCAGCGGCTGGCCCGGTGAAACCTTTGGCCGGATTCTGCATCTCTTAGCTAGGAATTAAGAATGGCAGGCGCAAACATACTTAACCTTACCGATTCGACCTTTGACGCGGAGGTGGTCGCCTCCGGCGTCCCCGTGCTGGTGGACTTCTGGGCCGAGTGGTGCGGCCCGTGCCGGATCATCGCTCCCACCGTTGAGGCCATCGCCGCCGAGTACGCCGGCCGTCTCAAGGTCGGCAAGGTCGATGTCGATTCCAACGGCGGCACCGCCGCCCGCTACCAGGTCCGCGGCATCCCCACCCTGCTGCTGTTCAAGGAAGGCCGCGTGGTGGATTCGCGCGTCGGCGCCGTCGGCAAGTCCGAAGTCGTCAAGATGCTCCAGCCCCACCTGCCCGCCGTAGGATAAGTCTCCTGACTTGTCCTTGCGGGATTGCCCCGTCAAGGTGGACAAGCCGGGAGGCTTATCCCACGGGCATATATCCCATTGTTGACAGGGATTGAGGGGATTCCTACAATGAAGGGTGTGGCTGCGCATTCCGTACCTCGATTGGCGCCGGCCGGCAGGGCCTCCCTGCTCGCCCAAATCGGCAACACGCCATTGATCCGCCTGGAGCGGGTCGCCGCGGAACTGCCCGGCATCGAGATTCACGGCAAGGCGGAGTACTTCAACCCCGGCGGCTCGGTGAAGGACCGGCCGGCGCTGAACATGATCCTGGCCGGGGAGCGCTCCGGTTGGCTGACGCGCGGCCGCACCATCCTGGACGCCACCAGCGGGAACACCGGCATCGCCTACGCGATGGTCGGCGCGGTCCTCGGCTACCGCGTGAAGCTGTGCCTGCCGCGCAACGCCTCGCCGGAGCGGAAGCGGATACTGAAAGCTTACGGCGCCGAAGTCGTGTTCACTGACCCGGCCGAGGGCGCCGACGGCGCCATCCATCGCTGCCGCGAGATCTACGCCGACGACCCGGACAGCTACTTCTACCCGGATCAATACAACAACCCGGCCAACTGGCAGGCCCATTTCGAGACGACGGCGCCAGAGATCATCCGCCAGACGCAAGGCCTCATCACGCACTTCGTGGCCATCATGGGCACCAGCGGCACCTTCACCGGCGTCACCCGCCGCTTGCGCCACGAGCTGCCCGGGGTGCAGTGCTTCTCGGCGCAGCCCGCGGCGGGGTTCCACGGCATCGAGGGCACGAAGCACATGCCGACGGCCATCGTGCCGGGCATTTACGACCCCAAGCTCGCTGATGGTAACCTTTGGGTAGAGACTGAAGAGGCTCAGCAGATGGCGCGCCGCCTGGCGCGCGAGGAGGGCCTCCTGGTAGGCATCTCCTCGGGCGCGAACGTCGCGGCGGCGCTGGACCTGGGACGCAGGCTCCACCGGGAAGGCCGCAGGGCCGTCATCGTCACCATCCTTTGCGACGGCGGTGAGAAGTACCTGAGCGAAGAGTTCTGGGATGATTAAGATCGACAAGCCGGCGTGGGAGACCATGCTCGACCACGCCCGCCGGACCTACCCGAGCGAATGCTGCGGGGCCATGCTGGGCCGCGTGGAAGCAACTGGGAAAGCAGTCTCGCTGGCCATTCCGCTGGAGAACGCCTACCAGGGCTGCCAGCGCGAGCGGTACGAGCTGCGTCCCGAGGACCTGCTGTGGGCCGACCGCCAGGCCCGCGAGCGCCAGTTGGACCTGGTGGGCATCTACCATTCCCACCCGGACTGCGCCGCCTACTTCTCTGAAACCGACCTGAAGAACTCCTGCCCGTGGTATTCCTTTATAGTGCTTTCCATCCGCCGTGGCGAGTTCGATCACGCCACGAGCTGGCTTCCCAACGTGGAACAGACCCAGGCCGATCCCGAGGAATTGATCCACCCGGCACAGGAGCAACAATGCCAAAAATCCTGATCCCCACCCCGTTGCGGCAGTACGTGGAGAAGCAAGACTCCGTCGAGATCGACGGCGCCACTGTCGGTGAGCTGCTCGACAAGCTGAGCGGCGCTTACCCGGACCTGCGCCGGCACCTGTTCAGCGACGAGGGCAAGCTGCGCAGCTTCGTCAACATCTACGTCAACGACGAGGACATCCGGTACCTGGGCCGCGAGGCCACGGCGGTGCAGCCGGCCGACACCATCTCCATTGTTCCCAGCGTTGCGGGAGGCGCTTCCGCTGCCCTGTCTCACGAGGAGATCCTGCGTTACAGCCGCCACCTGATCATGCCCGAGGTAGGCATGGACGGCCAGCTCAAGCTGAAACAGGCCAAGGTGCTGCTGATCGGCGCCGGCGGCCTCGGCTCGCCCCTGGCCCTCTACCTGGCCGCCGCCGGCGTGGGCCGCATTGGCCTGGTGGATTTCGACGTGGTCGATGTCACCAACCTCCAGCGGCAGATCATCCACGGCACCAGCGACGTGGGCCGCAAGAAGCTCGATTCGGCCGCGGAAGCCATGCTGGAGATCAACCCCAACATCCAGGTGGACCGCCACGAGACGGCCCTGTCGAGCGAGAACGCCCTTCACATCCTGCGGGACTACGACGTGATCGTGGACGGCACCGACAACTTCCCCACCCGCTACCTGGTCAACGACGCCTGTGTGCTGCTGGGCAAGCCCAACGTCTACGGGTCCATCTTTCGGTTCGAGGGACAGGCCACGGTGTTCGCCTACCCGGGTGGGCCGTGCTACCGCTGCCTTTACGCCGAGCCGCCTCCGCCCGGCCTGGTCCCGAGTTGCGCCGAGGGCGGGGTGCTGGGCATCCTGCCGGGCCTGATCGGCACCGTCCAGGCCACCGAGACGGTGAAGCTGATTCTCGGCATCGGCCAGCCGCTGGTGGGGCGGCTGCTGCTCTACGACGCGCTGTCGATGCGCATCCGCGAGCTGAAGCTGCGGCGGGACCCTGAGTGCCCGGTCTGCGGCGACCACCCCACTATCCGGGAACTCATTGATTATCACCAGTTTTGCGGCGTCACCCCGGAGGAGGCCGGACCCACGGAATGGGACATCGAAGCCCCGGACGTGAAGACCAGGATGGACCGTGGCGACCGGTTCGTGCTTGTCGATGTCCGTGAGCCCCACGAATACCAGATCTGCCGGCTCCCGAACTCCCGTCTGATCCCGCTGGGCGATTTGCCCAAGCGGGTCAACGAGTTAGACACGGCCGAGGAGATCATTGCCCACTGCCGGAGCGGCGTGCGCAGCGCCAAGGCCATCGACTTCCTCCGCAAGGCGGGCTTCCGCAAGCTGAGGAATCTCCGGGGCGGCATCCTGGCCTGGAGCGACAAGGTTGACCCCCGAGTGCCGAAGTACTGAAAACCTGCCCGGCGCCGCCGTGCTATAATCCTCCCATTAAGCTTTATTCGTTTGGGGTCCGCCACCGGGGGGGCGGGCCGGCTGACAAAGGC
>JBBTDS010000192.1:1562-3345 GCA_038060875.1 Acidobacteriota bacterium | reverse complement strand
CGCCAGCAGCAGTCCAAAACCCGGCGCAATCTGGGCGCCTACCCAGAGACGGATCATCCACCGGCCTGACAGAACCAACCCCGCGCAGGGCACGCCGGCGGCCACCAGCCCCCAAAGAAGGGCGCGCCTGGTGGTCTGCCGGAGCCAGGCGTAGTCTCCCCGGGCGCAGGCCTCGGTGCAGGCCGGCCAAAGGGGCATGATCAGCATGGTGAGCAACATCGAGCCGGTGGCAAACAGGCGGAACGGCACGGCATATTGCGCGACCGCCTCGGAGCCCAGGGCGTGGGCGATGATCAGGTTGTCGGCGGCAACGGCGAAGGCGGCGCAAAGGGAGACACCGGTGAAGCAGAGGCCGGTGCGAACGAGTTCGCGAGCTGTGTCAAGGCGGGCCAAGGACCATGCCGGCGACAGCCAGCGGCGGGGCCCGCCGAACTGCACCGCCCAGTTGCCAATCGAGGCCAGGTGAGGCGCGCCGGCCAGGGCGGCCACGAGCCACGGCAGCCCCGCCTGGAGCGCGATGGCGCAGAGCACCAGGCCGAGTCCGAGCAACTGCCCGGCGCTGTTCCAGAGGTCGTTCGCGAAGCCCTCCTGGTGGCCAAGTTGAACGTGCCTTACCACCGAAAGCGGCAGGCTGGCGGCGAAACAGGCCACCAGCACGGCCGCGGTGGGTCCGGCCTCGCGGCGGCCGATCTGGGATGCCACGTTGAAGATGCGATGCCAGGGGGTAAACGGGTAGGCCACCCAGAACAGCACCAGCACAGCGGCCGCCACCAGAAACAAAAGGCAGAAAGCGCTGGAGACGCAGAGCCGCGCCCGCGCGCGATCCTGTTTGCCGTCGGCCTCGGCCACCGCGTTCAGCAACCCCTGGCCGATCCCCAGGTCCAGGAAACCGAGCATCGCTACGGCGGAACTAACGGTCATCCACACGCCAAAGCGTTCCGTGCCGAGGTACTGGATGGTTAGCGGCACCGTGAGGAGGCTGATCGGGATTGAGATGCCCCGTCCCAAAAGGGAGGTGAGCGCGCTCATCAGGATGCGGCGGTAGCGCTCCCGCGAGCGTCCCGCGACCGTCGAGGTGTCGAACGGCCGGAGCCGCAGCAGCGAACCGGCGCCGATTATGCAGTTAGCCAGCGAACCCATTCACAACCTGAGGAAGATTTCTTGCCGCTTTATGATCAACAAGATAGAGCCGGCCTCCCGTCCGGGGCGGCCAGGGTAACGGCTAGGCTATGGGTCAGAGAGCGATGCCAATGAAGGCGACCATAGTAATGCTGGTCAGCGCCGGTTTGGCGCTTGGCCAAAACAACCCGCAACGCGCGGCGCAAGGCCGCGGAGCGGTCACCAACGCGATCGAGGCTGGCCGCAAGCAGCCGCCGGGCCCGCGGTCCCCGACCATCCGTTTTCCGCAAGGGCCAAAACTCATCGGCGCGCCGACCGGACAACCCATTACGAACCCGGGCGGCGGGGGAACGCCGGACGCGGTCACCGGCGCGGCCAGCCTGGCGAGCACCGGGTCGGTCCCGGTAGTTGCCTCCCCCGGGAAGCTCACGGCGCATCAAGGCCTGACGTACGATGGGCCAACCAGCACGATCAAGCTCGGAACCGGCGACGACGGGATCGAAATCCGCCCGAAGAACACCGAGACCTTCGGCGTGCTGAGCGTGCGTTCGGCCACGGCGAACACGCCCACGGCCTGGGATGTGTTTCCAAACGGGACCGGGCAGGGCGGCCTCGGCAACCGCGCCTGGATTGATGTCTGCAAGGAGGACCTGACCACGAATCC
>JBBTDS010000192.1:0-1462 GCA_038060875.1 Acidobacteriota bacterium | reverse complement strand
ACGGCTCGGCGACCCTGGGAGCGGGCCTCAATTTCCGGCCGAGCACCACCAACTGGCAGGTGCCGGACGCCGCTCAGGTGGCGGGCGTGTGGACGGATTCGAATTACTACAGCCGCACCGGGGCGCTTACCGTTAGCACGGTAAAGAATGCCGCGGCGCTCAGCGAAGTGGCGCGCGTCGATCATCAGGGCGGCACTTTTCGGTCAGTGCGCTTGAATCCGGCCAGCGAAACGAAACCCACTTGCGACGATACGCACCGCGGCCGGCTTTGGCAGACTTACGGCGGCGCGGGCGTAAAGGACAGTCTTGAGGTCTGCGCCAAGGATGTAAGCGACGCTTATGCCTGGCGCGCGCTGTACTGACCGGCTACCCGCCGCGGCTGGGCGCTGCGCGCACCGGCGGCGCGTCAGCGGCCACAGCAAACAGTCATGACGCTTGCTGGAGAGCCGTTCAGGGAGCAATCGGGCCAAACTCCTTCCATACGCCGGGCGTGCCGGCCGTTACGCAGATCCATCCGGCGTAGCCGCCGGGAGTGGGGACGGAGTTCCAGACGACATCCCCCACCCGCCAGGTGCCGGCGGCCGGCGGCGCCGCGGCACGCCGTTCCAGCGACCGCTTGCCGGCCTCGAACAGATCCGTATCGGGCCCGGTCAGATTGTAGAAGCGGCTGCCGTCCCGGAGCCTGAGACCGGCGACGGTGACGCTGTCCCAATCATCGGCGTCGATCACCTCGTCCAGGCGGCGGGCGCCGAAATAGTGGAAGTCCAGTCTCTCGATCCAAACGCCGGCCGAATTCCTGATCTTGATTCGCCGGGACGGATCGATCCCGAACAGCAAGCCCGTGAACGTCACGTCGTAGCTGTTTTCGATTTCGATCCCGTAGCCGTTGGTAACGTTCACCTCAAACCACACGTTCTGGATGGTCGTTCCCTTTGTGCCGTCCAACCTGATCAGCGATTTCGAGGAGCTGCTTCTGCCCTCGATGAGAATGTGCTGGAGGGTATTGCCGGTGGACAGCCCTTTGTGCTTCAGGATCGA
The DNA here is from genome assembly GCA_038060875.1 of Acidobacteriota bacterium. Taxonomy (GTDB): domain Bacteria; phylum Acidobacteriota; class Terriglobia; order Bryobacterales; family Bryobacteraceae; genus JBBTDS01. Next base: position 424 of record JBBTDS010000192.1, on the reverse strand, counting down.
TACGAACGCGCCCGGACTCGTGCCGCTGTCGCACTCCTTGTCGATGTCCCGCAGCAGATTGAAGTTGCCCCGCAGCAGGACGAACTGATTCACCGGCCCGCAGGCGACGATGTGTTCGAGAAAGGTGTTCTGCGTGTAGGTGTCCAGGATAATCCCCTCTGAAGACCAGAGGGTCAGGTCGGAAAACCTGCTGTTGGTCACGATGGCATCGGGCGCCGCCCGGATCGCGGCGATTCCCGAGTCCGCCGATGACCGAAACGTGAGATTCTCGATGCTCCCCTTCGTATAAAGCCCTCCCATGCCCGTCAGCTCGATCAGGGTGTTTCCGGCGAACTCCGGCCCGGCGAATAGTTCGGATGGATTGGAAGCGGTAATAGTGCCGGCCACGCCGTTCAGATGTTGGGTTCTGTACGCCCGGAGGGGG
>JBBTDS010000191.1:0-5377 GCA_038060875.1 Acidobacteriota bacterium | reverse complement strand
GGGCTTCCAGGAAGGGGTGAGGCTGGCGGAGGAGGCGATCGACTCGGGGGCGGCGAGGGGAAAACTGGAGGCTTTGCGGGCGTTTACCGCCAGATGAGGGGTGTCGGAAGAACTGGGGAATGGGTTACTCTCCCGGTTTAGTCGGTCGATAAGGGAGGTGTGGAAGCTAGAGGTCTGACCGCAGCGGCGGACGCGGCGCTGGCCAGCCGGTCGCGTGCCGGTGTCGGGTCATATTTGCTGGTCCTGCTGCTAACGACGGTGCTGGCGCCGGAAGCCCGGCAGAACCTGGCGCTGGTGGTGATCTGCGGGGGGCTGCTGGCCGTGATTGGCACGACACGACTTCACGCGGCGCTTTCCTTCCCCACGAAGTATGCGGCTGACCCGCGCCGGTGGAAACTTGGGTTCCGGCTGGGGGCCTACGCTTCGGTCCTGGTCTGGACCGTCTTCAGCTACGCGGTGGTGACCTCCGATCGCCAGGGGTGGCCCACCTGGATGGTGCTGGTGATCACGGCCGGCCTGGCCTCCGGGGCCACCAGTTCGCTGTGCCCGGATCCGTCCTTGTTGAAACGCTACCTGGTGCTGCTGCTGGCACCTATGGCCGTCTGCGGCGTGATTCACGGCGGGCTGGAAGGCGCCGCCATCTTCTTGATAGTGAGCATGGACCTGGGTTACCTGCTGATGCAGGCGCGGGAGCACTCCCGAGCCTTCCTGGAACTGATCACCGGCCAGGAGGTGCTGCGGAGTTCGCAAGAGCGTTTGAACCTGCTGGCCCACGTCATCCGCGGGGTGAGTGAAGGGGTGGTGGTTACGGACCTCGAAGGCCGCGCGCTTTACGTCAACGACGCCTTCTTGAAGACACACGGCTACAGCCGGGAGGAACTGATCGGGACCCCGATCAGCCTGGTGGGCGCACCCGGCAATCCGCCGGGGGTCATCGAGGGGATCCTTCCGGCCACCTTGCGGGGGGGCTGGCAAGGGGAATTGTCGAGCCGGAGGAAGGACGGGAGCGAGTTCCCGATTCTCCTCTCGACCTCGGCCATCCGGGACGAAGAGGGAAGACTGGTGGCGCTGGCGGGGGTGGTCAGCGATATCACCGAACGGAAGCGGGCCGAAGCGGAGCTGCGCCAGGCTAAGGAGGCGGCCGAGGCGGCCACAAGCGCCAAGAGCGAGTTTCTAGCCAACATGAGCCACGAGATCCGCACCCCGATGAACGGCATTATTGGCATGACCAACCTGGCGCTGGACACCGAGCTCGACGACGAGCAGCGGGAGTATCTGAGCCGCGTGAAGGACTCGGCGAACTCGCTGCTGAAGGTGATCAACGACATCCTGGATTTCTCCAAGATCGAGGCAAGGAAGATGGATCTGGACCCGGTCGAGTTCAACGTGCACCAGGACATGGAGGACGCGGTGAAGGCGCTGGCCCAAGAGGCGGAGCGCAAGGGCCTGAAACTGGCGTGCCATGTTCAGCCGGAGGTGCCGCGGGTGCTGGTGGGCGACCCCGTGCGGCTGCGGCAGGTCGTCACCAACCTGGTGGGCAACGCACTGAAATTCACCGGAGAGGGCGAAGTGGAGGTCCGCGTCAAGCTGGCGCGGCAGACGGAAGGCGGGGTGGATCTTGATTTCTCGGTGCGCGACACCGGCGCGGGCATCCCGGCGGAGAAGCAGGCGCGCATCTTCGAGGCCTTCACCCAGGCTGACGGCTCGACGACCCGCGAGTTCGGCGGCGCCGGCCTGGGCCTGACGATCTCGGCCGGCCTGGTCGCTCGAATGGGCGGGCGCATCTGGGTGGAGAGCGAACCGGGCCGGGGCAGCACGTTCCAGTTCACCGCGCGTTTCGGCCTGCCGGAACCTGTGCGGGCAGAGCTGGACGCGGCCGTCAAGGCCGCGACCGAAGCTGAGGTGAGCCGGCTCAGCGAGATGGTACTGGACCGCAAGGCGGCGTTGGCCCGCGTCGAAGGCGACCGCGAGCTGCTTCGGGAAATGGCCAGGCTGTTCCTGGAAGACTGCCCCAACCGGCTGGCGGAGCTCCGCGCGGCGGTGGAGTGCCAGGACGGCCGGGCGCTGGAGCGGTCGGCCCACGCGCTCAAAGGCTCGGTGAGTAACTTCTGCGCGCGGCCGGCGGCGGAAGCGGCCTGTAGCCTGGAAGCGCTGGGGCGGGCCGGCGACCTGCCCCAAGCCGAAGCGGCAGTTCGGGTGGTGGAGCAGGAAATCGCGCGCCTGGAGCACGCGCTCGCCGATCTGTAAAGGAGGAAGGACATGCGAATCCTCGTCGCCGACGATGACGCGGCCAACCGGCGCCTGCTCGAAGTCCTGGTGGCCAAGTGGGGTTATGAGGTGGTGGCGGCCCGCCACGGCGCCGAGGCCTGGGCGGCACTGGACGAGCCGGATGCGCCGCGGCTGGCCGTTCTCGACTGGATGATGCCGGGCATGGACGGGGTGGAAATCTGCCGTGAGATCCGCAAACAGGAGCGCCGGCCTTACACTTACATTCTGCTGCTGACAACGAAAGCGCAGAAACAGGACATCGTCGAAGGGCTGGAAGCGGGCGCGGATGATTACCTGGTGAAGCCGTTCGAGGCCGACGAGCTGAAAGCGCGGCTGCGGGCAGGCAAGCGCATCATCGAGTTGCAGGAGCAGTTGATCGCCTCGCAGGAAGCGCTGCGGTTCCAGGCGACTCACGACTCCTTGACCGGCATTTCAAACCGGGCAGCCATTCTGGAGACGCTGAGAACGGAACTGGCGCGGGGGCGGCGCGAAGGGATGGCGGTGGGCGTCATCCTGGCCGACCTGGATCACTTCAAGCAAATCAACGACACCTATGGGCACCCGAGCGGCGATGCGGCGCTGCGCGAGGTGGCGCGGCGGATGCGTCAGGCGGTGCGACCCTATGATGCGATCGGTCGGTACGGCGGCGAGGAGTTCCTGATCGTGGCTCCCGGCTGCGATGCGAAGGGCGCGCTGAGCCAGGCCGAGCGGCTGCGGAAGGCGGTCGGCGAATGCGAGGTAGCGATACCGGAGGGCCCCGTGCGGCTCACGCTGAGCCTGGGGGTGGCCGCGGCTGATCCGGCTTACCCGGAGGGGCCGGACGATTTGCTGCGGGCCGCCGACGCGGCGCTCTATGAGGCCAAGCGTGGCGGGCGCGACCGGGTGGAGCTGGCGGCCTGCGGCGTGAGCTGATGAACGGCGTTTAGCGCAGTGTTCATAAATTCGGTCACGTATTTTTGGGCTGGGTCAAGCCGCCATGCGACATCCTTCTGGGGCCTTTTCATCTTTTCAAGCAAGACTGCCAGGTCGCGCCGGGTAAACTTCCACGCCAAGGGTTTGGCGATGGATTCATAATACCGCTCGAAGGCAAGGAGCCGATCTGCAACAGCTTCCAGACCAGCCTCCGATCAGCCGCGCCAACGCGCCGCGGTTGACGTAGGGCTTGCCGACGCCGAGCGGCAGCTCGTACCGGTAGCTGAGCCGGAGCACGTCCGGCACCTGCTGGTAGGAAAGCGACCGGTCGCAGGGGTAGCAGTAGTTGTTGTTGGGATTGGTCGCGAAGCCCATCGACCCGCTGAACTCCGAGACGTTGTCGATGATCTTGCTGTGCGTGTAAGCGAGCAGTACCGCCAGCCCCTGCGAAAAGCGCCGCTCCAGTTTCAACTGCAGCGCGTGATACATGGAATGCCCGACCGGCGCCTGGGTCTCGTACATGTCCAGGAAATGCGGGTACGGCCGCAGCAGTTGGCCGCACTACACCTGGGCCCCCGGCTCAAGATGGAGGTGGGATCGGTGATTACCCCGTAAAACGGATTCGGGACCAATTGGTTGAGGGCGGTCCCCAACGAAAGCTGCTCCATCGGCAGCAGATAGCCGCGGCAGCAGCAACCGCACGGAGCCAGGGGCCTCAGCTAGGGAGGCCCAAGAAGCGAAGCCAGCTTTTCCAGTACCCTGCGGTTGTGGGCCAGCAACCTGTCCATTGTGCCAAATCGATGCCACTGCAAGACGTGCTCAAGGCCGTAGTACTCGCGCTCGGCTTTAGCCAGCTTGTCCTTGAGGGCCGGCGACTTCTCGGCCTCGGGCCGCAGCTTCGCAATCAAGACATCAGCGTCTCGAATTAGCGCGTTCAGTTCTTTGATCCTCTTACGTTGCGGGGGCACCCCACCCGGCGGCGAGACGAGTGCCTCGGCCAGAACCCGGCCGTCGGCGTTCTTCGGCGGCTTGACTCCCATCAGGTGGCACAACGTGGGGACGATGTCGATCTGCTCCGCGTACTCGAAGCGTTGGCCCGCACGGATCCCTGGACCCGCCACCGCGAGCGGCATAACCCAAGCGTCTTCATCGTCGTAAGGATGCCACCCGGCATCCGCTTGGCCGTGATCGGCAGTGACAAAAAGCAAGGTCTTGTCTTTCAGCCCCAAGGCTTTCAGTTCGTCTAAGAGCCTGCCCAGGTGCTGGTCCGCCTGCGCGGCCGCTCGGCGGTAGGGAGAGTTCTCCGCCCAGATGTTCCGCCTCCAGGGGATTGAAGGGCTGCTCTCGTTGCGGCTGGCAGCGCCAGCGTTTCCGGTATGTTGCAAGTGAACCTTCATAAAGACGGGCCGTGCCCTGCGGAGGAACTCGAGCCCCCAATACATGGTTTTCCCGTCGTTTGCGGGGCTCTCCTCCGGCCCGTGGAGGAACGTCAGGTGGAAACGTGAGTTGATACTCGCGTAGGCGACGTTGGCGGCATGCGCAGTGGTGCGGTCGGGGAAGAAACATTGCTGCACGTAGTGCTGGTCCGGGCGCAGCAGGACGGTACCCGCCAGGATCGCCGGGTTGGGGATGGAGCAGGTGTGATGCCTGGTCCACTCCCCACTTCGAGGGTCGGCGGGCAGAATGTTGTAAGACTTCTCGTAGTAGGTGCCCTCCGCCATCAGCGCTCGAAGGTTTCTCAGTTCCAGGCGCGCGGGGGCCTTATAGCTGAGTCCATCGATGATGAAGATCACCGCGTGCTCTGGCCGTCTCGCCGCGCCACTCGGTGCCGCGCCTGCGCTCAACAGAACCGCTGCCAGAAAAAGAAAACCGAGAGACCTGACCACGGTCCACTTCATTGGTCTTCCTCCGTCATGCCACAGCGTCGTGGATGACATGGCTCCTACGCACGCCACTGGCGCTGGCGAACCAGGGCGCCGTTCAGCACAGCCACCGCAATGTTCACGTCATCGACGATCTGGAAGTCGTACATGCCGACGCAGATAAAGTCGGCCCCGTTCTCGAAGGCATACTTGAAGCCGGTTTCCGGGGGAATCGCGCCAGCGGCCAATATCTTGTAGGCGATCCAAGGCTCGCCCAACTCGTTCATGAACGCGACCGTTTCCGCAGGGTTCTCGCACCAGATATTGTCGTTCTG
>JBBTDS010000190.1:0-11239 GCA_038060875.1 Acidobacteriota bacterium | reverse complement strand
AGGGCGAACTGGAAGGTTCGCTGGTCCGCGGCGGCGCCGGTCACCTCGCCGAAGCTGGCGCCGCCGAAGTCGCCGCTGGGGTTCGAGAAGTGCGGCGTGTTGGTGAAGTTGAACGACTCCATCCGCAGCTCGCCGCTCAGCCGTTCCTTGATCACCGGGAACCTGCGGAACAGGGCGAAGTCCAGGCCGACCATGCCCGGCCCGCCCAAAACGTTCCGCCCCACGTTGCCGTAAGTGTTCGGCGGCGGAGCCGAGAACTTGGTCGCGTCGAACCATTTCGCGCCCCTGCCCACGGCGCCGTAAATCTCCGGCGTGCCGTTGACGTCGGGCCGGTTGTTGTTGCCCGGCGCGTTCAGCGTGGCCGCGCTGTAAGTTATGCCCAGCGGCTGTCCGGTATAGGCGTAAAAGACCCCGCTGACCTGCCAGTCGCCCAGCAACCATCGCTGCGGACCGGCCTGCGCCCAGCGGCCCTTCGGGCCGAACGGCAGCTCGTAGACGAAGCTCTGCACATAAACATGGGTGGTGTCGAAGCCCGCCCGACCGCGGTTCACCGCCATGACGGCGGGGATATGGAAGCCGCCGTTGTTGTCCATGAAGTTGATGGCCTTGCCGTAGGTGTAAGCGGTCGTCAGGGCGAAGCCCTCGGAGAAGCGGCGGTCCAGTTTCACCTGGAGCGACTGGTAGTGCGATCCCGTTGGCACCCAGGTCCCGGTGCTGGCCCGGCGGCCGAACTTCTGGTTCAGCGGCTGGCTGGCGGCGCCCGTTCCGGGGACCAGCGCGGCATTGATGTTCCGGTTGCCGAGGATGCCCACGCCGTGGTTGCCCACGTAGCCGGCCTCGAAGGCGAACTTCCAGGGCAGCGCCTGCTGAATGGTCAGGTTCCAGGCCTGCACGTAGCCCTGGCGCAGGTCGCGCGGCAGATATAGATACGACTGCGCCGGCGCGTTGCGAATGATGCCCTCGGTGGGAAGCTCGGTCGGCCGCGGGGGCGGGAAGCCGGTGGCCATCGAACCCGGCGAAGCGTAGGAATGCTCCGCCGGGTACGCGTTGTTCTGCTTCACCGGGAAGTTGAACGCCCACTTGTCGTCCGGATAGGAGGGATCTACGGTGATCCCGTAACCGCCGCGCAACACCGTCCCCTGCGTCAGCCGGTAGGCCAGCCCGAGGCGCGGGGCAAAATTCTTGAAGTCGGTCTCCAGCCCCAGATCCCACGGAATGCTGCCCAGGCCGGCCAGTTCCAGCGTGTTGTTCTCGGGGTTGTAGTTTGAGAACCCGCCCTTGTGGACCGTCGTGGGCGGCACGTAAACCTCGTAGCGCAGACCCAGATCCATGGTGAGCTTGGGAGTGATCTGCCACTTGTCCTGGAAGTAGGTGAAGAGCTGGGTCTGGCGGAAGGTGGGGAAGATCCCCGAGAGGTCGCGGCCGAACTCGTTGGGCACGTCCAACAGAAACGCGGCGAACGAGTTGCCGAAGCTGGTCCTTGGGTCTCCGTTCAAGGCCGTCGGTCCCGCCCGGAAGGTGAACACGCCGCGCGGGTTGTAGGTCTGGGTCTGGAGCAGATCGTCACGGTTGCGGCGAATGTCGGCCCCGACTTTCAACGTGTGGTTTCCGGAAATGCGCGTCCAGTTCGACACCAGGTCGAAGTTGGTTTCCGACCGAATCCACGGCAGGCTGGCTGAAAAACCGACCACCGGGTTCGAGTAGCCGTCAATCGAGATCGAAGTCAGGCCGCTGGTCCAGCGATCGAGGTTGGCGCCGCGGATGCCGAGCTCCTCGGAGGTCTTCAGTCCCGTGTCGTGGTTGTTGGCGTCGTTGCGGTAGCGCATCACGCCGAACCGCAGCTCGGTGATGGTGCGCTGGCTGAAGATGTGCGTGTAGTTCAGTGCGGTGTTCTGCGAGAGCTGGGTTCCCTCGCCGCCAAAACCGCCGGCCTTGGGCCCGCCGTAGAGGCCGTACTGCGGCGGATCGAAGATCCTGGCCCGCTGATAGCTGTGGCGGTACATCAGGGTGTTGCTCTCGTTGAACTGGTGATCGAGCTTCACGTCGCCGCTGTGGCGGTCCTTCTGCCGGACCGAGGCCATCTCGAAGTTCGTGGACACCCCCGGGAAGGTCGGCGGCGTGATGAAGCTCAGGATCTTCCTGGCGATCGGGCTGATCCGGCTGTCGGGAATCCGTTTGTCGGCGAATGGCGCGCGCCCGGTGCCGTCCGGCCTGCCGGTCAGCGGGTCATAGATCGTCGAGGTCGCGGCGCTGAGATCGCCGCGGCGGAAATCCATGGTGGGAATCGTGTTGCGCGTCAGATCGCCGCGGCGGTCCTTGAGGCCCTCGTAGTCGGCGAAGAAGAAGGTCTTGTTGCGCCGGATTGGCCCGCCGATCGTGCCGCCGTAAAGGTTGTGCACCGTCGGGGCCTTGCGGGTGGCGAAGACGTTGCGCGCCTCGGTCGCGCTTACCTGGTTGAACTCGAACAGGCTGCCGTGAAAGTCGTTGGTTCCGGTGCGGAAAGTCAGGTTGACGACGGCCCCGCCGGCCCGCCCCAGCTCGGCATCGTAGTTGCTGGAGGTGATGTCCACGGTTTGAAGCGCCTCGATCGGCGGGATCAGCGCCGTCAGCAGGCCCGTGCGGTGGTTGTTGTCGATGCCCTCCAACTGGACGTTGTTCGAGTACCGGGATTGTCCGTTGACCGGGGTGGCCATGCTGTCCTGGGGGTTGAAGAACTCCGAGTGCGGCCGCCAGGGCCGCGCCGCCCCCGGCACTATGGCAATCAGCATCTGGAAGTTGCGATTCATGGTGAGCGGCAAGTCCTGGACCTGGCGGATCTCGACCTTGCGGCCCACGTCGGAGCGGTCGGTCTGGAGCAGCGGCACGGTCGCCACCACCTCGATAAACTCCGAGATCTGTCCCGGCTGCAATTGCAGATCCACGCGAACGGTGGTATTCACCAGCACATCGACGCGGTCCCGCACCGCCTTCTTGAAGCCGGTGTGTTCCACCTCGACCCGGTAGACGCCCTGGTCCAGGTTTCCGAAGACATAGTAGCCGCTCTCGTTGGTCTGGGCGCTGCGGGTGAAGCCGGTGTTGAGTTCGGTGATCGTCACCTTCGCCTCCGGCACTACGGCAGCGGTGCTGTCGGTAATCGTGCCGACCAGGCTGCCCCTGATGGCCTGCGCATAAAGCGACCCAACCAGCGCGAGCAGCGCCGCGATGATGGGCAGCAGACTGAGAAAAGACGACTTCTTCATCCTGTACCTCCCTTCCTCTCGCCGGCGCCGCTGCCGGTCCGGCAGGAGACACTAGCGGTGTTTATACCACTCCGCGCGCCCGGATTCAACGGGCGCCCGCCCTCAAGATTCCCTCCCTGCCAGCCGATGTACTTCTTGCGGGATATTGCTGTCGTCCCGCGTGTCGATGCCACCGCTCGCGCTCAGGTCTGAACGGGAGAGGAAGATCCTGCTCCTGTGTCCGAACCGGGAGGTAGCGGCCCAGTTGCTGCCGCTGGTTTCCGCTCACGCCCCGGAGACGGCAATAATCCCGCAATACTCTTATCCGCCCGCCAGCGCGTTGGCCAGACTCCTGGCCACGCCGGGCCTTCAATTGTGCTTCCTGGAAGTGGAATCCGAGCGGGAAACCGCCCTGCACCTGACCGCCGACATCGCCGCCCGCCAGCCTGGCCTGCCGATTGTGGTGCTGTTGTCGGGCAACGACCCCGATCTCATCCTGCGCTGCCTGCGCCAGGGCGCCAGCGAGTTCCTGATTCAGCCCTTCACTGCCGACCAGCTCACCGCCGCCCTGGAAAAGCTCCACCGCTTCCAGCCGTCGGGCAGCCAGGTTCCGGAGAAGCTCGCCCGGCTCTACTGCGTGATGCCCGGCAAGGGCGCCTGCGGCGCCACCAGTATCGCCTGCAACCTGGCCTATCGCCTCAAGGCGCCGGGAAACAGCAAGGTGCTGCTGGCCGATCTGGACCCGCTCACCGGTACGGTGGCCTTCCTGCTGAAGCTGAAGTCCAGCTACAGCGTTGTGGATGCCCTGGCGCACGTGGACCGGCTGGACGCCGACCTCTGGAAAGTGCTGGTGAATCCCGTTTCCGGCATCGACATCCTGTTGTCTCCCGAGGATCCACCCAATGGCTCCTCGGAAGACTGGGACGCGGCCGGACTGCTACGGTATTGCCGCCGCCTTTACGATGTCGTGGTGGTCGATAGCGGCTGCGCTTACGGAGATTGGAATCTCGCCCTGGCCAGACTGGCCGACGAACTGCTGCTGGTGACCACCAATGAACTGCCGGCGCTGCATGCCACCCAGCGCACGCTCGCCTTCCTGGGCGGCAATGGGCTCGACCGCTCCCAGATCCGGCTGGTGGTCAATCGTTATTCGGCCGACCGCGGGCTGGCGACGCCGGCCATTGAGGAGGCTCTGCAAGGCAGGATCTTCCACACGCTGCCGAGCGACTACGAAGCCATCCAGAAGGCCATGATGGATGGCAAGCCGGTTCCCATCGCTAGCCGCTTCGGCAAGAGCGTAGCCGCGCTGGCCGACCGCCTGACCGGCCGCCAGCGGCCCGCCAAAAGCGCCTCGCTGCTTTCCGGCCTCGCCTCGTGGTTCGGCCGGCGGTAGGCGCAAGCTAAGGCATGCGCTACGCCGGTCGCCTCCCTCAAAACTCCTCCTCGGCCTTCTTCTTCTTCTTCCGCCGCAGGATGATGACCGCCACCAGGATCAGCGCCAGCACACCGGCGACAATCTTCACGTTCGTCACCGTGCTGTCTTGGGCCGCTTCCGGCTGGGTCTCCTGGAGCAGAAACAAGGCTACAGCCTGTGCGATGTCAGACATTCCCATGTGAGTCTCCCGCAATGTACAAGGGGCATTATAACCGCATCCGCCCCCGCTCCGCGGCCCGCTGCACAGCCAATCCCGTTGCCACCACCACCAGGCAGCCCAGCACGTTGTACCAGAGGAAGGCGATCCCAGTGAACAAATGGGCGTAGAAGATAGCCGCCTCGCCGGCCAGCACCCCGAGAAAGGCGGCCGTGCCCCGCACCCGCGGGAAGAAGAACGCCAGCACGAACGCCCCGAGCATCGCGCCGTAAAACAGCGAGCCGACCCGGTTGACCGCTTCAATCAGCGAACCCAGTTCCCTGCCGTACTGCGCAAACGCCATCGCGTAGCAGCCCCAGAAGGCGGTGCCCAGCCGCGAGGCCCACAGGTACTCGCGGTCGCTGGCCGCTTTGCGCACATGCCGCTTGTAGATGTCGATCACCGTCACGGTGGCCAGCGAGTTGATCTCGGCCGAGACCGACGACATCGCCGCCGCGAAGATGGCGGCCATGATCAGCCCCACCACCCCGGCCGGCATGTAGCGGGTGACGAAGGTAAGAAAGATGTAGTTGGTGTCGTTGCCCTTCTCCGCCAGCCCGGCGCCTTGGGCGCGGGCCGCGTCGAGTTCCTTTTGCGCCCGCCGGTATTCCTCGACGCGGCGCGCTGTCTGGACCGGGTCGCCGGCGCGGTGCGCTTTCAGGAAGCCCATGGCCACACTGCGCCGCTCATCGAACGCCCGGCCGAAGCGGGCGTCCACCTCCGCAAACTCCGCCCGCCCGCGGATCTTCTCCAGCTCCACCGGGTGGAACAAGAGCGGCGGCTTCTCGAAGACGAAGAACACGAACACGATGGCGCCGATGAACAGGATCACGAACTGCATGGGCACCTTGGCCACCGCGTTGAACAGCAGGCTGAGCCGGCTCTGCGCGATCGAGCGCCCGGTCAGGTACCGCTGCACTTGCGACTGGTCGGTGCCGAAATACGACAGCGCCAGGAACGTCCCGCCGATCAGCCCGCTCCAGAGAGTGTAGTTGGTGCGCAGGTTGAAGCTGGCATCGACCGCATTCAACCGGCCGGCCGCCCCGGCCAGCGCCAGTGCGTCCAGAAACGACACCTCGCCGGGCAGCAGCAGAATCGCCGTCAGCAGGGCCACGATCAGCCCGGCGAAGATGATCAGCATCTGCTGCACGTCGGTCCAGGTCACCGCCTTGACGCCGCCGAGCACGGTGTACAGGATCACCAGGCCGGTCATCAGCACGGTGGTGATCCAGTCCGGCCAGCCCAGCAACACGGTGAGCACGATGGCGGTGGCGTACAGCGCCAGGCCGCAGGCCAGGCCGCGCTGGATGAGGAACACCGCGCTCACCAGCGCCCGCGTCTTGGCGTCGAAGCGCTGCTCCAGGTACTCGTAGGCGGTGTAGACGTTGGCGCGGTGGAAGATCGGCACCGCCGTCGCCGACAGGATCACCATCGCCACCGGCAGGCCGAAGTAGAATTGGATGAAGCGCATCCCATCGACGTAGGACTGGCCGGTGGTGGAGATGAAAGTGATGGCGCTGGCCTGGGTGGCCATGATCGACAGGGCCATGGCGTACCACGGCATCGTCTTGCCGGCCAGCAGGTACTGGTTCACCGTGTCGCTGCCGCGGCCCTTGTACAGGCCATAAGTCACGATGCCCGCCAGCGACCCGAACAGCACCACCCAGTCGAGCGGCCTCATCTTGTGAAGGCCCTCGCGAACGCCCAGAACAGCCCGATCAGCGTCGCCAGATAGAGCAGGACGCCCAGGTACACCCGCCGCCAGCTTCCCCAGAATGGAGGCGGCTCGTCCCGCTGCGGCCCGGTGGTCATTGCACCGTCTGCCCCGCGCTCAGTAGGTTGGCGAAGATGCGGAACGCGCCCGGCACGCCGGCCGGCAGTTGCCGGAACCAGGAATAGGCGGTGAAGACGTAGACGCCCTGCCCGTAGCGGGCCACCAGCGTCCCGCCCGCTCGCGGCGGCTCGCCCGGATCGTGCGACTCCAGCAGCGGCTGGTACTGCGGGTCCCACTCGCTGGCGAAGTACAGGCCGCGCTCCTGGATCCAGCCCGCGAAGTCCGCCTGCGAAATCTCGTTCGGCGCCCGCAGCGCCGCGTGCTGCGGGTTGGGGAACGCCACCGGCGCCTCTTCCACCGCCACCCGCTCCCGGCCCACGCGCAACGGGTACGGCCCGATCCGCGCCAGCGTGTTGCCGGCCTGGCCGAACTCGAGCGTGTTGTACTGCACCACCAGCGTGCCGCCCTGCTTGACGTACTCCAGCAGCCGCTGCTGGTTGGCCCGCAGATCGGCGCGCACGTTGTAGCTGCGCACCCCGGTCACCACCGCGTCGAAGCGGCCCAGCTCGCCGCGCGCCAGCTCGTCGGCGCCGAGCAGCGTAACCTCGCAGCCCAACTGCCGCAGCGCGTCCGGCACTTCGTCGCCGGCGCCCATCACGTAGCCGATCCTCTTCGCCAGCACGCGGATGTCGGACCGCACCAGTCTCGCCTCCGCCGGCGGGAACAGGGTCTGCGGTGGGATGTGGGGATACGTGACCACTTCGGTCCCGGCGGCCACCTGCCGCGTTCCAACCGCGGCCACCGCCCGGAGCTGGGCAATCCCCGTCGCCTTGGGCGGCGCGACCTCGAAGGAGAGCGCCACCTGCTCGCCGATGTCTGCGAGCCGGAACGCGCGCGACTTGGGCTCGACCCGCCAGCCCGCCGGGGCTTCCAGCCGCGCCTCGCCGGCCGCGTTCGCGACGTTGGCCTTCACCTCCACTTCCACCGTCCGGGCCTGCTCATTTGGGAAGAGCAGAACAGGTTGCGAGAGCCGCAGCGCGACCGCCGGCGCCACCTCCAGCGGGCGGGCCAGTTCGCCCAGCACGCGGTCCACGTAACGGTAGCGCACCGGGCGCGCCACTTCCAGCTCCTGCGATTCCACCCGCAGCCGGAAGCGCGCCCGCAGCACTGGCGCGCCCTCGGGCAGGCCCACCAGCGCCTGCTCGGCGATCGCATACGTCTCGCCCTGCTTCGGCCGCGCCAGCCAGAACGGCGTTGAGTACGGCTCGTCGTCCTTGAACTTCCAGGCGAGCTCGCGCGTAACCATCTCGTTCTCGCGCAACTCGACATCGGCGGGCTGCGCTTCCACCGCGGCGCCCCGCTCCAGCGCTACCGAGACCAGCCGCAGCGGCGCCGGCGAGCGGTTGAGCGCCTCGGCGCGGACCCTGATCTGGGAGCCGGGCTCGGCGGTGTGGCGGTCCGAGACCGCGTCCAGCCACAGCCCCGCGCAGAGCGCGACCGCCTCGTCCAGTTCCTCCAGCTTGCGCGCCGCCCAGGGATGCTTGATCGCCGCGATCAGCGGCCGCGCCTTCACCAGCAGCGGGATGGTGCGCTCGGGGTGCGCCGCCTGGAACGTCCGGACCGCCTCGGCGAGGATGCGGTCCACTTCGCCGCCGCCCGGCAGGCGGTTCCAGGTAGTGTCGATGCCGTCCAACACGTCCTTCACCGCCGGCTCGCCGGCCAGATGCAGGAAGTAGTTTTTCGCCGGACCGCGCCGCTGCGGCGCGCCGAATCCCTGGCTGCGATGCATGCTGCGGGCCATGCCGGCGATCTCCGCGTAGGAGTAACCCAGGATGGGGTCGTACGCGCCGGCGTCGATCTCGACGCGCGCGGCCAGCGTGCCGGCCTCCTTCTCCTGCTGCGGCGTGAAGCTGAATACGTTCCACAGCAGCCGCCGCGCCTGCCAGGGCTCGACCCGCTTCAACTGCTCGGGGAACCGGCTCTTGTCGGCGGCGGCCGCGAAGGCCTCCCGGCCGAGGCTGGCCGAGGCCGTATGGTGGCCGTGCCCATCGCGCCCGGTGCCCGAGAACCGCAGCACCACCACGTCGGGGCGGAAGCTGCGCATGATCCAGACCATGTCGGCCAGCACCCGCTCGCGCCCCCACTTGGCCAGCGTCTCCTCCTCGCTCTTCGAGAAGCCGAAGTCGATGGCCCGGGTGAAGAACTGCTCGCCCCCGTCGATGCGGCGCGCGCCCAGCAGCTCCTGGGTGCGTATCAGGCCCAGCAGGTCGCCCTGCTCCGAGCCGATCAGGTTTTGCCCGCCCTCGCCGCGGGTGACGGAGAGATAAGCGGCGCGCGCCTTTCGCCCGCGGGCGAAGTAAGCCAGCAGCGCCGTGTTCTCGTCGTCGGGGTGGGCGCCTATCATAAGCACGCTGGCCAGCACCCGCAGCCGCTCCAGCGCCGGCTGGATCTGGGCCTGCGCCCCCAGCGCCACCACCAGCAAGATTAATTTCGGTGACAGGCTACACAACCTCGAAATTCCCCCTTATTCAGCCCCGCGCCACACGCTTCAGGTAGCTCGTCCACAACTGCTCGCGGCCGGCGGCGTCAAAGGCGGTGCGCCAGTAGCGGCGGAAGTCGGTGGTCTTCTGCTGCGCCCGGACGCGTAGAAAGGCCTCCATCTTCTTCCGCTCCGCGGCGCGGGCCGGCAGCGCGGCGGTGATGAGCCGCTCGGTGGCGGCGCAGTCGTTGAGATCGCCCAGGTATTGCTGGATCTCCCGCACTCCGTCCAGCCGCTGCTCCAAGCCGGGGCCGTAGACGGGCCGGAACAACTCCAGCGTGTAGCGCAGCCGCTTGCTGTGGAGGCGGAATTGGTGCAGCGCCTCGGGCGGCGGGTTGCCGTTGACCAGGGCGCGGCCCTCGGCGAAATACCCCTCCACCAGCGGCGGCAGCTTGCGGCGCGCGTTCACCGCCGCGCTGGCCTCTTCGTCCCACTTGATCGCTTTCTTCGCCTTGGCCATGGTCAAACCTGTAACTGGGCGCGCCACTTCCGCGAGAAGTTCTGCCGCGCCAGCCGCCGGATGGCTGCCCGCAGCGCCTCCTCCGTCTGCCGCCGCTCGCGGGCGAAACCGCGCCCCAGCCGCGACCCGTCCTCGATCCCCGCCTCCTTGAGCAGCTCCAGCGCGATGTCGCGGTTGCGCACCTCGGCGGCCAGGTCCAGCACCGACTTCATCTCCGCCCGGACCTTCTTCGCCCTGCCCTTGGGAAAGAACTGCCTGAACACCCGCAGGCACTGGCTGAAGCGGCGGATGGCCACCCGGATATCGTGGATCGCGTCGGCGTCCGCCTGCCGGGCGGTCCGGTTCATCTGGAAGGCGAACCGTCGCAGCAAGGCCGAGGCCTGCTCGCGGGCGTGCTGCCCGATCGGCGCCCCCGCGTCCGTCTTTGCTCGCTTGCGTGCCATGTCACGATTGCGGCGCCCTGGTCACGGCCAGCGACCGCCCGAACACCTGGCGGAAAATCTCGCCGTCGCGCCGCGCCGCCCACTGCTCCAGATCCACCTCCTGGGACGAAACCAGTTGGATGGCCACCTGGTCCTCGCGAATCCGGCAGTGGATTGATTCTACCCGTTGTTCATGGCTCCGGTCCAGGCTGTCGGCCAGCCGCAGCAGGGCCGACAGCCGCCCCAGCGCCCGCTTCTCCTCCCCGTTCAACGCCTGCAAGTCGCCGTGGTCGGCCGCCGGCATCGCCTTGCGGTGGTACCGGCACAGGCTGGCGACGAACTCCCGCTCGCGGTTGGTGAAGCCGGCGATGTCGGAGTTGGCCACCAGGTAGTAGGAGTGCTTGTGGTGGCTCACGTCGTTTACGTAGTGGCCGACATCGTGCAACCAGGCGGCCGCTTCCAGCAGCTTGCCATAGGCGGGCGGCAGCTCGTGCAGCGGCTGGAGCGAGACGAACAGCGCGTGGGCCATCTCGGCCACTTTGCGGGCGTGAGCCGGAATGACCGCGTAGCGGCGGGTAAGCTGCTCGACCTCACGGCGCTGCTCGCGGTCCAGTTGCGACAGCTCGCGGCCCACGCCGCGGGCGGCCAAATCGGCGATGATGCCGTCCCGCACCCCGGCGGCCGAGTAGTAGTAAGCCGGGAAGCGCCACGCCTCCAGCACGCGCAGCAGCACCGCCGTCCCCGGGATGATGATCTCGGCCCGCCGCGGGCCGATTCCTTGGATCTTACGCCGCCGGGCCAGGTTGCGCCCGCAGAGCTTTCCGTACAGCTTCCGCACCTGGGCCGTCGGAACGCGCAGCCGGTCGGCCTCCTCGCGTTCGGCGCGCCCCAGGCGGTGAACGGCGGAGGCCACCGTCTGGGCCGTTGCCGACGTCGCGATCATCCGGCCGAACTTCCCGTCGCCGAAGCGGCGCAACGGCACGGCCAGCTTCTCGGCGATGTACTCCTGCAACCGGTGGAGCTCCTCGGCGGCCGGCGGGTCGTGCTCGAAGAACATCTCTTGCAGGCGGATGGCGCCCAGCGGACGCGACACCGCCTCCCGCATACGGCCGTTCTCGCTGGCGATCAGCTCGGCGCTGCCGCCGCCGATGTCCAGGATCATCAGCCGGGCGTCAGGGTGGGGCCAGCGGCTCTC
>JBBTDS010000189.1:0-12547 GCA_038060875.1 Acidobacteriota bacterium | reverse complement strand
ACGATGAGGTAGTGCACGTCGAGTGCGTGACGCATCGGATCCTCAAGAAGCAGGCGCTCAAGCACCTGCCGTGACCAACAGGCGCACGGCATTGGCGGCGCGCAGGCCGTGCAGGTAGAGGAGTTCCTGCCCCTGCTACGAACCTGGCCGCTTCTCAGGCGCTCCGGGGATCACCTTCAGTTCACGGTAGGCGGAGTCGATTATCCCCGATACCTCGGCAAAATCCGTGCTTTCCGCGAAGCCAACGGTGAACGAAGCGGGCGCTCGGGTAAGGAATTTCTCCAGCGAGCCACGCCTGCGCCCGAACCCGAAGACCGTCATGTTCCCCTCCATCGGCCAGTACTGATCGGGCGCGTCGTCGTCTTCGTGATTGACCAGGTACAGAACCCGGTTGACCTTGGGGTGGCCGAAATAGAGCCACTCGGGCGCCGGCAAATCGCCGTCCCACTCGGTGAAAAGGGGCCTCCTTTCACCGGTCGAGAATACCTGGTAGCCGTCGGCCGGGCTGAGCGAGCCGCCGGGCGTCCCTTCGTAGAGGAACCAGTACGGGCCGGGGTTCCTCAACATCGTCATTCGGGCGTAGCGCGGATAAATCTCCCACAGGGCGGCCCATCTCTTGTCATGGCGCTCCGACAGAATACTCACTTTGAGAAGCCCGCGACTGAGGACCACCGTGTCAGCGCCGCGCGAGCCAGAGTAACCTGGGTGGGCAAATTCGCCTGAGTTCGGAATGCCGCGAAATTCGCCGGCCGACCGGCCGCCGGGCCGGTAGCCGATCCAGTCATTGCCATCGCGGTCCTCGATGCGCGCGAATCCGGCTCCCTCCTTGTGGTAGTAATGCACGCCCGCTGGTGTTTCAATGCGGAGGCTCTTCTGCCCCTGGTAATCGATGTTGTCAACAACGTTGAGCGGGGGCAGTCCCAAGTCCGGGGCGAGGCGGTTGGGCCGGCCGCCAAAATAAAGGTGGAAATGCCGGGTGGCGTCCGGCGGCGTTTCACCTTTCAAGAGAAACACAAGCCGGCCGCGTGCGTTGAACGTCGGGTGGTAGTTGCTGTCTCGATCGAACTGAAATGCCACCCGCGGGTCGGCTACTTCTCCGGCCGAATCCAGTTCCACCATACGCAACGACTTCTCGTTGAAAGCCCCTTTCACTCCGGCCGCCCGCAGCATTTGGGTAAAGTTCACTTCCAGTTCGGCCGGCTTGTGGGTCCGGCGGTATCCGGATGCGGCGACGCTCACCGGCAAGCGAAGCCGCGATTGGCCGTCCCGCCAGCGGCTGGTGGGAGCTTGCGCGACGGTGGTCGGCCGCCGGAATTCCAGCAGCAGGACCGGGCCTGGCCAGTTGATCTCGGCCGCGTGCTCCCGGGTGGTCGCGTAAACGTGGAAGACATTGGTCCCCTTCCGCAACATCCCCGGCGGGACCGGCAGCAAGTCATGGCTGTAATTGTGAACCGGACCGACGGTTTTGACCAGGACCGCATCGTTCAGCCCGATCTCGGAAGCGTGAGCGGCCGACCAGGTGGAAAGCGCCAGCCGTGCGCCCCGCGCCGTCGCCGGATCGTCCGTGATATCGATCTTGCAGATCTTTCTCGCGCCCGTGCGCACGCCGAACGCCTCGGGCACATCGTAGGGTTTGTACATTCGGACCGAGCGGCCGCGCCGCGCCAGCTTCACAGCCACTGCCTCGGTCACGCGGGTGTCACCCGCGGTATCTGTAATCCAGGCGACGATCCGCACCGGTTGATCCTGGTCCGGCACCCAGGTCGTATCCCACGTCGCCGACCACGGCTCGCGGTCTGCGGTGCCGATGTGGCGGCGCAGCCGGCCGCGAGCGGTCTGATATTGCCAGGCGCGGTACACACCGTCTCCTCGCCAGTTGAAATCCTCGTATTCGGCGACGAAATCCACGCGCGCAATCGAGGCGTGGGAACCGTGGGCCTCGGCCGTCAGTTTCGGGTAGTCGTCGATGCTGGCGCCCGGGGCGGGGCTAACGATACGGCCGGCCAAAGAATCGGGCTTGGGCGCATAGTACAGGCGCACAGTGAAGGCGTAAATCCAATAGAAGCCCCAATTAAAGTTGTAACAGCTCTGAGGCCCGGCGGCGAACTCAAAGGTGTTTGAGCCGGGCTTCAAGCTTGCCGGGGGGATCGGGACGGCAGCGCCGAGCAGCGTTCGGTAATAACATTGCGGTGCGGTCGGCGTGTTTCTTGGCTGCGGCAAGTCGATCCATTGGTTGCCGTTCACACGGAACTTCTGGCCGGTGGTGCCGATATGCCCGCCCCAGTACTCGATGGCTAGTTCGGCCCGGATTGCGCCCCGTACGGCCGCGATGTCGAGCAGCCTTTCGTACTTCTCGGGCACGCGGGCCCCGCGCATCGCGATCGCACCGGGATTGCTGGCGGCCGGATCGAGCGGAGAGAACCTGTGCGGGTAGACGTACTCGCAGAACAGGTCGCCGGGCTCGGGCCCCTGAGAGAACCCCGCCGGGCTCGTGAACAGGACGAGCAGAACAGGCAAGAATGTGGTTCTCACGAACACCACGAAGATTCGGTCTGCTCGAAGCATCAGGCCTCCAGAAGTTATGAAAGAATCCGAAAGTCGCGGTTGCCGGCTGCGTGCCCGAGCGGCATGCGACGAGAAATATAACTATACGCGGTCACGTCGGTTTCCGCAGGTAATTTACGGTAAACAGTGCTATGTGCCACCGGCGTCTCTGGCTGCGCCGGCCGGCGCTCACGCACCTGCCGTGACCAACAGGCGCGCGGCCTCTTCGGCAATATCGGCGGCGCGCAGGCCGTACAGGTCGAGGAGTTCCTGCCCCTGCCCGGACTGGCCGAAGACGTCCCGGACACCGATCCGTCGCACGATCGTCGGCGCCACGCCAGACAGAAACCCGCCGACTGCTTCGCCCAGACCGCCGATGATCGAATGCTCCTCGGCAGTGATGATCCCCCCGGTTTCCCTGGCAGCCTCAAGCAACGCGTGTTCATCGAGCGGCTTGACGGTGGGCATGTGGAGCACGCGTGCGAAGATGCCTCGTTCGGCGAGCCGGCGGGCGGCTTCCAGCCCCTCGCTGACCATAATGCCCGTGGTGACGATCGTGAGGTCGTGGCCGTCGCGGAGCAGCTTGGCAGGGCCGATGACAAACTCGCCGTGGATCTCCCTCACGACCGGGTACTGATCTCGGCCCAGCCGGATGTAGACCGGCCCGGTCATTCCGGCCGCGGCCCGAGTGGCCAGCCTGGCTTCTTCGTAATCGCCGGGAACGAGCACCGTCATGTTCGGGAACGAGCGCATGATGGCGATGTCCTCGTTGGCCTGGTGCGAGGCGCCGTCGCCCCCGGTTGAGATGCCGCAGTGGGTGGCGCCGATCTTCACATTGGCTTTCGGGTAGGCGATCGAGTTGCGGACCTGGTCGCCGGCGCGGCAGGAGGCGAACACGCCGAAGGTGGTAGCGAACGGGATGAAGCCCTCCAGCGCCAGGCCGGCCGCGACCGACATCATGTTGGCTTCCTGCACGCCGCAGTTGAAGAAGCGGCCGGGGAACACCTTCTCGAAGTCGCAGGTCTTGGTGGCCTTGGAGACGTCGGCATCCAGCACGACGATGCGCGGGTCGGCCCGCGCCAGCTCGATCAGGGCGTCCACGTAACCCTGGCGGGTCTGCTTATACTCCATGGTCCAGCTCCTCGATCGCGCGTTCGTATTGCTCGCGGTCGGGCGGGGCGCCATGCCAGGCGGGGGAATTCTCCATGAACGACACGCCTTTGCCCTTGATCGTCCGCGCGATGATCATGACCGGCCGGCCGCGCTCGCACTTGGCGGCCTCGACGGCGCCGATGATCCCGACAAAATGGTGTCCGTCGATCTCGCAGGTTCGCCAGCCGAACGCCTCCCACTTGGACGCCAGTGGATCGAGCGGCATGATTTGCTCGCACCAGCCGTCGGTCTGCAAGTAGTTGCGGTCCACGAAGGCGATGACGTTGTCGAGATGGTATTTGCTGGCGAACATGGCCGCCTCCCACACCTGGCCTTCCTGCATTTCGCCGTCGCCGCAAAGGATGTAGTAGTAGTGGCGCTCGCCCTTGAGCTTCGCTGCCAGCGCCATCCCGACCCCGGTCGAAAGCCCCAGGCCGAGCGTGCCGGTGGAGGCTTCGATGCCCGGAGTCTTCACGTGATACGGGTGCCCTTGCAGGTGGGAGCCAGGCCGGCGGAAGGTACAAAGATCCTCTTTCGGAAAGTAGCCGCAGTCGGCCAGCACGGCATAGATCACCGGCGTGCAGTGGCCTTTCGAGAGAATGAAGCGGTCGCGCTCGGGCCACTTCGGATTGCGAGGATCGTGCCGCATCAGGTGGTAGTAGAGCGCCACGACCAGGTCGGCGGCGCCGAGGCTGCCGCCGACGTGGCCGGAGTTGGCGCGGTAAACCATCTCCACGATGCTGCGGCGGACCTCTCGCGCCTTGTCCTCGAGGGAGCGCAACTTGGCTGGATCCAACATGGTCAGCGCGGCTCCCACAAGTGAAGGTAGCGGCTTTCCGCCCAGCCGTGGCTCAGGATGCCCAGGCGGCCCGGCCCAAGCTGAATGAGCCGCAGGCCGTCGTGGTGCTCGAAGCGGTCGTCGAGCACGTAACGGTACCAGGCGCGCCCGCCCGGCTCCGCCTTCTTGTAGACGTAGAGGTGGCTGCGGCTGCGATAGGGCTTGAACGGATCGTGCTCGCCGGCGAGGATCTCCGCGACGCCGTCGCCGTCGAGGTCCGCAACCGCCAGCGAGTGCGGGCAGCGGATGCGGTCGATCGCGTGCTTGCGAAACGTCCCGCCCTGGTTCTCGAACCAGGCCACCTCGGCGAAGAAGCTCTCGCGGGTCTTATAGCTGAGGCGCTCTTCGGCCAGCACGATGTCCGGTCGGCCATCGCCATTGATGTCGGCAACGACGACCCGCGCGGCCTCGAAGCCCTCGTCCGCCACCTTGTACGGCTGGAAGCTGCCATCGCCCTTGTTTTCGAGCCAGAATCTGCCGGCCGCCAGGTCCAGGTCGCCGTCACCATCCAGGTCCGCGGGGACGATCTCCTCGCCGTAGGGGATCTCGGCCAGGACGCGCCGCGGCCACGGACCCGCCTCCGGTTTCGTGGGAATCTCAAACATCTCGGGGAAATGGCCCTTAGCAGCGCTGTGATAGCCGGCCACTAGGGCGAGCCGGCCGCCGGGCAGCAGCGGCGCGATGGCGGTCGAATGCGGCCAGTCGCCGCTGCCTGTGCCAATGGCGTGTTCCTGCCACTGGTTGTTCAAAGGATCGACGGGCTTGAGCCAGCACAACTCGCTCGACAGGCCGGCGTACCAACCTGAGCCGGGCACGGCGGTTGGTGATTTCTTGGTTGCGATGATCTCGGGCCGGCCGTCGCGGTCGAGATCGTGCGCATTCAGCACTTGGTAGACGCCCGGGATCTCGCGCCGCTCCCAGCCGGGGTTCCTGTACCACCAGGCGCCACAAAGTACGTCCTGGAGGCCGTCGCCGTCCACGTCGGCCGCGATCACGTCCGTGCCGGTGTACGGTTTCTCGCGATCGAGGAAGCGATGCCGGAAGCCGGCCACCGGCGAGGGCGCCTGGCGCTGTTTCCAGATCTGGATCTTCGGCACGGTCCAGGCCTTTCCGATAATCTCCAGCGCGCCATCACCATCGAGATCGGCCATCGTCGCCTCGTGCGTGCCCATGCCCTGGTAGAGCACCTGGCGCTGCCAGGTTCGGCCGTCGCGCGAGAAGTCGAACCGAATGAGCCGGGCATCCCAGTTGTACGGAGCGTCCCAGCCGCCCTGGGCCATTTCCGCCACGAAGATGTGGGCGCCCGCGCCGTCGCGCCAGGCGTTCAAGGTATGGGCGAAGTTGAGCGGGCGCTCGAGAGGGTGTTCGCTGAAGAGGCTGGCCAGGTCCGTGCCGCCGTGGTTCTCGAACCAAGCCATGCGGCCGTCCGGGTATTCCGACTCGTTCACCACGGCGTCGAGGCGGCCATCGCCATTGACGTCGATCAGTGCGGCCCGGCACATCTCGCGGAAGCCCGGGGCGAGATCGTACTTGCTCCATGGCCCGGCGAACGGCCCTCCGGCCGGGGCCTTGTACCAGTAAGGGCCGGAGATAAGCTCAAGGCTGCCGTCGCCATCGAGATCGCCGGCGGCGGTTCCTTCCGCCGAGTAGCTGCTCTGCACGGTGTGCTTACGCCAGGGGGCCGCGGGATCGCCGGTTCTGCGGTAGACGAAGAGCCCCGGGGTCGGCGTGTACATAGCGGTGGCGACGAGGTCGCGCCGGCCGTCGCCGTCGATGTCCGCAAACAAAAGGTCGTGCGGGCCGCCGGAGGTTTGCGGGTCGATCACGCCGTAGGTCCAGGGCTGATTCCAGTCGCGCTGGGGCTTGTACCAGCAGATCTCCCACGTCTCCCGCTTGGGGTCGGGTCCGGCGCGGCGTCCGGTGACGACCTCCTTCGTGCCGTCTCCATCGATGTCCTCGACGGCGATACCCACGTGGAAGTTGCCTTCGGCGATCCTCCCCTTTTCGTAAGTGGCGGGACGGTACCAGAGCAGGGCGCCCTCGCCGCCGGTGATCAGCTCGAGCCTACCGTCGCCGTCAATGTCACCGACAGCCAGGCTGCCGAGCTTGCCGGACTGAGGCGCTCCGTCGAGAATCATCAGGTCCCAGCGGCCGGCCGCCGGCGGGCCTTGGGAGCTCAATGAGAGCATGCCAACGAACGCTACAGCGACCACGAACAACGAGAAGCGTCGCATTGTTTCCACTCACCGTCCCCCGTTCCATGCCATTTCCGGGCTGAGGACGACCTTGATGGCAGCGCCGTTCTGGGCCAGCTCAAAGGCGGCCCGGAATTGCTCCAGCGAGTACTCGTGCGTGATCAGGGCGGCGGCGTTGATTCTGCCCTCGGCGAGGAGCCGAACAGTACGCGCCCAGGACGACCAGACGTAGCCATAAGAGCCAACCACCTGGAGCTCCTTCATCATGACCTTGCCGAAGTCGGTGCAAATGGGGGCTGAATGGACTCCCAGGGACACGACCGTGCCTCCCTTGCGGACGGCTTGCCAGCAGTTCTCGAGCGACGTGACGCTGCCGGCGCACTCAAAAACCAGGTCCGCGCCTTCCCCGCCGCTCACCTCGCGAACGATTTCCGGCAGGTCCTCCCTTTCCACATTGACTACGAGGTCGGCCCCGAGGTCCCGGCCGCAGGCCAAGCGCGCCCGGTCGCGGTCCAGGCCAGCCAGGATGACGCGCCCGCCCTGGAGCTTGGCGACGATCAGGGTGAGCAACCCGATGCAGCCAGGACCGGAGACCAACACCAGATCGCCGGCGCGAACCGTGGTGCGCTCGATGGCGGCGTGGACCGCCACCGCCAGCGGTTCGCCCAGCGCCGCCTCCCGAAACGAAACGTGGGCGGGGAGCTGATGACAGCGCCGGGCATCGATGCACAGGTACTCGGCAAAGGCGCCGTCGATCATGTATCCCGCCGAAACCCGTTCCGCGCACATAAAGGGATTGCCGGCGAGGCAGTGATAGCAGGCTCCGCAAGTGCGCGCCGGATTGGAAGCTACCACGCGATCGCCGGGCCGAAAACGCGTGACGCGGGCGCCCACGTCCACCACGGTCCCACACCACTCGTGCCCGAGAACTACCGGAGGGCGACAATGCCAATTGCCCTTCAGAATGTGGATGTCAGTACCGCAAATGCCGGCCGCAGCGACCCTGATCTTCACTTCGTCCGCTCCCGGCTCCGGCTCCTGCCACTCAAGCAGTTCGAGGTTTCCCTCACCCGGCGCCGTCTTGACAATCGCCCTCATTCCGTCTCCTTCCGGCTGGTGCAGGCCCAGACGGCGGCCCTACTCCGCGAGCAGTCTTCTTGCCCAAGACTCAACCCTACCCAACCGGCGCCGTGCAACGGAAGTAACTTACGGTAAACCGCGCCTCTGTTGGGGAGCGCAACGAAGGCCGGGATTCGGTTGAAGCAGCGGCTGCCGTTCCGCGTGCGGGAGATCCATCCGGACAACGACAGCGGCATGACCAACGACCTGCTGTGGCGCTGCTGCCGGCAAGCCAGGATTCTGGTGTCGCGGTCGCGGCCCTATAAGAAGAAGTCAGGTGCGCCTAGTGCGGGACTGGCCGGTCGCCTCGGACGAGTGGTTGGACCCGCAATCGGCGGTGCTGTCACCAGCCGCCACGTGCCGGATCACCCGAGCCATTGTCGGCGTCGTCGAAGCGCTTACTCACGTCGTCGATGCGGCGGTTGTTCAGCCAGGCGGCTATCCCGATTGCCAGCACGATCGGCAGTGTCACCTGGATGACCGGCAGCCATGGAGTAATGGCCTGCACACCCACATCATAGCCGAGGAAGGGGCACTCGAACGTGCTGGTTACCGCAGCACCCTGATGCGGATGTTCCGGAACTCGACCCGCGTGCCGTGGCCGAGGAAGCCGATGCGCCCGGAGGCGCGCGCGAGGCCGGGGTGCTTCTTCAACACTTCGGGCTCCTTGACGGTGTCGAGGTTGGCATCCACGATGATCACGCCGTTCAGCTTCACCGTGATGCGGCGGCGGTCGGCGGTGATCTCCTGCTCGTTCCACTCCCCGGCGGGCTTACGGAAGCCGGTCCGGGCGGGGATCACGCCGTAGACGGAGCCGTGGTGCTGCTCCGGCTTGAGCCAACCCTTGTATTTCTCGTGCTGGTCGTCGAGGATCTGGATCTCCATGCCGGCGTAAGCGGCGTCGCCTTCGAGCGGCGCCCGAATCGCCACGCCGTTGTTGCCGCCCGGCTCCATCTTGAATTCGAAGCGGAAGACGAAGTTGGCGTACTCCTTCTCGGTATACAGGTTGCCGCCGCCGTCGGCCGGGCAGACCAGGAGGCCGTTTTCGGGCACGTAGCCAGGCCCGCGGCCGTGGACCAGCGTCCAGCCCTTGAGCGTCTTCCCATCTAACAGGGGAACGAAACCCGGCTCATCGGCCACAGCGGCCGCGGCCGAGAAGAGCAGGAGACAAGTTGCGATCAGGCGCCACATCATGGCAGCTCCTTGATGCGGATGTTCCGTAACTCAACCCGCGTGCCGTGCCCGAGGAAGCCAATGTGCCCGGAGGCGCGCGCCAGGCCGGGGTGCTTCTTGAGCACCTCGGGTTCCTTGACGATGTCCAGGTCGGCATCCACGAGGATCACGCCGTTCAGACTCACCGTGATGCGGCGGCCGTTGGCCGTGATCTCTTCCTCGTTCCACTCGCCCGCCGGCTTCAGGAAGCGGCTGCGGGCGGGAATCACGTCGTAGATGGACCCGTGGTACTGCTCCGGCCTTAGCCTGCCCTTATACTTCTCGTGCTGGTCGTCCAGGATCTGGATCTCCATGCCCTCGTAGGAGGCCCGGCCGGTGAGCGGGCAGCGTATTCCGATCCCGTTGTTGCCACCCGGCTGCATCTTGAATTCGAAGCGGAACACGAAGTTGGCGTATTCCTTCGCGGTGAAGAGGTTGCCGCCGCCGTCGGCCGGGCACAGCAGGACACCCTCCTCGACCACGTAGCCGGGACCCTTACCAGCGACCAGTTTCCAGCCGTCCAGCGTCTTGCCGTCAAACAGCGAAGCGAACCCAGGCTCCTGGCCAGTGGCCAGTACGGGGACGAGAAACAGCACGAGCTTCATGAACATGGTTGTCACCTCAAGACCGCGCCCGCGGCAACGCGCCTGGAGTGTATGGCGTCACGGAACGCGCCCTGGTGTCCGCGTACGCCTTGCGAATGTCGTCGGGGAAGGTGGCCATCAGCCGCTCGACACGCGCCTGGATCTCGGCCACGATCTTGGGATTCTCCGAAGCGACGTCGTAGCTCTCGTCTGGGTCAGCGGCCAGATCGTAAAGCTCCGGCGGATTCAGCGGGAGATTCAGGCGTCCGCCGGCGGGCGCCGGGCTGAAAGTCACCGAGTTGTAGCGCGCGACGTGCAGTTTCCACCGTCCCCAGCGCGCGCACTGGAGGTGCACGTTGTCGAAATACAGCATTGCCTCGCGCTCCAGCTCCGCCTTTTGGCCGGTGAGCAGCGGCCAGATATCGACGCCATCCAGCGGGTTCTTCGGCAGCGGGACATCGCACAGCCGCGCCGCGGTCGGGAAGATGTCCATGGTCGAGGTAATCCCATGGCAGACGCGGCCCTTGGGAATGCGGCCCGGCAGGCGCGCCAGCATGGGCACGCGCACGCCGCCCTCCCAGGTCATCCCCTTACGGCCGCGCAGCCGTCCGGGGCTGCCCTGATACCACGGCCCGTTGTCGCTGGAGAACATCACCAGCGTCTGGTTGTCGATGCCGCGCTTCTTCAGCGCGTTGAGCACCTCGCCCACGCTCCAGTCCAGCTCCTCGATCACGTCGCCGTAAAGGCCGAGCGGCGACTTGCCCCGGAAGCGCTCGGAAGCGTGCAGCGGGATGTGGGGAAAAGTGTGCGCGAAGTAGAGAAAGAACGGCGAGCCCTTGGCGCCGTCGATGAAACGCAGCGCCTGCTCGGTGTAGCGCGGGGTCAGCGTGGCCTGTTTCGCCGGTTCCTCGATGGTTTCCGTGTTGCGCACGAGCGGAGTGGGCGCCATGTCGTTGCTGTAAGGGATGCCGAAGTACTCGTCGAAGCCGCGGCTGGTGGGCAGGTACTGCGGCAGGTGGCCGAGGTGCCACTTGCCGATGCACATGGTCTTATAGTTACGCGCCTTCAAGGCCTGGGCCAGGGTGACTTCAGTGTCGGGAAGGCCGGTCACGTCCTTAGGATTCAACACCCGCGGCACGCTGACGCGGGTGGGGTAGCGGCCGGTCATCAGCGAGGCCCGCGAGGGCGAACAGACCGGGTTGGCCGAAAGGTGCTGGGTGAAGCGCATCCCCTCGGCGGCCAGGCGGTCCAGGTTGGGCGTGCGCAGCCGGGAGCCGTAGCAGCCGAGGTCGCCGTAGCCGAGGTCGTCGGCGAAGATCATGATGAAGTTGGGCGGGCGCGGCGGCGCGGCGGCCAGCGGGCTGGCCAGGGCCGCCGCCGAGGCCTTCAGGAAATCGCGGCGGGCGATTGCGGTTGCCATAAGGCGAGATGATACCAGAACGCCACGGCCCCCCACCGTGGTGTACACTGTAAGCTGAGACTGGAGGTGGGTCTTCTCGAGTCGATGGCTCGCGGGGTTTGTCCCGCCAGGCGTGGCTTCCGCTCTGCGAAGCGTTCCTGCGCCTCTGGTCTGGCTGCTGTTCCCGGATGAGTGCCGGATCTGCAAGCGGCCGCTGTCAGGCGTTTCCCGCATCCCCGTCTGCGACGCATGCCTGAGCGAGCCCCAGCCGCTGGCTGCGGACTATTTCTGTGTCTGCTGTCGCACGCCGTTCCTGAACCGGCACCCGCTGGACGAGGAGGGCCGGTGCGCGCTGTGCCGCCGCGGCCTGCGGGGTTTCGACGCTGCTTACTGCTACGGCGTTTACGAGGGTAAACTGCGGGAACTGATCCACCTGTTCAAGTACGGCCGCGTCCGGCCGCTGGCCGGGCCGCTGGGCGAGCTGCTGGCCCTGGCCATCCCCCGCGACCAGCGCTTCGATCTCATCGTCCCGGTGCCGCTGCACTGGCGGCGGCGCTGGCAGCGCGGGTTCAACCAGTCGGCGCTGCTGGCGGCGGCGATCGCGCGCCGCTACGGCACGCGGGTGACCCACGCCGTTCGCCGCCGGCGGGCGACGGCGAGCCAGGCGGGCCTGAGCAACACCGGCCGCCGCGCCAATGTCGCCGCGGCGTTTCGTGTCCGGCGAAGGCAGCCGGTGGCCGGCCGGCGAGTGCTGCTGGTGGACGACGTGATGACCACCGGCGCTACCGCCAGCGCCTGCGCGGCCGCGCTGAAGAGCGCCGGCGCGCGCTACGTGGCCCTGCTCACGCTGGCGCGGGTGGACCGCCGGGCAGCCGGCGCGCTGGCGCCGCTCCCACCGGTGACGGAGGCCGCCTGAGATGCCGTTGCGGGCCGCTCTGCACACGCCGGTGCTGGTACTCAACGCCAGCTACGAGCCGATCAATATCTGTGCCGCCCGCCGCGCCCTGGTGCTGATCCTGA
The DNA here is from genome assembly GCA_038060875.1 of Acidobacteriota bacterium. Lineage (GTDB taxonomy): Bacteria > Acidobacteriota > Terriglobia > Bryobacterales > Bryobacteraceae > JBBTDS01. Next base: position 484 of record JBBTDS010000189.1, on the reverse strand, counting down.
AGGGCGTGGCCACTCCGCAGGAGTTCTCTTACATCCTGGTGCACTCCGTCCGCAGCGCGATGAAGCTGCCGTCGGTGATCCGGCTGCTGGAGTACCGGCGCATCCCGCGCCAGAACCGCCCGCTGTCGCGGAAGAACATCCTGATGCGCGACCGTTACACCTGCCAGTACTGCCAGCGCACGCTGCCCTCGGCGGAGCTGACGCTGGATCACGTGGTGCCGCGCTCGCGCTCGGGCGAGACCGCGTGGGAAAACCTCGTCGCCTGCTGTCACCCCTGCAACAACCGCAAGGGCGGCCGGACGCCGGAGGAAGCGGGCATGAAGCTGGCGCGCCTGCCGCGCCCGTTCACCCTGCACACGAGCCGGCACCTGATGCGGCTGCTGGGCAAGGGTGAGGATCAGTGGCGGAAATACCTGTTCTATTGATCAGACCTTGAGAGTGCCGAGATATGAAGGAGGGCGGCTCATGCCGCCAAGCTGGTTCC
>JBBTDS010000188.1:0-15195 GCA_038060875.1 Acidobacteriota bacterium | reverse complement strand
CCCCACCGCGCTCACCCACAAATCCTGCTATAGAGCCAAAAGTAGTAAAGGCGCCTTTGCGCAGCAGGAACGCACGCTGCTTGCCTCGGGCGTCGGAATAAGTGCCGAGAAGGTCGCCCGCCGCGTTGATCTCAGCGGGGCCGTCCCACCAAGTCCATGTTGCGCCGCGTTGAAATTCAAAGAGAGTGAACTTGCCGTCCTTCCATATGTAGCCGTGGTAGGCGTTGTTTTTCTCCTGGACGTGCCCGGCGACCTCGCCGCTGTCGCCAATCCATGTGCCGCAACTCATGTCGTTCGGCAAGGGATGATCGATCGTGATGAAGCGCCCGCCGATCAAGGCCCAGCCGTAATGCTTGGGGTCGTCGGGCGCGAAGTACATTCCGGTCATATCCCCGCTCGAGTTGAGCCCGTACACCAGGGTCTGGTCGGCGCCGGGAAAATCGACCGTGGTGAACCTGCCGGCTTTCAGCAATAAGCCATGCCAGAGATTCCGCTCATCCCGGTAGTGCCCGACCACGTCGCCGGCGTCGTTAATCCCAAACGCCAAGGTGCCTCTGGAGCCGGGGTAGTCGATCACTCCGAAGCTCGTGAGTTGCGCGGCCGCCGCCGGGGCAAGGCCCAGTGCAACCAGGAATACATGTGAAAGCCTCTTCATGTTTGTGCTCCTATCCAAGTTGTAGTCAGAACTTGCGTAATGCCCCGGCTTGGCGAAGGGGTCCCCGAGACTGGGGCACGCCGCTCATAGGGTACGGAAGCCGGGCTGCGAAGTCTTGGGAAAAAGTTGAAGTTTTTCTGTAAGATTTGTAAGAGTGGCCAAGCCGTTGTCATTCAAGCGCTTTTAAGAGAGCAACCTGGCCCACAACGTCTCGCTGCTGCGAAAGACCCTGGGAAGCGATAACGGCGGGGGGCCGTACATCGAAACCGTTCCCAAGCGGGGCTACCGTTTTGTGGGAGAGGTCCTGGCAGAGGCGCCGGAACCGGCTCTTCCAGTCCTACCTGAAGCAGCGGAGGGTCGCCGGCGGCGGTTCGGCGCCCGGACCGCCGTCGTGGCGGCGGCAATAGTCGTGGCTGCCGCGGGCACGCTTTTCTATCTGCGATTTGGAGGCGCGGCCACGCCGCTGGCGAAATCGCTGGCGGTTTTGCCGCTCCAGAACCTGTCCGGCGATCCCGAACAGGAGTACTTCGCGGCCGGGCTGACCGAGGCGCTGATCGGCGACCTGGCCAAGATCAAGACCCTCCGGGTGATCTCACGCACCACCGCCATGCATTACAAGGGCGCCAAAAGGCCACTGCCGGAAATAGCCCGCGAGCTAAAAGTGGACGTAGTGGTGGAGGGCTCGGTCATCAGGGCCGGCGACCGGGTGCAGATCCGCGCGCAGCTCATCCGCGCGGCCAACGACGAACACCTGTGGGCGGAAACCTATGACCGCGACCTACGCGACATCCCCAGCCTGTACAGCGAAGTAGCTCGGACCATCGCCCACGAGATCGGCGTCCAGCTCTCCCCGTCGGAGAAGGCGCGCCTGGCCGCTGCCCGCCCCGTCAACCGCAAGGCCTTCGAGGCCTACCTGCGGGGCCGGCATCACTGGAACAAGCGATCGGAGGAATCGGTCAAGCAGGCCATTGCCTACTTCCGCGCCGCCCTGGAGGAGGACCCCGCCTACGCCCCGGCGTATGCAGGTCTGGCGGATTGCTACAACCAGCTTGGGACCAACCTCGTCGGTTCGCAGCCGCCTTCAGTCACACGTCCGCTCGCCATCGCGGCGGCCTCCAAGGCGCTCGAAATCGACGGCGAGCTCGCGGAAGCCCACGCCGCCCTGGCCTTCGCCAGGCTCTACGACTGGAACTGGTCCGGCGCCGAGCAGAGTTTTCGGCGGGCGATCGAACTCAACCCGAGCTACGCGCCGGCTCGCACCTGGTACGCCAGCTATCTGGTGTACACCGGCCGGACGGCCGAGACGCTCCGCGAAGCCCAACGCGCCCGGGAACTGGACCCGCTATCGGCCATTGTGAATACGCAGGTGGGGTGGATGTTCGCGCTCGCGCGACGGTTACGATGACGCCATCCAGCATTACCGGAGGGTGCTGGAGACGGACCCGGATTTCGTGTGGGCGCTCTGGCAGCTCGGCCAGGCCTATACCAACCAGTCCCGATTTGAAGAAGCCATCGCGACGCTCGAAAGAGCCGCCAGGGTGTCCGGCCGAAGTCCGGCTATTCTCGGGCTTCTGGGGGAAGCCTATGCCCTGGCGGGCCGCACCACGGAAGCGCGAGCACTGCTACGGGAGTTGACGCGGCTCTCGACGCGGCAGTACGTTCCGCCCGCGACCGTCTTCTGGATCGAGGCAGGCCTCGGCAACCACGACGCGATGTTTGAGTGGCTGGAAAAATGCTATCAGGAGCGCTCGAACTACGTGGCCGGTCTCAAGGTCTGGCCCCCGCTGGACCCCGTCCGCGGCGACCCTCGCTACCTTGACCTGATCCGGCGTATCGGTTTTGCCCCCTGAGTGTGCGCCACCCGTGGCGCGGACTTCAGCCCGGAGGGTTGAGCTTCCGTCCGAGATGTGTTCTCATCTAGGGGATATGGACCGCCGCAACTTTATTCAAACCGCCGCCGCCGGCGCAGCGCTGGCCGGGCCACCCCAGGCGAAGAGCGCTCCCAGAAAGGCGCTCATGAAAGCCGGCACCCAGCATGGGCATTCCGACGACATCCTGCGCGTGCTGGCCGGCTTCGGGGTCAACCACATCTGTAGCTCACTGCCGTCGCGCAAGCTCGATGAGCAGTGGTCGGTTGAAGGCCTGACGCGGCTGCGGGAGCGGGTGGAGTCGTTTGGCATCAAGCTGGACATGGTCCCGCTGCCGCTCAGCTCCAGTTACATCGACCGCGGCGAGCTGCCCAACATCATGCTGGGCAAGAGCCCCGAGCGCGACCGCGAGATCGACGACGTCTGCCAGATGATCCGCAACGCGGCCCGGGCCGGCATCCCGGCGCTGAAGTACAACATGACCATTCTTGGCGTGGTGCGGACCGAGTCCACGCCGGGCCGCGGCGGCTCCCGCTACAGCACCTTCGTCTACGACCAGGCCAAGCAGGAACCGCCGCTCACGCAGGCCGGACCGGTCGGCGCCGATATGATGTGGGAGCGGATTACCTACTTCCTGAAGCGGGTGATTCCGGTGGCCGAGGAACACAAGGTGCGCATGGCCTGCCATCCGCACGACCCGGCCATGCCGGACGACAAGGGCTTCCGCGGCGTCCACCGCGTGCTCGGCACGGCCACGGGACTGAAGCGCTTCATCGAGATCAACCCCAGCTCATATCACGGGCTGAACTTCTGCCAGGGGACGGTCTCGGAGAGCCTTCAGGACCCCGGCCGCGAGATCTTCGACGTGATCCGCTACTTCGGCACGCGGAAGAAGATCTTCAACGTCCACTTCCGCAACATCAAGGGGCGCTTCCTGAATTTCCAGGAGACCTACCCCGACGACGGCGACGTGAACATGATCCAGGCAATGCGGGTCTACAAGGAAGTGGGCTACGACGGGATGATCATGCCCGACCACGTGCCGCGCATCGAGGGAGACGTGGGCGGCCGCCAGGCTTTCGCCTTCGCCTTCGGTTACATCCAGGCCCTCATCCAGCTTGTGAATTCGGAGGGCTGAGCGGTGGCGGTGTACGGAGCGGTCACACTGATGGCCATCGCCTTGGCCTATCTCGCCCTGGATGACATCACCACCGGACGCCAGTCGAGCTTCGTCTTTGAGTACAGCGCCCTGCTGGCTGTGACCGCCTGGCTTCTCGGCCTTGCAGCCAGGCTGGCCCGGCGAGGCCAGCGCCTTCTGGGAATCCTGTCCATTGTGGTGCTAGCGGCGGCGGTTGTGGCCCAACGCAGCATCGGCCCCGGGACCAGACCGAGCTTCGCGCCGGAGTATCTGGCGACCGTCGCGTGCATGGCCTGGTTCTGCGTGCTCTCGTGCATCCTTCTCGCCGACGGTGTGCGGCAAACCGCTGCACGCGACGGCGGCTGATTACCCCCGCTGCCCTTGCCTGCGGCCGCCGGTTCTGTACATAATGTACATGTCATGCTCAACGTCAGCGTCGCCGAGCTCCGTGGGCATTTGAGCTCCTATCTCAAGCGGGTGCGGCGCGGCGAGGAGATTGTCATCCGGCAACGCAACGTGGCAGTAGCCCGGCTGGCGCCGCTGCCGGAGTCCGGGCAGATGGACGAAGAGTTGTCCGGGCTTGCGGCCCAGGGTTTACTGCGGCTGCCGGTAGAGCCACCCGACTGGAGAGCGTTCTTCGCCTTGCCCGCGCCCCAGGTCCAGCCGGACCAGATACGAGCTGCCCTCGGGGCGGAGCGTGAGGAAGGTTGACGCTTTCTGGGATTCGAGCGTGCTGGCGCCGCTGTGCGCCAGCCAGCCCGGAAGCGCCGTGGCCAGAACGGCGTTGAAGAGCAAATGTGTTGCCGTGTGGTGGGGCACACCGGTGGAGATGCTGGGAGATCTTCACCGCTTGGCTCGCGACGGCGACATGAGCCGGCAGGATTTTGACAGGGCAGCGCACCGCCTGGCGGCGCTGCGGAAGCAGTGGGTGGAAGTGCTGCCGGCCGCGCGCGTCCGCGAACTGGCTGAACTGTTGTTGCAGCGTCACGTGCTCCGAGCCGCCGGCGCGTTCCAACTGGCCGCAGCCCTGGTGTGGTCGGGCGAGCGCCCTCGAAAGCGGCCCTTCGTTTGTTTTGACCATCGCCTGGCTGAAGCGGCCGAACAGGAAGGGTTCCAAGTAGAAGCAGGCGGCGGGTGAGTTGCCAGCGCACTTCCACAGCGGCAGGCGGGCTAGCGGCTCCTCCCTTGAGGCAGGATGTACACAATCAACCAGGAAATGTTCATGCGCGCTATTCTGGAAGCGCGGAGTCGAACCCCATGCGTACCGCAGGACGACAGATCGTTCATAAGCACTTCCGGCTGGACCAAGACAAGCTCACGCGTGCACGGAGAGCCTTACGGGCCCGCACCGAAACCGAGACGGTCGAGCGAGCTTTGGAAGAAGTGATCGAGGAGCGCCGGCGGAACCGGCTGGCGTGGGCGTCCACCGAGCGCTTCTTCAAGAGCGGCATCGAGATCCGCGACGTCTACGGCAAGCTGGAAGGCTGAGTGCAGCCCGTTTTGCTGGATACTTCCGTCTACGTTGCCGCACTGCGACAGGAAGACCACGTCCGGCTGGCTCTGCGGTCGCTCGCGCGCGGCGCCTTGGTATGGCTGAGTGCGGTCGTGCTTGAAGAACTCTACGCCGGGACACGACCCAAGGATCAGACCGTCATCCAACGCCTGGATCGCGACTTCCGAAGCGTCAACCGCCTGCTGGCGCCGAATCTGAATGATTGGGTGCAGACGGGCCGGGTCCTGTCTCAGTTGGCCCAGAAGTACGGCTCTGAGCAGATCGGGCGTGGCCGCCTCACCAACGACGCCCTGATTGCGATCAGCGCCGTGCGTACAGGCGCCGTCCTATTCACGGCCAACAAACGTGACTTCGCCCGGCTGGCTGAGTTCCGGTCATTCACCTGGCGAGTGCTTCCGCCCGAGGGCTGACCCCGCCGCTCACCAGCCCACCTCCACCTCGTAGTCGCCGGCGCCGCCGCCGGGGTCGCTGACCTCAAACACCAGCCGGTAGCCGTTGCGACTGGAGGGGTACTCGACGATCTCCACCCGCCCGCGCCCGCGCAGCTTGCGCACGGTGGCGCCGGGGCTGTTGCGCCGCGGCAGCGCGCGGGAGAAGGTAGCTCGCTCAGCTTCGACCGGGCCGCCGCCGAGGACCTCGCTCCAGGCGCGGTCGCCTTCCACGATCACCCGTACGTGGCCATCGACGCGTCCGCTCCAGATCAGCCCGCGGCGGGCGATCGCCGGTTCCTCGCGCGAAGGCCGCGCCCAGCTCAGCGTGAACGAATAGTCGCCGGCACCGCCCTGACGATCGCGAATAAGCACCCGGGCCGTGTAACCGTTCTCATCCGATGGCTGTTCGAGCAACCGCACCTCGCCGCGCCCCTCGGTCTCCTCGAGGCTGACCAGCACGCGCTGGCCGGGCAGCGCGCGGCTGAAGCGGAAGCGGTCGCGGCTGACAGGCGCACCGCGGTTGGCTTCGGTCTCGCACTCGCTCCCGCGGCAGCTCACGATGACCTCGTCATCCACGCGCCCGCTCCACCACAGGCGCTCGCCAGGACCGGCGGAACGCGCCGGCTCCGGCGGGCCCAGAAACCCGCGCCCGGAGCGCCAGTGGAAGGCCAGCGAGTAGAACGAGCTGCCGCCCTGGTGGTCGTCGATCCCCACCGATAGCGTGTAGTTGTTCTCCTGGCGCGGCTGCTCCAGGATGCGGACCCGACCACGGCCTTCCACGACCTCCATCTGCACCGTCTGGTGCGACTCCGGCAGCCGCTCGAAGAAGCGGAAGCGCTGGCGCTGCACCGGCAGGCCGCGCTGATCCTCAATGTCGATGCGGTTGCCGCGCACGCGCAGGATGCTCTGCCCATCCACCTGCCCTTCCCAGACCAGTTGCGGCTGCTGCTGGGCCGCCAGCAAAACGGGCAGCAGCAAAAACGCGACAGCATGACCAGTGAGTGTCATTGACTTCTTATGGTACTCCAGGAGTGATGTACATAATCGGCCCCACTATGTTCATGCTAGCCTTACAAAGGGGACTCGAGCACCATGGGCAGCGCAAGGCGACAGATGGTCCACAAGCATGTGCGCCTGGACCAAAACAAGCTCAGCCGGGCACAGAGGCTGTTGGGGGCCGGCACCGAAACCGAGACGATCGAACGGGCTTTGGAGGAAGTCATCCAGGAGCGCCGGCGTAACCGGCAGGCCTGGGCGGCCACCGAGCGGTTCCTCAAGACTGGTATCAAGATCCGCGACCTCTATCGGCAACTGGAGCACTGAGTGCAGCCTGTTTTGCTTTCCGCAGGAATGCACTAAGAGCGGCCTGCGGGATGCGCTGCAGTTTGCCGAAGTTCGTGTCCTCATTGTAGTCCTTCCCTTCCGATTCCTTCCGGCCGTACGAGGTGGGGTCGAGCGGCAGTCCCGCCCTCATTTTCGCCCTTCCGGCCTTACTGAGAATCGTGAGCGTTTCGTAATCCCCGAACCACCGCCCACCGCACGCAAGGAGGCGTTGGTCGCGTGCTTCGACCAATTCAATCATCGAAAACACTTCGAAGTCGAAGATGGTCGGGCTGACCAACGACGGGTTGTCGGGTTGCGGTTCGAGCCTATATGCAATCAGCAGCATGGCATCAGTTGCAGGGTTCACGTTCTTCACGGTGACTTTCTGCGTCAACCGGGCCGACGGCTCGCGCCTGGTTGGAGGTCGTTTCATCTCCAGGGTCGGATTGTCGATGTACAGGAGCTTGAGTTCCACCCGCAAGCCCGAACGGTGCCTGTAATCAGAATAGCCCTCGCGGTCACCCAAAATACCCTCGTGTTTCGTCAGCCCAACTTGCGGAATATCATCAAGGTCGGGTATGGACGCATCCATGAGCGTGCCCACGATGGTCCCAACCTGCGAGGGTTCGAACGCTTTGAGTGCCTTCAGAGGGAGGCTGAGGATTCTAAACTGAATACCAACCAGTGGTTTGAGTTCGTTTCGAAGACAATCAAAAGTCGCGTTTGAGATCCGGTTTGATTGAGACATCGGCAGTCCTTCGGTCGGCTTCAGCATCGAGGGAATCCCGGCGCATGGCCGCTTTCAGGGCAGGCGGCATAACGTCCTCGAGTCTTATCCCCAGCGCCAAGCACCACTGTGCACCTTCGACGAAATCCAACCGCCGTTCGCAGGTTTCGACCTTGGAAACGAACGCCTGCGGCTTGTTCAGCATCAAGCCGAGGTCTCTCTGTTTCAAGCCTTTGGCTTTTCTGGCTCGACGCAGTCGAGCGATGAACTCCATGTATAAGGGATTACGTGCGCCAGACATCGCGATTGCCAAATATTCCGTTCTGGTATGCCATGTGGGCCGTTGAAATCGGGGAACCCTCATGGCAATCCTGCAGCATAGAGCTTATGCATACCAAAATCGTATTTCCGGCGACGCCCGTCTGGCGTCTTGATACGGGGTGCTGTTCGTTGTAAACTGGAAGTGGAGCGAAATCGAAGGTGGCGAAACGGCACGTAAACCGCGTTGGTGATTTCGAATCGCTGTTCATGCGACTTGAAGAGCTGGTGTTGGCCAACTCTGGCGAGGACGAATTCGAAGAGATTTTCAAACTCCTGATTGCGAAGGTCTGGGACGAGCGCAACGCCAAGCCGGGTCGCTTTCACATGCAAAAGACCGCCGACGAGACTTTCCGTTCCATCACGACCCTGCTACGCGAGGCGGCGGATGCCTGGCCGGGTGTCCTTGATTCTTCCCCTCTGCCCCTCCTGACGCCGCAGCACTTAGAGGTGTGCGTGCAGGCAATGGCGCCACACACAATCGCAACGAGCGGCCTGGAGGTCATGGACAACTTCTTCGAATTCCTTGTAAGCCGCACGGCAAAGGGTTCGAAGGGCCAGTATTTCACACCGAGACACGTTGTCGATTTCTGCGTGCGTATGATGAAACCCGGCGCCTCGGACGTCGTATTAGACCCGGCATGTGGCTCGGGCGGTTTCCTGATTCACACTCTTGAGCACCTCCGTCGAAAGGGCGCGGTGGCTGACGAGGACACCAGTCAGTACTGCGCCACTAACCTCTGGGGTTTCGACATAGATGCTCGTGCTGTGAGGGTAGCGAAGGCTCTAATGATTTTGGCAGGCGGGGATGGTTCCAATATCCTCCGGCTCAATAGTCTGCTCAAACCCCATGCGGGCGACCTGTTTAATGGGCCATCCCTGGCCATCGAAGATGTCGTTCGGAGCCGCAGGCGCAACCACAAGGGCTTCGATTTGATTATGACCAACCCGCCATTCGCCGGAGAAGTGCGTGAGAACGAACTGCTCAGCCAGTATGCCTTGTCGAAGCGTCACGACAGAATCGAACGTGACGTCCTTTTCCTTGAGCGCTGTGTTGATCTGCTACGGCCGGGCGGCAGACTCGCGATCGTTCTGCCGCACAATAAGTTCGCAGTAGATTCGTTCCAATACGTGCGGGATTGGCTGCTTAAGAAGGTACAGCCGCTTGCTGTCGTTGGTCTGGGCAGGCACACGTTCCTTCCGCACACGCATCAGAAGGCAAGCATTTTGTTCGGGTTAAAAAATCAGCCAGGAGAACGAGCCCATGATGCGCGGACGATCTTCTTCGCGATCAGCGAGCGCGACGGCAAGAACTCCAAAGGCCAGCCGATCGTTCGCGACGGTGCGCCCGAAGATGGCTCAGCTTGGGACAGGTGGGACCACGATTTCAACGATATTCTGCAAGGCTTCGAGGACTACGAGCAGACTCTGGCGGTGAGATGAACCATGGCGTATTTTACAGTCAAACGGGTGAGCGAACTTGCACGCGGGCACGTGCTGGCCCCCGAGCGGTATGACCCCCGGCGCGGGAGCCTATTGCTGGCAGATGGTGACCTGCTTTCAGTAGCCCTCAGCCGCGTTGCGGAAAGCGCCCGAATGATCGTGGGGCCGGGAACAGACGCAATTACACAGGCCATTATCCTTGACACGTCAGATGCTCGCGAAGGCTTAGTCATCAGCGCGAAAACGCCTGTCGACCGCAACCAGATAGGCAGTGCGAAGAAGTGCGTGAGGGTTGGTGATGTGATCATCTCGAGGCTCCGCCCATACTTGCGACAGGTTGCTTTTGTCGATGCTCGAATACCAAATTGGCGATCAGATGTGGCGTTGGTCTGCTCGACAGAGTTTTTTGTTCTGCGCTCCATTGATGAGCGACCAATCTCGTTCTTGGTGCCGTTCCTCCTATCCGCGCAGGTCCAGGCTATCCTCGCTGCGGCGCAGGAAGGTGGGCACCACCCTCGCTTCAATGAGGCCACTCTGTTCGGTTTACCCGTCCCCAAGGCTGTTCTGGAGAAGCGGGAAGATCTTTCGGCCGAGGTGGAGCTTGCGACCGCCCTTTATCGCGATTCCGAGACGAAATTGTGGTCTTTAGTCCTAGGTGCTGAAGCGGCGATTGCTGGGCTGCGATCTGTCGAAGCCAAAGTTGCCAAGGCCGCTAGCCACCACTCGTAATTCGCCCGGCCGCTCTGGCTAGGGGCTACAGCCTCACGATCTTCTCCGACCGGAAGCGCTTCAGCGCGTTGCGCGTGTCCACGATGAGCCGGGCGCTATCGACGAGCGCAGCGTAATCGAAGGCGGTGTGGTCGGTGACGATCACCACGCAGTCAGCCGCGGCCGCGGCCTCTTCCATGGGCTCGGCCGCAAGCTCCAGCCCGTCCACCGCCAGGCGGCCGACGTACGGATCGCTGTAGCTGACGCGCGCGCCGCGCTTCTGGAGCAGGTGCATGATGTCCAGCGCCGGCGACTCGCGCAGGTCGTCGATGTCCCGCTTGTACGCGACCCCCATGATATGGATGTGCGAGCCGCGCACCGGCTTGGCCTGATCGTTCAGCGCGTTCTGCACCTTCTCGACGACGAACAGCGGCATCTGGCCGTTGATGTAGCCGGCCAGCTCGATGAAGCGCGCCTCGATGCCGGCCTGCCTGGTCTTCCAGGAAAGATAGAACGGGTCGATGGGGATGCAGTGGCCGCCCAGACCCGGCCCCGGGTAGAACGGCATGAAGCCGAACGGCTTGGTGGCGGCCGCGTCGATGATCTCCCAGACGTTGATGCCCATGCGGTCGCACATCAGCGCCATCTCGTTCGCCAGGCCGATGTTGATCATGCGGAAGGTGTTCTCCAGCAGCTTGACCATCTCGGCCACCTTGGTCGAGCTGACCGGCACCACCGTCCCCAGCGCCTGGGCGTAGAACAGCGCGCCCAGTTCCGTGCACCGCGGGGTAATGCCGCCGACCACCTTCGGGATGTTGACCGTCTGGTATTTGGGATTGCCCGGGTCAACGCGCTCGGGCGAAAAGCAAAGGAAGAACTCCTGGCCCACGCTAAGGCCGGGCTTCTCCAGCATCGGCAGCACGAACTCGTCGGTGGTGCCGGGATAAGTCGTGGATTCCAGGATGATGAGCATGCCCGGATGAAGGTAGCGCGCGATCTCGCGGCAGGCGGCGTCGATGTAGCTCATGTCCGGGTCCTTGGTCTTGCGCAGCGGCGTGGGCACGCAGATGTTCACCGTGTCCAGTTCGGTGAGCACGGAGAAATCGGCGGTCGCGCGCAGTTTGCCGGCCTCCACCAGCGGCCGCAGCACGGCGGCGGGCACATCGAGTACATAGCACTCGCCGGCATTGACTTTGGCGACTTTCTCCTCGCCGATGTCGATGCCGGTCACGGTGAAGCCGGCCTTGGCGAATTCCACCGCCAGCGGCAGGCCGACATAGCCCAGACCGACTACGCCCACCCGGGCGGTGCGGCTGCGTATCCTTTGCTCGAGTTGCTGCTGCATTCGATTCCTCTCTTGTTACCAGTAGAATTCCCCTCCGGCCACGATTTCGGCCGGGCCGGTCAAGAACACGTCGGTTTCCCAGCGAAGGTCCAGCGGGCCGGCCGGCGTCAGGACACGGACCGGGCTGGCGGCGACGCCGCGCAGGATGGCGGCCACCACCGCGCCCGTCGAGCCGGTGCCCGAGCTCATCGTCTCGCCCACCCCGCGCTCGTAGAACCTCACCTCCAGCGTGTGCGCGTCCACCGGCCGCACGAAGGAGACGTTGGTGTGGCGGGGGAAGAACGGGTGCGCCTCGATCTCAGCCGCCGTCGTCTTCCAATCGGACGTGAGTTCCTCGACAAACACGGCGCACTGCGGGTTGCCAACGTCGAGCACGGCCACCTCGCGCGGGCCGGCGCCCAGCGGGAGCGCGAGCCGCAACTGGTCCTCGCGCCAGGCCGGCCGCCCCATGTTCATCTCGAAGCGGTAATCGAGATCACGGCGCTCCAGCAGGCGCAGGTGCTTGATGCCGGCGCCGGTGAGGATGCGCACCTCGTCCGCGACCAGGCCGGTGTCGATCAGGAACGCCGCCGCGCAGCGCGTTCCGTTGCCGGAGATCTCGGCTTCGCTGCCGTCGGCGTTGAACAGGCGAATCGCGGCGTCGTAGCCGGCGGGTTGCTCGCAGTTGGGGCGCACCAGAATCCAGCCGTCGGCCCCAATTCCGCTATGGCGGTCGCAGATGGCCCGCGCGGCCTCGGGCAGCTTCTCGCGCGGCGCATCGTTGGCCCAGGTAAGCAGGAAGTCGTTCCTGGCGCCGTGCGCCTTGGTGAACGGGATTCTCATGGTTGGCGCTCGGGCGGGGCCCGCCGGTATATCTCGATGACCGGTCCTCCCTTCACGGTGATGGTTTTCACACGATCATATCGCGGTCCGGTCTTCTCCAGCCGCAGCATCGCGGTCGAGACCCTGCCGCCGGAGACGCCGATCGCCCACTTCTCCCAGAGGAACAGGTCGGGGCGGGCCGCGGCGGCCAGCCAGTGGATCTGGTTGTCCTCGTGCAGGCTCATCCGGAGCGGCACGCCGGCGGCGCGCAAGACGCCCGCCATTTCGCTGAAGGTAAGGAAAATCCCCTCGCCAGGCCGCCAGGCGCTCTTGAAGTACTCGGCCGCCTCCGCCATCCAGGCGCGCCGGGCCTCCGAGTTGACCTGGGATTCCTTCCAGCAGATCCAGCTCTCGGCCCGGGGGTAGGCCAGCCACGGCGACACGCCGGCGGCAACCACCAGCAGCGCGGCCAGCCTGCGGATGCGCAGCGGGGCCACCGCCACCAGAGCGGAGGCGGCCAGCACCAGCAGTGGGAAAAGCGCCATCCCGTAACGCGTGTTGTAGTAGCTGTTCGGCCAAAGGTGCGGCACGAAGACCGGCGTTGCCGAAGAGTGAACGCTCCAGACATAGAACAGCGGCGGCAGCGCCAGCAGCGCCAGCGGCCAGAACGCGCGCCGGTAGAGCGCGGCGGCCCCGCCGGCAACGCCCAGCCAAACCAGCGGCTGCCCGGCGCACAGTTCGGCGGCCGAGCGCAGTTGCAGCCAGGCCTTGGCCCAGTCGTGGTCTCCGGGGTAGCGGGCCATGCCCGTCGCCAGGCTGCGCTGGTAGATAGCGTGGGCCGAGAAGGGTCCGTTGTAGAACTCCAGGAAGTTTCCGTAATACCACCAGTTGTGGGCCAGCCAGTAGAGCGGCCCCAGCGAGGTCAGGGCGCCGAACAGAATGGCGGCGCGCCAGCGCCGTTCGCCGCCCGCCAGCAGGAAGAAGAGCGTAACGAACGGGATCAGGAACCAGCCTTCGTAACGCGTGAGCGAGCCGGCCAGCGAGGCGAGGGCCGCACCGAGCACCGTCCACAGCGACCGCGTCTCCTTATACCGCACGGTGAAATAGAGCAGCGCCGCCAGCGCGGCCAGGAACACCGGCTCGGTCATCGCGGTCGATTGCAGGTAGAGCAGGTTCGGGTTCAGCGCGAACAGGCAGGCGGCCGCCGTGGCCGCGGCGCCGTTGGCGTAGAGGCGGCGCACGGCGGCGAACAGGAACGTGCCGGCCAGCACGAAGCAGAGGGCGGAGGGGATTGCGCCCGCCAGGCCGCTCAGCCATAGGCGGTCATCGCGCACCAGCGGCAGCATCAGCGCGTGCGGCAGCGGCAGCCAGACGGTGCCGAACTGCTCGTAGCCGGGCGTGCGCGAGTCGAGGATGCGGCGGGCGATGTTCAGATGCGCTTCGGCGTCGCCGTAGCAGGTGAGCCAGCCCCTGGAGTGGACGTAGGTGACCGCGGCAGCGCTCAGGGCGGCCAGCGCAACCGCGGCGAGCACGACGTCCAGGCGCGGGCGGGCCGCGGTCTCGCGGGGCTTAGAACTCCGTGAACGCCTTGAACTCGTGGAAACGGGCATCGATCTCCGGGCGGGTGAGGGTGCGAAAACGGTCCACGCCGAACTGCTCGCAGCAGAAGCTCCCCAGCACCGAGCCGTAGATGACCGCCCGGCGCAGTTCCTTCGCGTCGTGGCCCCGCTCGGCCAGGTAGCCGAAGAACCCGCCGGCGAAGGAGTCGCCCGCGCCGGTGGGATCGATCACGTCCTCGAGCAGGTAGCCGGGAGCGGCGAAGTGATCGTCGCCGTCGAACAGGATGGCGCCGTGCTCGCCGCGTTTGATCACCAGCATGCGCGGCCCCATCTGGAAAATGCTCCGGGCGGCGCGGCGGAGGTTCGATTGGCCGGAGAGCTGCCGCGCCTCGCTGTCGTTGATCAGCAGCAGGTCCCACTCGCGCAGCGCCTCCATTAGCTCCGCCCGCGTGTTGTTGATCCAGTAGTTCATCGTGTCGCCGCCGACCAGGCGCGGCGAGTTCATCTGGGCGCGGACCGCGCGCTGCAACGCGGGCTGGATGTTGCCCAGCAGCAGGTAGGGCTGGCTGCGGTAGTGCGGCGGCAGTTTCGGCTGGAAGTCGGCGAAGACGTTCAGGTCGGTGCGCAGCGTGGTGCGGTCGTTCATATCGGCCGAGTAGACGCCCGACCAGAAAAAGGTCTTCCCCGGCGCGCGCTCCAGCCCGGCGAGGTCGATGCCGCGGCTCTCCAGGAAGGCGACGTCGGCGGGCTCGAAGTCATCGCCGACCACGGCGACGATCCCCACCCGGGTAAAGTAGCTGGCCGCCAGCGCGAAATAGGTGCAGGAGCCGCCGAGCATCCGCTCCACCCGCCCGCGCGGCGTCTCCACGCCGTCATAAGCCACCGAGCCAACCACCACCAGCGACATTCCCTCGATTGTAGACAATTTCGGTGACAGGCTACGCTTTCACTAATTTCGTCTTCCGCCGCCCACCCCGGCGGCGGCAGCATGGGCGCTCCGGGTCACAACGCCGCGCGGGAGATCCTGAAGGACTAGAACCCGTCTCATGAAACCTCTCGTCCGGGGAAAGCCGCCCCATCAACGCTGTTTCTTGTGTTCCTTCTCCGCGATCCGCGCCTTCACCAGCTTTTTCACAAGAGCAGCCGGCAGAGGCTTGTCCACAGGGAAGCGGATGGTGCCTTTGGATGTGTGGAAGCCCTTGAGTTCGTGCTTGAACGCTTCTATCACAGACGAACCAGGGAACAAACTGCAATGGTTCGAGAACGCGGCGAACCCCAGCAGCAGTCCTTTGTACTTGAACATGGGCATCCGATAGCTGATGGCCTCCGTGGCCTCCGGCGGCACAGCGGACCGAATCGCCGCGCG